>JANYAY010000065.1 GCA_025361065.1 Deltaproteobacteria bacterium
AGAAATGTCAGCCGGGGTGATCTTGTTCATTACTTCGGCAGCCGTGTAGCCCAGCATCCGCTCGGCGCCAACGTTGAAGATCTGAATGACGCCTTTCGCGTCGGTGGCGATACTCGAGAAATTGGCGCTGTTGAATATCGCGCTCTGCAAAGCACCTGCCTTGAACAGCTCTTCCTCCGCCTGCTTGCGGGCTGTTACATCACGCAAAATTGCTGTGAAGTGACGTTCGCCACCCAGCCACATTTCACTTACGGCTACCTCCAACGGGAAACAACTGCCATCCTTGCGCCGGCCGGTGACCTCGCGTCCAAGACCGACGGCGCGCGCCTCATCGCTCGCCCTGTAATGTTCGAGGGAACCATTGCGCTGCTCTAGCGTAAACTCGGGTATTATTAAGCTGAAGCTTTGATTGACGAGTTCTGCTGCGGTATAGCCAAACATTTGCTCAGTGGCCGGGTTAGCCGTCTCGACCATGCCGCCGCGGCCATGGAGAGTGACAATGCCGTCCGCTACGGTATTGAGAATCGTCTGTATCTGCGCGGCGCTATCGCGCAAGGCCTGCTGCACCTTATATTCCTTGCTGACATTGCGGAACACCAGCACGGCGCCGATCACATGACCTTCGCGGTCGCGAATCGGGGCGCAACTGTCGGCGATATCACACTCGCTGCCATTGCGTGCAATCAGTACGGTGTGGTTAGCCAAGCCCTGTATAGTGCCATTTGCCAGAGTTGCCATTATCGGGATAGTGGCGGGGTTACGGGTATCTTTGTTGATTATGTGAAAAATTTCGTCCACCGGACGGCCTATGGCTTCCGCCTGCGTCCATCCGCAAAGCTCTTCAGCAATCGGATTCAGGCGCGTAACACACGCTTCGACATCGGTGGTGATCACGGCATCGCCGATGGAGCTGAGCGTAACTGCAAGCTTCTCCTCGCTGACCTGTAAAGTGATGTTTGTGTGGTGCAGCTGCTTATTCGTCTCCTCCTGAACCTCCAGCAAATGCTTTGTTTCAAGATTAGCCAAATCATTGACCTTCTGTTGTATATTACGATAGATCGAATAGATGAACACCAGTGAAAACAGCAGTGGAAACAGGCTAACTATAGTCATGATGATAAGCATATGAGAAATCTTATTTTGGAACTCGGCTTCACGCTGAACAAGCAAGCCTTCCTCTATCTTGATAACGCCCTTAATTTCTTGACGGATAGAATCCATCAGGGGTTTGCCATGCACACCGCGTACATTCGCTATTGCCGCAGGCATTTTATTGTTGCGGCGCAACTCAATGTTTTGGGACAGATATGCCAATTTGGCATCTATCAAAGGAGTCAATACAACCAAGTGTTTTTGGGCAGCAATGTTGAGAGACCTTTGACGTATTTTTTCCAAATTGGGCTTGATGCTATCGCGCACCGCCAAATAAGGTTCCAGAAAGGACTTGTCACCGGTTAGCAAATAGCCCCGCTGACCGGTCTCGGCATCTATTAAATCCGACAGCAAATCGTTTGCGCTTTTGATTGTAACGTAGGTATTCTTGCGCAACTCGGCGGCCTGCCTGACCTGGCTGAAAGACCAGAACAATGTCATCACGAGCAGCGCAACCAGCAGGAACGACCCGGCAATCAAAGCCACAAATTTATTAATTTTCAAAATAATATTACCTTCCTTATTAAGCCACTATGCAGGGCTTTGGATATTCGCGACAACATGCGCCGTGCCGGCATGATAATAGTGAATCTGCTTCCATTCTTGCGGATTCAGGTCAATTCATAGAGGTCCTTGATACCCGCCGGGCATTTTCCTAGAACATCAATGGCATGTTTTACCTTAACCATTGTCATCTCCCGGAACCGTTACTTTGTTAAAAAGTGGAACACTTTCCAACAGCGTAAAATAGTTTGAAGTTAAATAATTCTTATCAGAATAAAATGCTATGAAGGCCGCTTGCTTAAGGTGCATTAAATCATCATCAAGAGAGGGTAGGTAAGGGAGGATGACGTCATTTCATTTTTGGCACTTGTGCTAACTTATCAAATAATTTATTACTTTGCTATAGAAAAAATACAGGGTGGTTCCTACGTAAAATTAAATATCCCCTCAGCCTACTCAGGTAATATCGGGAAGGTTTTATAGAAGGGTAAATTTACAACAAGAAAAGGGGTTAGCAGTGAATGCCTGACCCCTTAATATAATTTTAGTCAATGAATAGAAAAATTTGACTTATCTACCGATTACATAACGGTCGGGGTCAATAACATCACGCAGTACGTGCAGTTCTTCTTCTGTCGGTGCATGATTTTCACTGATCTTGTCTGCTTTCAGCAGCTCGAATCCACAATTATCCTGAACATCTTTTACAGAATAACCGGGATTTAAAGCAATAAGACGCATCCGTTTTGATTGCGGTTCAAAATCCATCACAGCCATGTTGGTGATGATTTTGTAAGGTCCGGCTCCCAGGGGTAACCCTGATTTTGCCCGCGAATCACCGCCCTCAAGCCAGCCGGGAATGATGGTTTAACCTGCGCTGTCCGCGTGGGTGAGATTTTCGAAAGTGGTGAATTTTTCCAGAAAAGCAAGCTTCACAGTACCGGTAGGGCCATTGCGCTGTTTACCGATAATAATTTCCGCAGTTCCTTTTTCCGGGTTATCTTCCGATTTGTTATAGACTTCATCACGGTAGATAAAGGCAATAACATCGGCATCCTGCTCAATAGCGCCGGATTCGCGCAGGTCGGCCATTTGCGGGCGACGATTGGTGCGGTCTTCTACTTTGCGGTTTAATTGGGAAAGGGCAATTACCGGCACTCTCAGTTCTTTGGCCAGTGCTTTGAGAGAACGGCTGATTTCCGATATTTCCTGCTCGCGGTTGTCGCGATAACCGCCGGCGTAATGTAGTGTGTTGCCCCGGACAGGAAGAAGGTTGCTCCGGAAAGAAAGAGAAAGACCGCCCACATGAGCAATATGAGGTTCCGGCGTTTTGTGAGCCGGGGAGGGGAGAGCATTTGCCTGCTGTCCGGAGGAAGCGTCATGGTGCCCATCCGTTTCGGTTAACAAAGCAAGTGTGGTGTTCCCGGAATAGCGGGAATACCGGGAAGCGATGATGGATAAAAAATATCACTCTAATTTATAGCCCTTCTCCCGGAATAACCGCAGGCAGGCATCAACGACCCGGGGGTCATAGAGGACGCCTTTGTTTCCGGTAATCTCCTTCAAGGCCTCATCAATTCCCAGGCTGGGACGGTAAGGCCGGTGCGAAGCAATGGCCTCCACTACATCAGCGACCGACAGAATCCTGGACTCCAAAAGAAGATTGTCACCGGCTAAACCTTGAGGATATCCCGAACCATTCATCCGTTCATGATGCTCCAGAACCATTCTCGCAATAGGCCAGGGAAATTCGATGTCCTTCAGGATATCATATCCGGCTTGCACATGGGTTTTAATGAAGTTGAATTCAATGTCCGATAATTTCCTCGGCATACTCAGAATTTCTGCGGGAATGGATATTTTGCCTATATCGTGGATTATTCCGGCCATCTTGATGCCGTCGATCTGTTCTTTGGGGAGTCCCATCTTCTGGGCTATGTTCCGGGCCAGATCGGCCACCCTGCGCTGATGGCCGGCCGTATAGGGGTCCCTCGTTTCCACAATGAAGGATATCGCCTGAACGGTTGCCGCTAATGCCTTCCGTGTTCGCGCAAAGCTCTCTTGGAGATCATCTGCCGCCTGTTTGCGCTCGGTGATGTCGGTGGCAAAGTTTAAGTTAGCGGGCTTTCCCTCCCAGGTAATCATCAGGGCATGATTTTCTACCCATCTTACCGCTCCCTGAGCTGTAACAACCCGGAAACAATTGACATTGGGGACGGCCTTACGGTTCATCCTTTCCCCATACCGCTCCATTGCCGGCTGACGGTCATCCGGGCAAATGAACTCAGCAAAAGACTTTTCCATTAATGCTTCCGGAAGACAGCCCAGTTGTTCATAGGCAAGGGGGTTGGCAAATTTGATCCGGCCTTCCTGGGTAACAAAAATTGTTTCCAGCGCATTCTCCACAACCTGGCGGTATTTTTATTCGCTTTCCTTCAGTGCATTCTCCGCCTGCCTGCGGTCGGTTATGTCCCGTGTCACGGAGATAATACCCACGGGATTCTGCGCCTCATCGCGCATAAAAGACAGGCTGTTTTCCATCAAAACAATAGAACCGTCCTTTCTGTATTGTTCTAATTCCAAGATACGCATTCTACGGGGGTCTGCCGTACCACTGGCTTCCAGTTTCATCTCTTCTTCAAACACCTCTGCAACAATCCGCAGGGATTCGGGCGTCATTACCTGTTCCAATGTCTGAGCCGTGGCCTCTTCAGCATTGTATCCCCGCATACGCATTATGGAAGGGCTGACATACGTAAAACGCAGATTCATATCCATGACAGTTATGACATCCGCCATATTGTCCATCACCCAACGGTATTTTTCTTCGCTTAACCGCAAAGCTTCCTCTGCGCGCTTGCGTTGGGTAATATCGCGGCCGATGCCCAGAATAGCATGCTGTTTATTGTCACGATAAATGACTGATGCTCTGGTTTCCATATTAATATATGTGCCGTTTTTACACTTCAAATTGAATTCGCTGAATTCTTTTTGGCTGCCTGTTTTTCTGAGTTCGTCCAGTGTCCGAAAAGCTTCCGGCAGTTGCCCGGTATCTAACAGTGACGCAAAGTTCAAAGAAGGTATATCCTCCCGATCATAGCCCAGTAATTGGAGGGCCGTCTGGTTGGCGTCAATGAAGTTACCGGCAAAATCGTGGATAAAAACCGGATTGAGCGACCGGTCGAACAGTGCCTTGTAGCGTTCCTCGCTCACCTTTAAGGAAGCTTCCGCTTCCTTGCGTTCCGTAATGTCAACTATAGCTCCTCTGAGACCTACAGGTTTGTCCTTGCTGTAAATTAAACTGGAAATTACAATGGCGGTAAAGACGGATCCATCCAGCCTCATTAAGGTATATTCAGTATCCGTTACTTTCTCACCGCTAAGCAGACGTTCGATATTCTTTCTTGATTTATCAATATCTTCCGGTGAAAGCAGCTGCCATGCTTTAGAGCCTTTCCGGAAATCATCTTTCGTTGCGCGAAAAGATTTATAAACGGCGCGATTGGCCGAAGTAATATTAGCTTCGAAATCCATCTCGTAGACCGGTATCGGTAAAAAATCATAAAGTTCACGATATTTTTTCTCGCTCTCCTCCAGTGCAGCTGCGGATTGCTGACTTACGGTAATGTCCTCGAACATCCAGATAGAACCGTCAGCGGGTTTTGCGGGGTTCAAGGCCTTGCCTAGGAAACGGCACCAGAACAACGTGCCGTCGCTGCGCTGAAGCTCAAGGACATTGTCCGAACGCTCTCCCCGGGCAATGACCGGATAAGCTATTTTCCCCAGCTCTTTGTAAGCTTCCTCGGAAGGATAAATAACACGGGTGGAAAATCCCTGTAACTGCTCCACAGGAAGCAGGAGAAGTTCCCCCAAGCGTTCATTTACCCACTCAAAGACCCGGTTGCGCACCAGGGCGATTCCCAGCGTACTGTTCTCCAGGATGAGGTTTTGGATTGCACTGATCTGGTGAATCTTATTCTCCGCCCGTTTGCGCTCGGTGATGTCGCGGATGTTACACTGGATCAAGCTGGCCCTGTCGACCAGATAGATATCCGTCTCAATAATTTTTCCGGCCTTCGTTTTTATCGGAGCGTCATTGTAATAAATAATGCCGTCTCTCTCCAGGGTATGTAATATCTCCTGAATATCACCCTTATCAGGAGGGAAGCCGACATTCTCGAGCTTTTTCCCAATGTAATCTTCTTGGGAATAACCAAACATCTTCATGATGGCCGGATTGGCCTGGGCTATATTTCCTGCACTTTTTTCGAGAAGTAATATCCCGTCGTTTGCGGTTTCAAAAAGTCGCCGGTAGCGCTGTTCCGAATCTTCCAATAAGCTTTCGAGTTGACTGCGTCGCGTGATGTCTTCCAGCGCGAGGAGAATCAGCTGAGCGCCGATTCCTTTATGAAGGATGCGGCGGGCATTGAGCAGCATGATTTTGTGCCCGATATCCGGAAACGTATGTTCAACTTCGTAGTTATCGAACTTGCTTTCTTTGGAAATAATATTTTCCAGCAATGTCCGCAGCCGGGGGATATCCCATTGTTTGTTGCCGAGGTCATAGATAAGACGGCCAACGGTTTCTTCGGGGGTTACCCGGAAGGTGTCATAGAAATTGCGGTTGGCGGAGAGAACCAGTAAGTCGTAATCCAGCACCAGAAGGGGTTCATGTATTGTCTCGACAATATCTTCAAATATCTGGTCCGTCTGATCCTTAAACATGATGTTCTCCCTGATTCCAGAGCTTTGCACAAACACTCTCATCGTCATACCGGCGAAGAGACTGTGTTGTGATTACTTTTTTGTCATTCCGGGCAAGCGAAGCGCGACCCGGAATCCAGTAATTACAGCAACTTCTGGATACCGGCTTTCGCCGGTATGAGTGCGCCTGAGAGTGTGCGAGGTCGGAGGGGTGGAAGTCCCCTTCAGGTATACGCTCTCCGACCTGTAACCGAACGTAACTGCGTCACTGCGAAGTGGGGTGGAGAGCAACGGGAGGTGAAAAGCCAGTCCGTAGGATAACGAACTCGATTCGGCCTATTGCAACGGCGAGCCTGCTCATTAATGGCGAAGCCCGGACATTCTGGAAAGAAAAAAAAAAAAAGGAATGAAGCCTGTCACGCTGAGGGGTAGCGTGTAAAAGCGATGATAGGGAGCAAAGGGTGGTTGGAGACGGAATGGTTTGAAGGTCTCGCACATGAATCAGGGATGCCTACACGGGGGAAGTGAACGTGCAGAGTACAGAGCCTTCATAGTAGTGATGAAGTCCCGGAAACGGGATGGAGCGAAGGGAGGCAGGAAGGTGGATGCGTGAAAGAGATAATGAAGGAAGGTACCCCGGCGGAAGTGATAGAAATATCTAAACAAGTCGGAGACGCTCACAACCGGGATAAATGGAAATGGGTGGAACCTTCAGTATGGACGGAGCGCATGTTGACGGCACTAGAAGAAGGTGTGAAAGGAGGCAAGTGGTTTGCTTTAATGGACAAGGTATATTCCGGCAAGAACCTAAAGGCGTCATGGGAAAAGGTTAGAGCCAACAAAGGGGCAGCGGGAATAGACCAGCAGAGCATTGAGGCATTTCAAGCCAATGCAGAAAAGTATCTGGAAGAGCTGCAAGAAGGACTGAGAGAAAACCGATACGAAGCCAAACCGGTCAAACGGGTATGGATACCGAAAATGGGAAGCAAAGAGAAAAGGCCATTGGGGATACCGGTGGTTAAAGACCGAGTAGTACAGACGGCTCTGAGAAATGTGTTGGAGCCGATATTCGAGAAAATCTTTGCGGAACACAGCTACGGGTTCAGACGTGGCAGGGGTTGTAAAGATGCCCTGAGACGAGTGGAGACACTGTTGAAGACCGGTAAGACATGGGTGGTAGATGCCGACATAAAGAGCTACTTTGATACCATCTCACACGACATGCTGATGAGGGACATCAAAGAACAGGTAGCAGATGGACGGGTACTGGAGCTAATAGAGGGGTATTTGAAACAAGGAGTAATCGACGGCCTTGATCATTGGGAACCGGAAAAGGGAACCCCGCAGGGCGCAGTAATCAGCCCTTTGTTAGCCAATATATATCTGAACAGAACAGACCACAATATGAGTAGTTCTGGGTATGAAATGGTCAGATACGCCGATGATTTTGTCATACTGTGCTCTACAGAGGAAGAAGCGAAGAAGGCTTTGACCGAAGTGAAGATGAAGGTAGAAGAAATAGGATTGATATTACACCCTGAGAAGACGCGGATAGTAGACGCTACGCTAAAGGGCGGATTCGATTTCTTGGGATACCACTTTGAGAGGAACACGAGATGGCCGCGTAACAAAAGCATGAAGAAGCTCAAGGATTCCATTAGGCAGAAGACGAAACGCACAGCAGGCAAAAGCATGAAGTGCATAATCGACGACCTCAACCGGAGCTTGAAAGGCTGGTTTGAATACTTTCAACACAGCAATGGAAAGACTTTCCAAATGACAGACAAATGGATACGCATGAGATTAAGAAGCATACTCAGGAAACGACAAGGTCGTCATGGAAGGGGCCAAGGCACTGACCATTGGAGATGGCCGAATGCCTACTTTAGCGGACTTGGACTGTTCACATTAACCGCAGCCCATGAGCAGGCTCGTCAATCCCGATGTGGAAACTACTGACTGGAGAGCCGTATGCGGGAAATCCGCCTGTACGGTTCGGAGGGAGGGGAGGCGAAAGCCTTTCCTACCCCTTATCAATTGCTGTTTTCTCCTATTACGACACAGTCTCGAATACCGGCATCCGGAACGTATTGAAACAAGGGCACCGGGGAGCCCTTCTTCTTTTCCTCAAGAACCGGCACTCTTCTCAGGACAAAGAATAAACCCAACATAAGTAATGCATATGCCCTGCCAGCAGTTCTGATAATCAGTAGTACTTAAAAATATCATTATAATAACAGATATTTAGCTTAAGGGGGGGAGACGGGGATGTATAACATGGTTTGTTTGACCTTGTTATTTGGTGGAATATCAATATGTTGATAGACATGAGGTGCAAAGCTGGTCAGTTTATCCGGCAGTTTTTGTTTGCGACCGGAATATCCCGAGCTTATGCATCCTCGCCCGCAGGGTACTCGGGTGGAGCCCCAGGATCGTTGCGGCTCCATTTATCCCGTTTATCCGCCAATGGGTGTCTTGAAGGGTCTTCAGGATCTGATTGCGCTCCATCTCCATTAAGGTCATGCCGGCCGGGGGAATCGCTGAACTCGGCAGTTTATCCGCAAGCTGCAACACCGGCCCGGGGCACAGGATCATGGTCCGTTCAATGATGCTTTCGAGCTCCCGGACGTTTCCGGGCCAGGGGTAATCCATGAGCGCCTTCATTGTCTCCTTCGGAATCGACGTGATCGTCTTCCCCAGTTTCCGGGCATACCGCTCCACGAAAGATGAAACCAGTAAGGGGATGTCTTCCGACCGCTGCCGCAGGGGAGGTACTGTAATCGGGAAGACATTG
>JANYAY010000105.1 GCA_025361065.1 Deltaproteobacteria bacterium
CAAATCACCGTTTGACACCTTTCCTTAAATACTATAAGTAACCCCCACAAAATTTCGTTATTACCTAGGATATGTATAATGGCCAACAAACCTAATCCTGAAGATATAGCCGGAGGGCAAGCCCTAATCGAAGGCGTGATGATGCGCCATGGAAATAAAATTGCGGCTGCGGTAAGACGACCGGACAAAGAAATTGTATTTCAGGAACAAGAGCATATTCCGCTCACAAAACGTTATAAAATACTGGGGTTAATGTTTGTCCGGGGAACCATCACTCTATTTGAAATGATGTTCATAGGAATGAAATGTCTGATGTTTTCGGCGGATGTCGCCCTGTCGGAAGAAGAAAGAAAACCAAAAAGCTGGGAAATGACACTTTCCATTATCATCAGCTTCTCTATCGCCCTATTTTTCTTTGTCATCGTTCCTGCTTTCTTTTTTACAAAAATGAAACCATTTGTTTCCAGTCTGATTCTTTTGAATATACTGGAAGGATGCATCCGGCTGGCCATGTTTGTCGGCTTTCTTTGCTGCACACTCTTCATGGAGGATATGAGACGTGTCTATATGTACCATGGAGCGGAGCATAAAACAGTTTTTGCCTGGGAAAACGGCCAGGAATTAACAGTAAAAAATGTTAAAGATTTCTCCACCCGTCATCCCCGCTGCGGAACGAGCTTTATTCTCTTTGTGATGATTGTTTCCATTATCGTTTTTTCTCTGCTGGGCCGTCCGGATTTTCTGCATCGGGTTATTTATAAAATTATCCTCCTCCCCGTTGTTTCCGGCATTTCCTATGAAGCCATCCGTTTCACCGGAAAACACTCCAATTGGCAATGGGTGCAGGCCTTGAGCTGGCCCGGGTTGATGTTGCAAAAGATTACCACCAGAGAACCGTCTGACGATCAAATTGAAGTTGCTATTGCCGCAATGAAAAAAGTAGTCTGAATTTGAGTTTGAGTCTGACCTGTCCTCTTCCCTTCCGGTTATCTTCCTTCATCGGTAGATTTTTTATACGGCCCTGAAGAATAATTCTGCTATCTGTTTTGCATACTTTTCTCATCTCCATTTCTGTCTGACATATAAGTGTTTGACTTTTATTGCCAATTAAAGTAATTACACTGCTAACTCCTTACTTCTTAACGGACGGAAAATACATATGATTAAGCGTTATACTTTAAAATTAATTGCTGTTTTTATTTTTACAGCCTTTTTTTGCCAACCGTCTTGGGCTAAAGAAGACACGGCTCAGTTATCTCTTAAAAAAACAGCTGTCTCCAAGCAAAATGTACACCTGTATAAGATTAAACAAGGAGATGTTATTTCGGCTATCATCAGAAAGATACCCGGAATAACCGAGGATGACATACCTGATAATTATCGCATTATTAAACAACTCAATCCCGATATAGCAAATCTTAACAAACTTTATGCCGGACAAATTATCAAACTGCCCGGTAAAAGCAACTCTCCTGTTACGACCCCCAGCAGATCCACCGGCACTCAAACGTATAAGATCAAAAAAGGTGATAGTTTGATCACAATTATCGACCGGGAATTGAAAATCAAGACCGACACCTTAAAGACTCTCAATCTCATCAAATCAATGAATCCCCGGATTGCCAACGCGAACAAAATTTATGCCGGACAAGTTATTAAACTCCCCGGCAGAACTGTAGTTGTGCAAACCCCGGGAGATGCCAAGATTGTTGAACAGGCAGTAGCATCTCCGACCGAAAGTCAAAATCAACCCGGCGAAATAATCAAAATAAAAGAAAAGATAGTTATGTCGCAGGCAGCTAAGCTTGCCGTAATCAAGCATATATTAACCGAAATGAACGCCTCCATTCTAACATCAGGCAATTACTATCTTCCCATTTCCAAAACCGGACAGGTAACAATTGACTGTGCAAAAATTCCGGTCATCGAATTTGATGATAAAACTGCCGTATTCCTTGATTGGGAAAACCGCCTTAATGATAGTCTTAAAAAGATGATTCGCGAAAACTGGAAAAACTTCTCAATAATTAAAGTGGATAAAAAAGATGATGTTGTCGCTATTTTAAGAAAAATTATTGCAGCAACCAAAGCCTACAGCATAACTAAAAGAGATACGCCCATGTCAACGGGCAGCCTTCCGCCGGTTGAGGTTGTAGTGGACTGGCAGATTGCCCAAAAAGATCCCAAGCAGAACCGATCCTTAATTCAGGCTCTGCGCTTTGTCCCGGAAAATAATTCGTTATTGCCTAAGGCAATTAAAAACTACGCCAGGAAAAACGGCTTGATCATAACGGAGATAGATGGCGAAAATGGACTTGCCGGCAAACCGGAAGAGATCTATTCACTGCCCCCGATCCCGGTTTTCCCCGCGACATCGGCTAAAGATTTTTCTTATGCCCTGGTTACCCATTTAGGTTTCATTGCCCGGAAAGATGCAGATGTCAAAGTATTCGACGTAGCCAAAGATGGATTTAACCTGTCCATTAAAGCCGACGTGCTGATAAATAATGCTGATAAAAAATATATTATTTATTCGCGCAGCCTGCCTTTGCAATTCATCAATGTATTCAAAGGAAAAGGATATGGCTTGATTTTGATTGATGGCTCCGACTCCCCTAAAGTTATAATGGAAAAGATTTTACCTCGCCTGGCGATTCCTTCTACTTACGGCTATTTCTCCTTTTCCGGCGTGGATAAAAACCAGGCACCATTCACCTTCGGTTTTACCGGAACCAAAATTAAAACTGATAAAGACCAGTACATTATTGATTTTGCAATTGATGATGGCATGCGCAGCCTGATTGGCGAATTATGGCAGGCAAGCTTTGCCCGATACTAATATAATTTTACTAAAAAAGTTATACCTGCGCTCCGGATAATCATCCGGAGCGTATTTTATTTTAAGCCGTTGTTCAACAATAATTGTTACATTGAAACATCGCAACCGGCATAAGGGGCCGTAACAAAATGGTTGGAAATTTAATGGTCTTGCTATGACCTTAAGGTCACAAGACCCGCAGGGGTGTTTATTTCATAACGGCCCCTAAGGACATATAACATGTTTAAAGCAATTGCTCTTTTTTCCGGGGGACTCGACAGCATACTGGCGGCTGAGGTTGTCCGCAGGCAAAATATCGACGTCTTATGCCTGACTTTCGAAACACCTTTTTTCAGCGCCGAAAAGGCAAAGGCAACGGCACGTCAGCTCAATCTGCCGCTGGCAGTGGAAAATTTTACGGCGGATCATTTAGTGATGCTTAAATCTCCACGTTACGGCTACGGTAAAAACATGAATCCCTGCATTGATTGCCATACCTTGATGCTGAAGTTTGCCGGGAAAAAGATGGAAGAAACCGGTGCAGACTTCATAATTACAGGAGAAGTGCTTGGCCAGCGCCCGATGTCGCAGGGGAAACAATCACTTTTTGTTGTTGCCAAGAACTCGGGCTATCCCGACCACATTTTGCGGCCGCTCTCCGCACAGCTTCTCGAGCCCGTCAAAGCCGAACGGGAAGGTAAAATCGACCGTTCCCGATTGCTGGCAATTCAGGGCCGTGGCCGCAAGCCGCAAATTCAACTGGCGGCTGATTTCGGTATTACAAAGTATGCCCCGCCGGCCGGAGGTTGCCTGCTTACCGATCCGATATTTACGAAGCGCCTGCGTGATTTATTTTCTCATGAAGAAGATCATCAGATTCGTGATATTGAATTGCTCAAATACGGACGGCATTTCCGGGTCAATGACAATTCCAAGATTATTGTGGGACGCAATAAAGCAGACAACAATGCCCTGCAAGCGCAGGTGCAAAAAGATGATCTTGTTCTATTTATGGCTGATTTTCCCGGACCGCAGGTTTTGGTGCCGTATGGTGGTGATGAATACATCTCCAACACAGCCGCGGCATTGTGCGTTCGTTACAGTGATGCCCCTGACACTCAGGAAGTTAAGGTAATTTGCCAGAAGGGAAACACATCGACAGTAATCACCGCCAAAGCAGCCCCAAGAGAAGATTGTGAACGCTGGATTATTTAGTCACAAGCAATATTATGCATTTTCAATATCCCCTTTTTAAAGGACGTTCATCTTGTTTTTAATGGTTCTTTATACACCTTCCATTCGTGCGATGGGTCACTCACAAAAGCTTGTTCCTCTCTACTACCATAGGCATCTGATTTAAATGTTCTGACAATCCATCCTCCAAGGACTTCATGTCTTTCACTTTTAATATTGTTACCGTTAGCTCTTACGACTTCCCACATTTTAAATCACCTCCAGTTATAAATCGTTTACGATTCCATTTCTATAATGGACATAGAATCATAGCAGTGGTGATGTCCGCCACCCAGTTCTATTCGGCTATGACTGAGTCTTCGCTCGGTGTGCTCGACTTTATATTATCCTTACTTTGTTTAGCTATCCGGCGCTTTGAAGCCTTATCCATTTGTTTTTGCTGTCTTGCTTTTTCTTTCGCGGTTTTCCCAAAGTTGTACATTGGTTTTCCCATTTTTTAATGCCTGTTTGCCTTTCTTGCAGGTGTTACTAAATAGAAAGGCACTCCAGCAAACTTAAGCTGATGGAGTGCCTCTTCTGTTAGCATGATTTGATTACAGTGCTTTCACATTGACTGCCGACGGGCCTTTGGGACCCTTCTCGATATCGAAACTGACGGTCGCGCCTTCCTGTAGTGTCTTGAAGCCGCTGGCCTGAATTGCGCTGAAGTGAACAAATACGTCTCCGCCTTCAGAATTCTCGATGAACCCGAAACCTTTGCCTTCATTGAACCATTTTACTTTACCTTCTGACATAGATCTAATCCTCCTTTCATAAATTTTCAAAAGTTGAATCAGCACGATGACAGAAATAAAAAAAGCCACCAAGACCCTAAAGTACCTGGTAGCTAACCTATGTGCTTCAAAATGTCTAAACCCAACTCTTTCCTTCGCATCTTTATTTCTAAATATCCGAAGTTGATCGAATACTGCTGCAATAGCGCATAATAGTCAAGCTTTATTTGAATAGATGAAGTTTTGTGTGAGCAATATTTACAAACATGTATTACGCTTCTTCATATAAAGCGGCACGTTACGATGTTTATGCTTTCTGAAAAATATATTTATTATCTGTAGAACAAAAAAGCATTTCATCATCGCCATCGGGAAATATTGTTGAGCTTTCTTTCTTATGACTTTTCAATACACTGTTCAAAACAGATAATGGTCCAAGCAAATACGGAAATAAAATCAATTATGTTGACTTTCCCCGCAAAGAGCATAGCATGCTTACGCAGTCAGCATTTATGGAAAAATAAATATCTTTTAAGTATGGGAAAGACACGGTCGCTGCTAAAGACCTGTCCATTACAGCGAGGCAGGTTTTATATTATTAGATGAAAAAAATTATGGATGGTCTAAAAAAAATGAAAATTATCAGCCATGACTAAAGATTTACTTGATCATTGGATTTGTATTATAAAACCGCTTTTCCCGACGAATGCCTGGGTTGGTTCGCGCCTCTCCGGCAATGATTATTTAATACAAATCGACTGGAAACTCGAAAACGGTCCACACGGACAAAACAAGCGTTCCAAGAAGATCGAGATAATCATCAAGGAGGAATCTATTGACGATTATCTTAACAAGAACATTGACGAACGCACATTATCCGACATCAAAATGAAACAATGGATTTCTGAACGGTATGATAATTTCAGCCATTATCAAGATGCCGATACATCCAATGTTGCATCTCCTGATAGATGGCGCATCTCCAGGGGTGTGCTCAGTTTATGAGACTGCGAAGCATCTCGTCAATTTCCGCACTGTAATCTTCTATCAAGGCTTTCTATTTGGTTGCTTATCCTTCCCTGGACTTTTGTTTCTGTTTTTCGGCGTTCTTTTTCTGCCCCGTTTCCTTATCTTTCCTGCCGCCTTTGTCTCCCATTATATCTTTCCTTTTCCTTTTGTACAAAACACTAGCCCGTGGCTTATTTCTTGACGAATAATTAAGCCTTACGCCGATAATGCACATCCTACTCGGCAATGAGAGTCTGAACTTGGAGGTGATGATTACCGAATTAAACAAACACAAAAGGCAGAGCCATCTGACCCTGCCTTTTGATCTGGTTCTATATCAGTTTTACTTTCTCAGCTTCCTCCTTATACCCGCAACCCCTATCAGCCCAAGCCCAAGGAGCAGCATCGTTGCTGGTTCTGGGACGGTGGTGAAGGTCCAATTATCGATATCAGGAAGAGCAAAACCCGCGACATTATACGAATCACCTATGAAGTTGATATAACTGATTCCCTGCGCGGCTAGGGTGAATGACTGTATCGGCACATCACCGTTGGTAGCAATCCAGTCGTTGCCGACCGACCCTAAGCTCACGTTCGAAGCATTGTAGGCAGCGGCCGACCAAGGGCCCATAACCGTTCCAGAAGGGGAGTATAATCCAAAAGTTCCAGTTCGATCAAAACTAAAATTGTCGACCGGTGTGGCAAAATTCAGGGTGAGTGTATTATAACCAGTTGGGCTCCCTCCGGCAGAAAATACGTTTGGTGGAGATGGTATTTGATAAGCAGGATACGGGCTGAGGTTAATTACATACGCATATTCACCGGATTGCATACCCGATAGGGTTACGCCATAACCAGCGAGATAGTTCGTCAGCGGGGCACCGGTCAATGTGTCGCCTGGAGCTATGACGAGCGAGTCGAAGTTGATAGTTACGGTTTCCGCGTATGCGCTCGGCGCAAGGGATGCGACAACAAGTGCTATAGCTGCCACCATAATCTTCCAGGAAGTAAACCAATATTTTAGTTTCATAAGATCAATATCTCCTTTAAGAAAAAAGTTTGGACGTGTATCCTTACTTTAGTGTACAGCTTTATAATAAAGGACTAATGATCTGTATTTAACTTCCTTCTTAATCCTGCCAACCCCATCAGCCCCAGCCCAAGAAGCAGCATGGTGGCGGGTTCGGGGACGGATGCATGGCCTTCACTCCATCCGTAAAATTCATTACCATTTGGCGTCATCCAATAAAACGTCCCATCAAGTTGTTCATTTGCTACATAAAACCTATTAGGGACACTGTCGGGCCACCCAGTATCAGCTAGAGCAGCAGTACCACCGGTTTCCATTCCTGAGTAGAAAATAAGGAGGGTACCCCGGGTCGTGTTAATTGGATCATTCCACCAGCGCAACTTATCAGATATAGTAGGACTTGTAGTCCCTGGTTCCATTACCCATAGGTCAAAATAATCGTAAGACAAATAACCTCGCTGACTCCACTGAAACTGGAGGCTTTGATGGCCTGGCCAAGTTGGGTCGGGTAATACCTGCCCTTGACCTTGAAACCATTGGGCACCAGGAGTGCTCATGTCTTTTACAAACATGGCTCCGTATTCATCAAACCTGAATTGCGTATAAGCCTGGGCTGGAACGATGCTTCCTGCCAGAAACAGGAAGATACCTAAAAGAACAACCATTGAAAGTGCTAGCTTCTTTTTCATAATAACCCTCCTTTTTTATTACAGTTTTTCTATCAACGTCACCAGATATCCGACGTTTTCCTTTAAAATAATCTGCTTTGTATTTAGGCATATGGAGTGCCATAAAGGCAAGATATTGATTTTATACAGTTTTTATCAAATGACTATTATTGGGGTTGGTCAACTATGTAAAAGGATCCGACATCTGCGATGCTTGATGGAAGTCAATATTACAGAGTGGTAAATAATTTCTTAACAAATATAATAGTTTGTCTTATATTCAATATATAAATTAAAAATTGTAAAGGATTCCGACGATTCCGGGATGTCTTACAAAAACGAGTGTATTGATGGAGATGGTGAGTGAAAATCGTTTGCTAAATTATAACTTACCTATTGCTTATATAAAATAACTATTAGGAAAGAGAAGTAAGATAAGATCCGAGGTTTGTTTCTTTGCCTATCAACCCGAGCTTCCTCCTGATGTGAAACCGATGGATGTTGATGGAACTCGGAGATGAGTCCAGGAATTCTGCGATCTCCTTGGTGGTTTTCCCTTCTCTGACCAGGTTGGCAACCCTAATTTCCGTAGGGGTGAGATTTATGAGTTTAGATGATAGTTTGTGTGAAAATGATGACACAATATTATTCAGATTTGCTTCGAGGATGTCCAGGTGCATTTTACTTTGCGGACCGAACTTGCGTTTCTTCAGTTTATCTAATTGCGGGGAAAGAAGGTGCTTGACATTTGATATCACTTTTTCTTCCAACTCCGCCCTGTCTTCCTCCCGCTGCTTCAGGAGCACCTTCAAGGCGGCGTTGAGTTCCTCAAGCTTCCCTGAATGGAGCAGAAGTTCATTTGTTTTGTTTCTCAATGCCGCTTCAGCGCTTTTACGCTCTGTAATTTCCTCTACCAGTTGATTGTTTTTCTCAGACAGTTCGGCTGTAAGCTCCTGTACAAGTCTCTCCAGCGTATCCTCTGTATGCTTATGCTCGGAGATGTCCCTGAACGATGCCTGAAGAACCTTACTGCCATTATATTCAATAGCGTTACATGTGATATCAACAGGAATGATGCCCCCCTCTTTCTTATATATAAAGCCGCTGCTCAAATGACCTGTGTTCTTCTCGATAATTTCCTTGAAGGCAGCAATAGTTCGTTCCAATTCCGGCATTGGGTGGAGCTGAGTATAATGTAATTGCAACAGCTCCTCTTTCGTGTATCCCCACAACTCTTCAGCTTTCCTGTTTGCCTCTAAGATGTTTCCCTGCGTATCAGCGAGTAATATGGCGTCACTTGCATTTTCCATCAAACCCCGGTATTTCTGTTCTGAAGTCTTCAGGGCTTCTTCTGCCAATTTGCGTTCGGTAATGTCAATGACTGTAACGAACACAAATGGGTTTCCCTGTAATTCAATAGCAACCGCACCCCGTTCCAGCCAGAGTTCCTCTCCGTTTTTTGTAATGATCTTAATTATATAAAGTTCCGGTACCGGCTCTTTCCGCTGTCGCCGATACACATATTCCTTAACGCTATCTTTGAACTCCGGATGGGCTATATCCCATATATCAAACAGATACAGTTCGTCTTTTGTATACCCCGTGATCCTCTCACACATAGGATTGACATAGCGGATCTTTGTGCCCTCATAGATGAAAATACCAATGGGCATCTTCTCGATCAGGCTCCGAAACTTCCGTTCGCTTGCCCTTAACTCTTCTTCCATCTGCTTACGTTCGGTGATGTCGGTGCAGGCCCCAACCATTCTATAGGCGTTTCCTTTTTCATCTCTCATTGCACGGCCGCGGTCTGTCCAGTAGCGAAGTGCTCCGTCTTTCGTTATTACACGGTATTCTTCAATATAGGGTGTCTTTGTATTCAAATGCTTCTCAATCGTTGAAATTACCCGGTCACGGTCATCAGGATGAATCGCGTTTTCCCAGGCTTTAATAGTCCTGGGGAATTCACCGGGAGCATAGCCAAGCATCTCGTCAATGGTGCCAACCCACTCCAGTTTGCCCTGCAAAATCCTCCAGTCCCAGATCAAATCACTGGTACTGGTTGCACTGATGCGGAATCTCTCCTCGCTCTCTTTCAACTTGTCCTCCACCCGTTCCAGTTCAACAATTCTCTGTCTTAGAGAAGTTAGTTCTTCAACATGTTCCTGTTTTATCTTTAACTCATCTGTCACGGGGCTGCTCCCTTAATTTTCATGGATATGTGGAGTAAAAAAAAACAACAATGTCATGACAAGTTGGGATTATTTTATAGTGTAATTTTCTAAGGCTTTAATGTCAACCGATATATGTCTTGAAGAGCGTGGATTACCATTAGGAAAACAGCAATCTTTCCGAAAACAACGCAAGTGTGGACTATAGGGAGAAATGATAAAAAAAATTACATCTATTATCCAATAAACTTCGTCTTACAGCACCTTAAAAACATCTAAAATTGTCAGAGGCAAATCGCACATGATTCGGACACACTCACCCCCATGACCAGCGATAGCCAATAAGCCTGACCTGAACTTGATGAAGGGCCGCAATAAGCCTACTTCTTGCCTGGCCACGGGGAAAGGTCGCAGCGCAAGGATGCCTGTGGCAATTTTAGGAGGTTACTCTATGTTCCGGACGCAAAAGGTCGTAGACGGTCTTTACCGGATTAAATACGATTAAGGGAAGCTCCACAAATATTGTGTTCCAGCAGGCCATGGAGCCATTCCAGAGGCCGGGCATTTCCAGTGCTTTGAATTTAACCCCTTTTTCATTCTTCGTGGTAATCAAGCAGGCCTTTTTGTCTACGTAATTATCCAGAATGAATTTATCTCCCTGATAATCTTTAATACAGCAGACCATATCCACCGGATTAAAATATTGGGCCCGCGCCCAAATCGCCGACTGCTCAGGATTGCTTTTATCCAAATGAGCACTTTCCACAATTTGCAGAGTTTGCGTCCCGTCTTTCTCTTCCACCCAGAAGGGTCCGCCGCCTGGTTCTCCATCGTTTTTTACAACACCGCAAATGCGCAGTGGACGATTTAATACAGAAAATAGTCTTTGGACTTTTTTCTTCTTCGTTTGTGTAACAAAACCCTGCGGAAAAACTATCTGAAGCGTCTGAGAACAGTAGGCAATAATCTTGTCAATCTCCGAAGCATCCGGATCCCCTGCTTCGAGATGTCGTAAAAATGCAAAATTTTCTTTCTGTATTTTCATTGCCAAACCGCCGAGCATTTTTCGGCAGGGAGTATTTTTCTGTGCAAGCAATTCCGGCGTAATATTATCAATGTTTCTGACAAAAATAAAATCGGCATCCAGATTGTTCAGATTTGTAAGCAATGTACCGTGCCCGCCGGGACGGAAAACGAGTTCTCCCCGGGCATCCCGCAGCGGCAGATTGGTTTCTTCGACAGCTATTGTGTTTGTCGAAACAGACTGAACCGAAAAAGTAACTTTGTATTTTCCCCGGCCGACACCCTCATGTTGCGCCATTACCTTTTTCACATATTTCATGATGTCCGGCCTGTGTTCCGCGGACAAGGTAAAATGCAAATGACTGACGCCATTTTTCCCGGCTATATATCCTGCCGCTTCCAGAAGATGTTCTTCCAGAGCATTACGTAACTTGCCTTCCGGATACCGGTGAAAGGGGATTAAGGCCTTGGGTAAATTTCCGTAATTCAGGCCATCCGCTCCTAAAATAAATTTCAGCAAACCTTCGCTATCTTTTTTTTTCAGAAGTTCTTCGCCGGTTTTATTTTCGGCAATTAGAGGGAAAAAGGGGAATTTCTTTAAATCCCGGAAGAAGTTCCGGTCTCGTTCTCCCGAGCCCGGGCTGCCTTTTTCGATGGCGGAAAACCAATCGGTAAACATGCGGCTCGCTGCACCCGATGCCGGTACGAATTTGATTAATTTGTAAAGGCCTGCGCTGCTTTCATAAAGATCAATTAATTTTTTTCGCTGGGCAGGTGCAAGAGAAACAATTCCGTCTTTAACTGCACAGGGACGGTTGAGTTTCAAATAACTGGGACCCCGCCGGTAGGAAGCCAGTTGTTTTTCCACGCCGGCAGGATCGATGCCTGTGGCCTTCATTTGCCGGATGTCTTTTGGGGAATATACAATCTTTTTCATACTGACAATTCTTTTAGTTAATTTTTTACAGAACATCAAGTGTAAATATTGTCAACAAACACGGGCTCGATAAAATGTATTTACGACATTGAATTTTTATCCTGATCGGAAAACATACTTTCGTGTTGATAAGATAAAAACTCTCTGTTATTAAATACCGATGCAGCTACCCTTTCGCCTCAACGATTTCTTGCTTGTCATTGTGGTTATTTCTTCCATGACAATTGCCATTATTTATCCTGATTTCGGTTCCTTGTTCCAGGCTCTGCCCATATACTGCGTGATGGCCAATTTTTTTCTCAGCTATCTTTCCATCGAACTTACCTCCGCCTGGAAGGCACTCCAGGGCCAGAGCAGGCAAATTTTGACATTTACAATTATGAAGCTCATAATCCTGCCCGTTATCCTGTTTTTTATTTTTGATTACCTTGCCCCCGCTTATGCTCTTTCCGCCCTGCTTTTAACGGGAGTCTCCACAGGAGTTGTAGCTCCGTTTATATCTAATATGGTGAAAGGTAACAGCTCTCTTGTCCTTGTTGCTGTTGTCATCACTTCAGCCTTGGCACCATTCACCTTACCTGTCCTCATTCAAGTCGTCGCTGTGAAGCAGGTGGAAATTTCTTTTTTCGGTATGATCCGCATGCTGGCGCTGGTTATTTTTGTCCCCATTCTCGCTGTGGAAATCTTCCGGCGTCTTACCCCCGGTCTGCTCCAACCTTTAATGAAAAAGCAGTTTCCCCTTTCGCTCGTGCTTTTTGCCGTTATCAATCTGGGAGTTTTCTACCGTTACGCGCCTTTTTTCAAAAAAGAACCCAATATGATTATTCTGGCAACATTCGTGGCATTCGGGCTTGCGGCCGTCTATTGTATTGTGGGAATCTTCCTTTTCCGGAAAAGTTCACTGGAAAACCAGTTGGCCGGCGCGGTCATGCTGGGCAATCTGAATAATGTGTTGGTGATTGTTTTTTCCTCCGAGTTTTTCGGCCCTGTCGAACCAATGGTCGCAGCTATGTATATGATCCCCTTTTTCGTGATTGTCATTCCTCTTCGTTATTATCGCCACAGAAAAACTAAAACAGTGTAATCTGAGCCGGAAAGGGAAATTCCCGTCTTAATGCGACTCATTTCCGGTAAAATAATTAATTATTTTAAAAATCATTTTATATTGCATAAGAGATACAATTATTGGTAAATATATCCAATATCAGACCAGATTAATCAGTATTAAACCATTGCAGGAGGAAAAAATTATGACATCAAAGGATACATTCAAAGCATTTGTGCTCAGGCAGGAGAATGGCAAAACCATTCAGGCCATTGAGAATCTGACTGTTGATGATTTGCCTGAGGGGGATGTTCTTGTGGCAGTCGACTATTCATCGTTAAATTACAAAGACGGCATGGCTATTGCCGGCGTTGGCAAAATTGTCCGCCAGTTTCCGATGGTACCGGGGATTGATCTGGCCGGGACCGTGCTGGAATCCTCGTCTCGTCTTTATCGCAGCGGCGACAAGGTTGTTCTGACCGGGTGGAGTGTCGGTGAGCGCTACTGGGGGGGCTACACACAAAAAGCCCGCGTCCGGTCAGAGTGGCTCGTTCCCCTTCCCGAAGGGATGGACACAAAAAAAACAATGATGATCGGAACAGCCGGTTTTACGGCCATGCTCTGTGTTATGACCCTCGAGGGAGCAGGAATTACTCCGGATAAAGGAACAGTTCTGGTTACCGGCGCGGCAGGCGGTGTGGGCAGCGTAGCTGTCGCTATCCTGGGAAAACTCGGCTACCGCATAGCCGCACTTACGGCTCCCGGGCAGGAAAATTCGCATGACTATCTGCGCTCTCTGGGTGCCACGGAATTTGTGGGCGGGCCCGAGTGGAATGAGCTCCCCAGGCCTCTGGAAACGCAGCGCTGGATGGGAGCAATAGATACCGTCGGCAGTAAAGTCCTCTCCCGAGTTCTGGCCGAAATGGATTACCTGGGATGCGTTGCCAATTGCGGACTGGCCGGTGGATTTGATTTGACAACAACAGTTATGCCTTTTATTCTGCGCGGGGTCAGTTTACGCGGCGTGGATTCTGTTATGTGCCCGCTGGAGAAACGTAAACTCGCCTGGAAGCGTCTGGCCGCAGATCTGCCGGCCCAAGCCCTGGAATCAATTAACTCGCAGGCGCTGTCACTTGCCGATTTACCAGCAGCTGCAGCGGAAATTGTTGCGGGAAAAGTTCGCGGGCGTCTGCTGGTGGATTTAAACAAATGACAATCGGTGAAAAAGCGATTAGTAATGGAGTCGACTTTTGTTAACATACCCCAAATAAGTTTTCCGTTAATTTTCATTCCCTCCTTTTTCTAAGTAGGGCTGGGGGGATTTTTACAAACAAGCTAAATCCCCCTCACTACCCCTTTTCCCGAGGGGGACTTGAAGGGAATAGTGAGTGCGCCCTGCCGGGCGCACCAAAAAAAGAGCCATAGCCGTCAAACGGCTATGGCTCTCTAAATATTAACTATATTTTCTGTCGGCTTATCTACCGATTACATAACGGTAGGGATCAATAACATCACGCAGTACGTGCAGCTCTTCTTCTGTCGGCGCATGATTTTCACTGATCTTGTCTGCTTTGAGCAGCTCGAATCCGCAGTTATCCTGAACATCTTTTACGGAATATCCGGGATTAATAGCGATAATGCGCATCCGTTTTGATTCCGGCTCGAAATCCATAACCGCCATGTTGGTGATGATTTTGTAAGGTCCCGCTCCCAAAGGCAATCCTGATTTTGCCCGCGAATCACCACCGGAAAGCCAACCGGGTGAGGTGATATAGCTGACTTTTTCCACAAAGCGCTTGGAATCCTGCGGCGTCATTACCATCATGCGCCAGCAGAAGGAAGCAAAATCATTGGCGCCGCCGCTGCCGGGAAAACGGACTTTCGGTTTTTGATGGTCGGTACCAACGCGGGTTGAGTTGAGGTTCCCGTACATATCAATCTGAGCACCACCTAAGAATGTATAATCCAGCATTCCGCGACATGCTGTTTCCATTATTTCACACATGCCGCTGGCGCTAATCGCCTTCCAGGTTGTTCGGGAATCACCAACTGAAATGGGCATTTCCGGGATCAGGGGTGCTATTCCTCCCGCTTCAAACAGAATCACCAAATTCGGCGAATGCACTTTCTGGGCCAGCATAGCTGCTGCACAAGGGGCGCCGGTTCCCACACCCACCGTAGCGCCGTCTTCGAGTTCACGCGACGCCGTACAAATCATAAGTTCCATTGTATTGTAATCAGGCATGATTATTTCTCCTTTCTATTATCTCGCACCGATAAACATCATCTCTTTTTGCCTCAACATCTGCATTTTAGCCATTCCGCCGTTCTTGAGAATGTATTCGAAGTGGTCTTTGCAGCCATAAATGTTTTTCTCCAGAAACACCTTGAGTGCTTCCGGATCAGTTTCCACTTTGAGCCATTCTTTCAGATGTTCTTCATCGGAGAAATACTCACCGAGCATATTGCCCGGATAACTGCCGTAAGGAACTTCACAAACAGCATCAACACACCAGTAAGGTATGACCGTAGAACTGGGATCGCGGCGAATTTCATCATTGGAAATCAGTTTTTCGCAGGTAATGATCAATCTCTTGGAGGCACGGGCCACATCAAAATCCGCAACGGTTATACCTTTGGTGCGGCAATTGCCGTAGATATCCGCCTCATGCACATGAATTGCCGAAACATCGGGATATAGTGCCGGCAGGACGACATATTTTGTTTGAGTAAATGGACACTCGATTATTTTGCCTCCACCGTATTTGAACGTATCGGTGCCCATTAAATTTCGCGCCGGATAAAAAGAAACACCGGCGGCGGCGGCTTTGAAACGCACCGCAAGCGCATAATTGCTCCACTCGGAAACTTTGACCTTACCCGATTCCATGTATCTGCGGGCATTGGGTGAAAGGCCACGAGCTTCTAACCCGATAATGTAAGCAGCATCGCAGCGGTCGAATACTTCACCGGCACAAAGAATTTGAAAGTCATGGGTTGATGTATGACCGGCAAATCCCATTTTTTTTCTTCCCTGCCGCAAAATTTCGTGACAAACAGCTATGGGCACTCTGTTCGCACCGAAACCGCCGATGGTTAAATAATCACCATCGTGGACAAATTTTTCCACGGCATCTTTCACGCTCATAACTTTGCTTTCCATTTTACGTGATTTCCCCCGGAAAAAGGCACGTGCCTTATCCGCATCCGGATCTGTGAAGATATCACCTATTCCTTCTTCAATTACATCCACAATCTCTTACCTCCTTATTATATTTTTCCTCTCTGATTAGGTTCTATTTAGGAAACAGATTTACCCACGAAATGTGACAGGGAATTTGTCCGGCAGCAAGAATCTTTCCGTCCGAATTTAAATGCTCGATAAAGAAACATTACGCCACTACATTATCCCCGCTGTTTTTAGTAAAATCAGCGGATAAAACTGAATCACACATGTACTTTATACTGAGAGGATATCTACAGGATAATTTTCCATATATTGAAACAATTAAAATGGCTTTTAGCATAATTATCAAATACAGCAAGAATAAAAAATCATTAAATAAAATTTTCTTTCAATGAGTATAAAAAAAATGTTGTCATCGGTCAATAAAAAAATGACTGACTGATCGGTCATATCCAATAATGTGTTATTCGGAGAACCAAAATCGGTAACATTTTATTCATTTGCAGCAGGTTATTTCTTTCTCAACCACCCCGAAGCAAGCTGTTGATGTATAAAATGACGTCATTATATCGCGACAAGCTGCGGAGAATTAACGCTCGTCCCGCGTGAGCGGGATTAAAATTCGAAACCTAGATTTATTTGCGGTTCAATAAGCTTAAGCGTTTCCACCGCAGTTTCTTGTGACGGATTGCGAAAGAAATAGGGTACTGTCCTGGATGCTTGAGAAAGCTTTCCATCCTTGCCTCTCAAATAACTTTCATCACTTGGCAGCAGAAAAGTATTAACCGGGGAAAAAGTGACTTTGATGTTACTGAGAACTGACTTTTTATTATTTACTTCTGAAGAATCATTTATTGTTTTTGCATCACCATGCAATAATTCAGCTATACCATGAAATTGCCCTCGTATTTCCTGGTAAGCAGATAAATTTCCCGGCAGCATATTATTCCCGAGTTGATTCAGCTCCAGATAATTCTTGGCAACAAATGGCCGCCAATCAAATAAGAGACCGGTATAATCAGCAAAAGCAATTCCTGCCAAAGAAATAAAGACGGCAAATACAATGAACATTTTATGAAACAATCGCATAAATATTGTGCCTCTAGGGCAGTCTTATCTTTTGCCCCAACAGCAAAGGATCAGAATCTTTCATGTGGTTCAGCTTACGCAATTCATCTATGGTTGTCGAACTGCTTTTTGCTAAAGAGAAAAGGGTATCTCCTTTTTTTACTGTGCAAATCCTGGATAATACTTTGACGTTATTAGTCTTTCCCAGTGCTTTTTTTTCATCTGGATTAGCAGTTTTATCACTTCCTTCGACGACAGCGTTATTGCGAACAACCGGTGCAGTACCGGATAAGTATTCCACTGCCGAAGAGACTACTGCCCATGCCAGCTTTTTGCGGAAATTACTATTTCTTAATAATCGTTCTTCATCTCCGTTGGATATGTAGGCCGTTTCGATCAGTACCGCCGGGATATCCGGTAATTTCAATACACGAAAAGGTGCTTCCTGAACACTTTTGTACTTCAGGCCATTAACCCGCTCCAACTCGCACATCAAATTACCGGCATAAGTTTTAGAAAAATTAATTGTATTAGTCTGGAACATATTGAGAATAATCTGATCAGAGTCGGCTTTGCCTTCGCTGTTGGAAACACCACCGATGATATCGGATAAGTTTTCATTTTTAGCCAATAGTTTGGCCGCTTCACTGCTGGCTGCGCCTGTGGAAAGGCAATAAACGGACCCTCCTTTGGCCTGGCGATTCCGGGCGGCATCGGCATGGATGCTGATAAAAAGGCTCGCATTCAAATCTCTGGCCGTCTGCAGCCTTTTACTGAAGGAAACATAGTAATCGCCGTCGCGAGTCAATACTGCCCGGTATCCCGGAATTTTATTTACAGCTTTTTTAATTTCCTGACCTATTGCCAGAACTACATTTTTTTCATAAGTTCCTTTTTTCCCCACTGCACCGGGATCATCACCGCCGTGTCCCGGATCGATGACAATAATTTTTCTGGGCTTGATTTTGGAGGATGGCTCCTTGACCATTTCCTTCCTGGGAGCCGGCTGCAAAAAGATATCCACAACCACGCGGTCCGGTTTGTCCTGAAATTTCTTTAATTTAAAAACCTGGGTCTTTAAATACTTATCAAGAATAAATTCGACTTGAACAGCGCCTTCTTCCACCTGATGAATAATGACTTTCCTAATACCCGGTTTATTGATCATAATTTCATCAGGTAATGCCGGTCCTATAAACCCTTCCCGGAAATTCAAATTAAGAAAGTTTTCACCCTCCGAAATTTCATAGGAGGGCTCATTTCCGACATCGATCACGATTCGGGTATGATCCGGCGCCGCCCAATACCGTATATTCCGTATTTCCGTGGCGCCGGAAAAATTTGCGGATGCTAAAATTATAACAAGGATGATCAGAGCATATCTAATTCTCATAATAAACCGTATTTCCCTCACTAATAAACCATCTCACAGCAATCTGTCGAGGTATGAAATGAACGTCATCATATCGCGAGCTCGCTGCGGAGAATTAACGCTCGTCCCGCAGAAGCGGGATTGCAGGAAAATAGCAAATTTATTCAGGAACTGCAACTAATTGATAGAAAGGATTCTGTCTTTGCCCCGATAAGCCGTTGTTCAAAATTAAAAACGGCTCCTAAATATTTATTGAGTATTCCTTCAGTCTATAGTACAAGCCGCCGCGTGGGCGATTAGCTCAGTTGGATAGAGTGCTGGCCTCCGAAGCCAGATGCCGCGCGTTCGAGTCGCGCATCGCCCACCAATTCAATAACTTACGCCAGCGATATTTTTTACAATGTCCGCACTTCATTCCGGACGCTCCGGCATATTTTTAAAAGGCAATCAGGACAAATATCGCGGCATCTTTAATATATAACCCAGAGGATGTATGCAGGGAAATCATTTTAAAGAGGCATTATTGAATCGCGATAAGTTTCCGGTCACATGGGAACTTGTGCCGGGAAGAGGCGCCCGGGAAGCTCCCCAGGAGAACGCCTTAGTCCAGGCAAAGCAAGCCGCTGACGGAGCAAAGATTCATGCCCTGACCGTAACGGATAATCCGGGGGGAACCCCGGCCATGTCCGCCAATTTCATGGGCTTAGAAATTCTGAAGCTGGGCATCGAACCTCTTATTCATTTTACCTGCAAAGATAAGAACCGCAATCAGATCGAAAGCGAACTTTATGCTCTCGACCGGGCCGGGGCCAGAAATCTGCTGGTGATGAGCGGCGATTACCCCGTCTCCGGGTTTCAGGGAAGGCCCGCCCCGGTTTTCGATCTGGATCCGGTGCATGCCCTGCAACTGATAGCGCAAATGAACCGGGGTCTTACATATCCAGGCATCAAGGGGACTGTCCGTCATCATCCCGCGGACTTTTTCCCGGGGGCCGTGGTCTCCCCCTTCAAAGCAACCGAATCCGAGCAGATGCTCCAGTATTACAAGCTGAAAAAAAAGGTCGAGGCCGGTGCCCGATTCATTGTGACCCAACTGGGATACGATGCCCGAAAGTTTCATGAGGTGCTTCTCTTCATGAAACAGGAAGGTCTGAACATTCCCCTGGTGGGAAACATTTATATCCTCCCTTACGGCGCGGCCAGAATGATGAATCGTAACGATCTTCCCGGCTCTGTCGTCACAGATAAACTTCTGGTGGAGCTGGATCGGGAGCGCAATGATCCGGACAAAGGAGAAGGCGCCAGAATTCTCCGCGCCGCCAGGCTTTACGCTGTCTTGAAAGGGATGGGTTTTGCCGGCGTCCATATCGGCGGGCACAATATCAAATATGAACAAGTAAAAGAGATTATCCGCCAGGGCGAGGCACTGGTCCCCCAGTGGCCCGATCTGGTCTTGTACTTCGATTATCCGATCCCCGGCGGCTTCTATTACTATGAGTGCGATCCGGAGACGGGACTTAACCGGGAGACCCCGGTTAAGAGGCAAGACCGGCCGCTCGATGCGGCCATAGAATCTACTTATGGATTTTCGCGGCTCTTCCATAAGTTAATGTTTGAACCGGAAAAGAAACTTTACGGCGCCATGAAAAACCTTTGCCGCATCGTGGAAGGGTCAAAGGTGGAAGGCCTTTTCCACAAACTGGAACACTGGACCAAGGTAGTTCTCTTTGACTGCAAGGACTGCGGAGATTGCGCCCTCATCGACCTGGCCTACCTCTGTCCGATGTCGCAATGCCCGAAGAATGAGCGCAACGGGGCCTGCGGCGGGAGTTTTGAAGGATGGTGCGAAGTCTATCCCGGAAAGAAGAAATGCGTCTATGTCCGCGCCTATGCCCGACTAAAGAAGCGCCGTGAGGAAAAACAGTTAGAGAAATGCTGCGTGCCGCCCTGCAACTGGGACTTGTATCAGACCTCATCCTGGATTAACTTCTATCTGGGAAAAGATCATACTTCGAAAAGACAAAGCAGCAAAGAACCCACATCTTAACTATTTTTGGGGATTGGGATAGACCTTTGCACAACAAAACTACAAATTATGTCATTCTGTCCGGCATACGCCGGATTATATTCCAGCGAAGCGCGACGAAGAGCCTGCCCCGTAATTGATACGGGGGAATCCAGTAACTTTGAACTGGTTCCCGGCTTTCGAGACTGTGTCGCAATAGGATAAATTGCCATTTCGTGTCCTCCGCTGGCGGAGGTGTCACGTAGTGACGGAGGTGGACTAAGTAGTACCAAAGTGTAAC
>JANYAY010000124.1 GCA_025361065.1 Deltaproteobacteria bacterium
CGGGGTGAATCGGACAATTCCCCGGACGGGACTTTAACCCGTTAGATAAAGCAGTTGTTACTGCGTACGGACATAACACTTAATTCGCTGGAATTGGAAATGGAATACAGGATCATTGTTTCTTTATCAAAAAATACAGCTCACCATTTTCTTTAAGGCTCGAGGCTTCAGAGTTCGCAGCTTCTCCGAATCCGCAGAAAAGATCAACCCGGCCGGGACCTTTGATTGCCGCGCCTTTATCCTGATTGAGGACAAAGCGGGAAAAGGAGATCCGTTGGCTTGTAAGATTGCCCTCCCGATCAAACACAGGTTTGCGCAAGCGAATGAAAGCCAGCGCTCCCGCGGGAAATATTTCCGGATCAGTGGCAATTGTTCTGCCCGCTGTTACCGGTTCACCTAAAGAACCGGTCGGCTTTTCCACGCATTTGAAGAAAATATATCTTTCATTATAGCCTAATATTTCGTAGAGATTTTTCTCGTCCTTTTCTTTTAAGAAACGTTTTATATTACGATTGGAGGCATCACGGCCGCTGATAATGCCCTTCTCCAAAAGGTAACCGGGTACACTCCGGTATGGCCGGCCGTTGGTCTGCAAAGCACTGACAGTTAAAACCGTATTATCTTCCAGTCTTATTTCTCCGGAACCTTGTATGTGCAGAAAAAATAATTCTACAGGATCAGCCACCCAGGCGATCTCCAGATTTTTACCCTGCAAAATCCCTCCGGCGTCAATTTCTTTACGGCTGTAGTAAGGGTCAGACCGGGAATTTTTTTTAGCAATCAGATCGGGAGGCGGTTTGTAAAGAGGATATTTATATTTTTCGGTCCTGGTCCGTGATCCTGCAAGCAGGGGCACATAATAACCGGTGAATAATACCGAGCCATAACCATCCTGGCCTGATGCCCGGTAAACATCAAAATCCTGGCTTATCCGCTTCTTTTTATCCGCAAGACTGCTGTCCTCTTGAATAATTTGCCGAAACTTAAGGAGAGATTCTTTCAGCCGGGCTGCGCCGACCCGTCTGCCGGCCAGAAGGTAAACATTGTCCTGACCGGAACCTTCATAATAGTGAATGCTCCGCTCAATGGCCAAGTCCAGGGATTCAATATCCAGATCGTCCGCAAAATCAAGATAGGAAGACTCGACAAGAGACAGCGGTTGGGAAGGCGGCAGCGGAATCTTCTTTACCCGGCCTGCACATCCGGCCAGCATTATGATTATCAATATCAATACAAGAAAATTGCGTCGTAATTTGAAGCTCTCGCGAGCCCGCTGCGGAGAATCTTCGATCCGCAGGGAATGAGTATTATTTTGCTGTCGCTCGCTTATTTTGCCGCAGGCAGCGGGTAATGCGCTCTCTGTTGGATTCATAGTTCCGCAATCATCGCCACTTCGTCGCAGTAATCAGGATATTTGGCGCAATGGAAACAATCCGACCAGATTTTTTCCGGCAATGTTGAACGGTCCACTTTCTTAAAACCGAGCTTGGCAAAAAAATCGCTTTTGTAGGTCAATGAAAATATTCTGAAGATCTCCAGTGTAATCGCTTCCGAAATACACTCTTCAACAAGCTGTTTACCAATGCCTTTTTTCCGGTAATTTTCGTCAACATAAAGTGAACGGACTTCGGCAAGGTTTTCCCAGATGATAGTCATTGCACAAATGCCGATCACCGGTGAGTCATCCTCATCGCAATAGACAAAAAAATCCCGCAATGAATTATATATATCCATTAAGGAGCGCGGCAACATTTCGCCCGTACCCGCCGATAGATTTATCAGGCGATGAATGGACTTCACGTCACCGATGCGCGCTTTTCTTAGCATTTTTTTCTCCCTCCCTGTCCAAACATGACGCGCTGGCGCTTTGGAGCATTTCCCGGGCATGATCCCGTGTCATCTCGGTTAAATCCACACCGCCCAGCATGCGGCTTATTTCTTCAATTTTTTGCTCATCATCCAGTTTATCTACAACAGTCGTTGTCCTGCCACCGGCAACTTTTTTGGCTACACGTAAATGTCTATCTCCGTAGCAGGCAATCTGCGGCAGATGGGTAATGCAAATAACCTGATGACTTACGGAAACATCTTTTAATTTACGCCCGACTATCTCCGCCGTAGCTCCGCCAATACCGCTGTCCACTTCATCAAAGACAATCGTGTCCACGGAACCGGCGTGCGACAAAACATTCTTCAGGGCCAGGACAATCCGGGACAGCTCACCACCGGAGGCAATTTTGTTTAATGCTTTAGGTTCTTCGCCAATATTTGCTGTCAGATAAAATTCCACTTCATCCCCGCCCCGGGGACCGAACATTTCGGGGGTTGTCCCGGCAGCGCTGCCTTGAAAATTTATCTCCAAAGAAGCGTGCGGCATGTTCAAGGCATGAATTTCCCTATCTACAGTATCTTTTAATTTTATTGCCGCCTGTGTTCTTAATTGCGAAAGCTTTTGTGCCCTTTGCTGCATCCGGGCGCAAACGATTTGTTCTTCTTGTGCCAGCTTATCCAATTCTTCTTCAACATTGGAAACCAAAAGCAGTTCTTTTTCTATCTCCTGCTTTTTCAGAAAGACGCTTTCCAGTGAACCACCATGTTTGCGTTTCAACCGGTTTATCATTTCCAGGCGCTCTTCGATGGCCGCAAGTCTTGCCGGATCAAAAAAAAGATTTTTGCTATAATCACGCAGGGACAGCGCCGCTTCCTGCAAGGTAAAGAAACTGCTTTCCAGTTCGCTTTCCGACAATTTTAATTTCTCATCAATTTTTTTAATTTCTTTTATCTGATCTTGAACATTCTTTAATTTTTCAATAATGGAACTGGTCTCTCCATAAAGCAAATTATAGGCTAGGCGGGCGGCATCCAGCAGTTTCTGTACATTGACAAGCACTTTTTTTTCTTCAACCAAGGCCTTGTCTTCAGCAATCTGTGGTGCAATATCTTCGATTTCTTTTAATTGAAATTTAATTAATTCGGTTTTTTCTTCCCTGCCCAGGCGTTGATTCTCCAGTTTTTCTCTCTGTGTTTTAATCTGCTGATATTGATTATAAGATTCTTGGTAAATAGCTCTCGCCGGCTGACAGCCGCCAAAGTCATCCAGAATATCGATATGATTTTCGGCATGGAGAATGATCTGATGTTCATGCTGACCGCAGATATTAATAAGCGATTCACTGACGGTTGCCAGATTGGCTAATGTCGCCATTTGCCCGTTGATCAGCACCTTGTTTTTACCTGTCCGGGAAATAACGCGGCGGATAACAAGATCGTTTCCCGCATCGAAACCCATTTGACTAATTTTTTCTTTCAGTGCTTTATTCTGTTTAATATCAAAGAGCGCTTCCACAGTTGCTGCATCGGCCTTTGTTCGAATCATTTCGGAGGTCGCCCTGTCTCCCAAAAGCAGGTTGACTGCACCAATAATGATCGATTTCCCGGCGCCGGTTTCACCGGAAATAATGTTCAGGCCATTATTGAATGAAACGTGGAGTTCATCAATGATGGCAAAGTTTTTAATGCTCAAATCATTAAGCATTTTTCCGTCTTTTAGCTCCTGAAGGTAAACCGCCCCAGCCGAGTTTGGAACGCAAAATTTCCCAGTAACTACGGTGCGGTGACAAAACCAGCTTAGTTATATAATTTGATTTTTTCACGTCGATGACGTCGCCTGATCTTACCCGGTAAGATTCCTGTCCGTCCAGCGTCAGAGTTGCGCCGCTTTCCTTAGACCATAAAGTTATCTGCAAATCAGAATTTTCCGGGCAAATAATCGGCCGATTAGTCAAGGTATGCGGACAGATAGGATTGATAATAATCAAATCTTTTTCCGGATAGACAATAGGTCCGCCTGCGGAAAGTGAATAAGCGGTAGAGCCTGTAGGGGTGGAAATAATCAGGCCATCGGCTTTATAAGTAGTCAGGTACATATTGTCGATCGTCATTTCCAGCTCAACTATCCTAGATAAGTTGCCCCGGTTGATTACTACATCATTCAAAACGGTGCCGGCGGCGATAATTGTTTTACCGCGGCTGATGGATACGTCCAGCATCATCCTTTTTTCGGCAACATATTGACCTTCCAAAATTAATTCCATAGCCGAATGCATTTCATTGAGATTAACTTCAGTCAGATAGCCGAAGGTGCCCATGTTGATACCAACAATAGCAACATCGTGTTTAGCCATGCCCCGCGCAGTCCGCAACATTGTACCGTCGCCACCCAATACGGCAATAAGGTCTGATTTCCGGGCCAGGTCATCCCAGGACAGCCCACCGTTGATACCGATTTTAGCGGCAATTTCCGCTTCGATAAATACTTCCATACCGCGGTTCTCCAGCCATTCCTTTAACACTTTTGCATACTCGGCTGTTTTTTCTTTTTCCGTGTTCGCGACAATGCCGACTGTCCTGATTTTCATAGCTTTATACCCCAAAAATATGAAGCTCAGTAACATAAAAAAAAGTTACTGTCTATGGATAATTACTTTACCTGTCAGACAAGAAACTATTTGATATCTCAAGGTAATTTTAGCACATAAATTCTTGACAGATTCCTTGCGAATAATATACGGTGATCTTCTGTGAGGTGCTAATTATGGGTTTACTTAAGGGCAATTTTTCTTTTTCTCGATTTCATGTGGAAGGTCAATTACCGCAGGCGTTTTTAAACTTCGTCAACAACCGGATCAAAGCCAATTCATTTCGGGATTCGGCCAAATCAACCGAAGAAAAAAGATTAGGCTGGGTTTCCGTGACTGATATACTTGATGCTGATTTTGAAGCGGCTAATTATGTGCTGGGTGATTATCTTATTTTTTCTCTGCGGATTGATCGCAAAATAATTCCACCGAAACTGATGAAAATCAAGATTATGGAAGAAGAGCGTATATATCTCGCTGAAAGCGGTAAAGGCAGGATTAATAAACAAATGGCCGGTGGAATTAAAGATAAAGTAAAATTGGAACTTCTGTCTCGGCTTGATCCGGTACCGTCCTTTTATGATATTTGCTGGGCTCTGGGCCAAAATACAGTTTATTTTTCTTCGCTTTCCGACAAAGTGGCGGACGACTTCGTTGACTTGTTCAAAAAAACATTTTCTTTGAGCCTGACCCGCCTTTTGCCGCAGGACAATCAGCAGATCGGGGGAAAAATTGCCGAGGCGGCCATCAAAAAAGAAGATGCTTCCGGAATCGGTCGCGAATTTATGACCTGGCTCTGGTTTAAGTCGGAG
>JANYAY010000174.1 GCA_025361065.1 Deltaproteobacteria bacterium
GCCGGGCGGCGCCGAGTCGCCGCACTCCATACAAAACTTTGGAGTGCGCAGGCTTGACTGCGCTTTAATACCGGCGGCTAGACACCGGATTAACATTAATGCAAAGGTTGAGACCGGCGCTTGACAGGGAATGCCGGAGAGAAAGTATAAAAGAAAGTAAATAGTAAATAGTGACGAGTTGAAAAGAAGGATCAAGGCTAAAGCCCAAGGATAAAGGACAAAAACTGTAAATAGTAAATAGTGTTGGACTCGTAAAAAGTCCGTCACACCGGTGAAAACCGGTGTCCAGCGTTTTGTAAGTCTTTGATATATCTGGATTCCGGCTTTCGTAACCTGAAGGTCACAAGACCGGAATGACGATTCTGAGGCTTTTCCCACTTTTTACGAGGTCGTCAATAGTAACGGGTGACGGGAAAAAAAAGGAACAAGGATCAAGGTGGATAATACTTTGACAATTTTGGCAGGCCTCTATTCTTGACAAGGTAAAATATTTATATTAAACTCTGTAATAATGTTTAAATGTTTAATTATGGAGGTTATATGGTTACGGTTATGAAGATCAGCCCGCAGGGGCAGATTCGCATCCCCAGGAAATTCATGGCAATCCTTGGCTTGGAAGCGGGTGATTACATAGAGGCGCTGCTGGAAGACAATCATATTGCCTTGAAGCCGAGGAAGTTGATCGATCCTTCTCAGGGTTGGTACTGGACTAAGGAATGGCAGCAGGCGGAAAAAGAGGTGGATGGCGAACTCGAAAGGGGTGAGATGTCGCCAACGTTTCAGACAGCAAAAGAAGGTATCGAATGGTTGAAAAAATAACCGGGTATGAATTCAGTAGCCGGTTCCGGAAGGACTATAGAGCCCTGCCGCAAGAGATCCAGGACATCTTCGAGATTAAACTCCTCCTTTTTCTCGACAATCCCCGCCATCCTTCACTCCGAGTTAAAAGACTAGTCGGGACCGTCAATCGATGGGAAGGTTCCGTGAACATGAACTACCGCTTTACTTTCCAGTATGCTGAAGGAAAGGTGCTTTTCCGCCGGATCGGCACTCATGACATTCTAAGAACAGAAGGCTGAATAAATCCGGACGGTGAGCTTTGCACAGCTAAGTAAAACTAATAATATTCTCATTCCCGATAAAGATGACCTTCAGGTTATGAAGCGAAGCGCTGCTGCACGGGAGTCCGGCAGGGAACCGGCTTTTGCCGGGCGGCGCCGAGTCGCCGCACTCCATACAAAACTTTGGAGTGCGCAGGCTTGACTGCGCTTTAATACCGGCGGCTAGACACCGGATTAACATTAATGCAAAGGTTGAGACCGGCGCTTGACGGGGCATGAGACTGTGTCGCAATTGCAAGTGCTGATTGCAGTATATTCGTAATGTCCCCCGCTGGCGGGGGCAAGGGGGTGGATGTTTTTGAAGTGGCTGTAATATTAATAAGTTGCACATTGACACTCCTTAGTCCACCTCCGTCACTTCGTGACACCTCCGCCAGCGGAAGACACGAAATGGCAATTTATCCTATTGCAACACAGTCTCGCATGCCGGAGAGCAAGGATTAAAAAGACAGTAAATAGAGACAGGTAAATAGAGACGAGTTTAAAAAAGGCTCAAGGCTCAAGGCCAAAGGCTAAAGATGATTACAACTATTGACAGATTGAATATGGTGGTAGGGGCTTTCGGTGTTTTTTCGGTGCTGATTCTTCTTTTTATCGCTATTTCATGGTACCGGAAAAAAAAGCTTTCTTTTTTCAGCATTGTGCTTTTCCTGATCGTTCTTGCGGGGAGCGCTGCGCTTGTTGATGCCTACTGGATAGAGCCAAACTGGCTCCAGACAGAACAGGTGGTGATCCACGACCCGGAGCTGGCGCATGTGTTGGAAGGTATCAGGGTGGTGCAGATTTCTGATATTCACCTTCAAGGCGGAATCGGAAAACGGGAAAAAGATCTGATTGCTCAAGTCAATGCTTTAAAACCGGACCTTCTTTTCATCACTGGCGACTTTTTCAGCGACAAGCAGAAATGGGAACTGGAAGCCGAGGTCACGGCGCTCTTCGAGTTGATTCGGAGTTTTAAAACCACGACAGGTATCTTCGGCGTTCTGGGCAATTACGACAACCCCTTGAATGATCCCGCAATTATGAAAGAGTTCAAGGCTGCGGGCATCGACATCCTGGTTAATGAAAACCGGGCAGTCGCTTTGCCCAATAACAAGATCCTATATCTGGCGGGGTTCCATGATTCATGGAATAAGCGCGCCAGGTTGAAGACGTTCAATGGCATTCCGCCCGGTGTACCGGTCGTTTTGCTGGCCCATGATCCCGACAACTTAGGCGAGGCCATCGCAGCTGGTGTAAATCTTGTTCTCGCCGGGCATACACACGGGGGCCAGATCGGTATTCCATTTCTCGTTGAAAAATCAAAATCCGCCAACAAATCGTCTTTCATGCGCGGGCTTTTCGATGCGGGCAAGACGAAGATGTATGTGAACCGCGGGATCGCAACAACGCACATCCCGATACGCTTTCTCAACCGGCCCGAAATTACAGTTTTTACATTTAAGCGATAAAAACAGAAAATAGTAAATAGTGACGAGTGACGACCTTGTAAAAAGTCGGAAAAGCCTCAGAATCGTCATGCCGGTCTTGTGACCTCGCGTGACCTTCAGGTTATTAGGTTACGAAAGCCGGAATCCAGATATATCAAAGACTTACAAAACGCTGGACACCGGTTTTCACCAGACCTTATGATAAAAAATAATAAGGCAAGTCTCCATGATGAATGGTATATTTTGTTCGCCAAAACACAAATAAACCTAGAG
>JANYAY010000183.1 GCA_025361065.1 Deltaproteobacteria bacterium
CTCTAGATGGGCCGCAGGCATGGCTATGGATAACTCTCACATGGGGGAGGGAAACTTTCTTCTGATAACAGCTTAATAATATAGATGTTTCAATGAAAATATTAAAGAAATTTTGACATTACGTAAAAAAAGATCAGGAGGCTTTACAATGAAGAAAAGACTCACAGGATTAGTCTTATTAATGTTTTTACTGTTTTCTCTTCCGGTATATGCCGGCATACCGCTGGATACGGTTAAGACAAATGTGAACAAAGTGCTCGATGTGTTGCGTGATCCCAAGCTGAAGTCCGCATCGGCCAAAGAGATCAAGAAAGAGAAACTTCGTCTTATTTACAAAAGCATGTTCGATGAAGTTGAATTTTCCCGGCGGACGCTGGCCCGGAGTTGGAGTAAACTGAATCCCGCTCAACAGCAAGAATTTATTGGACTCTTTGAGCAGATACTGGAAAAATCTTATATTGACAAGATTTTTTCTTACACCAACGAAAAAATTGAGTTTTATAAAGAAAATATGCTTTCCGAGGGCCAGGCCGAGATTCAGACGAGAGTTGTTACTTCTTCCAAGGAAATCCCCATCTACTACAGAATGATTAAGAAAGATAACGTCTGGAAAGTGTATGACGTTGTTGTGGAAAACGTGAGCCTGGTGCAGAACTATCGCACACAGTTCAATGACATCCTGAACAAGAATACACCCGAGCAGCTGCTGGAGATTCTGCGGAAAAAAGTGAAGGAACAATAGAGACAGGCTGAAGGCTGAAGGCTGAAGGACAAAAAGGGTATTTCGATCCTCACTACGCCGAAAAGGTAGTTAATAAAATACGGATGAAAGCTCTCTTTTACATAAAGCATTTTGCAAGTCTTGCCGTACTTTTTATTTTTCTGGTGACGGGTTGCGCCCACAACCCGGCGCGCACTGCTTCTGCGTCGCCGGCAGGAGAGGTAACTTCCCCGCCACCCGTGGCCAAAGCTGTTGAGGCACCCTCCCCGAACTTGGCGGAAATTTCTACAAAACCGGAAAACAAGAGCGCGGCGGATGCGGAATATCAAGACGATATCAAGGATGAACCGGTAGCAACAATTGCCGATCCTCTGGAACCATTCAACCGGGCCATGTATCACTTCAACGATAAATTGTATTTCTGGATGCTCAAACCGGTGGCGCAGGGATATAGTAAAGTTGTCCCGGAGAGTGCCCGAATAAGCGTGAAAAATTTCTTTTCCAATCTCGGAGCACCGATCCGTTCCCTCAGTTGCCTGCTCCAGGCTGATTTCCGTGGCGCCGCCATTGAAATTGGGCGTTTCGGTATAAATACCATCTGGGGCATCGGGGGGCTTATGGATCCGGCGGCAAGCAAGGATTTGGACCTCCGTAAACAGGATACGGATCTGGGCCTGACCCTGGCTTACTATGGAGTGGGACACGGTTTTTACATTGTCTGGCCGATACTCGGGCCATCGAGCCCGCGTGATTCGGTGGAAATAGTCGGTGAATATTTCCTGTATCCCGTCTCCTACATTACTCCCTGGTACTATTGGCTGGGAACAAAAAGTTTGGAGATGGTGAACGAAACATCACTGCGGATCGGTGATTATGAATCTCTTAAAGACGCAGCCATCGATCCCTATGTGGCGTTTCGCGATGCTTATATTCAATACCGTCTGAAGAAAGTCAAAGGAAGGAAGGTAAACCCGGAGACAACCAGGCCTTAAAGCCAAGTAAATTCTCGCACGGTGCCGCAGGAATTTCCAGCCGGGAATTGCTCTCACTTCTCTGATTGTCCGGGAGGCGGGAAATATATAAAAGAAAGGATGATTCCTTACGAAAAAAATTTCAATTATAGCACTGGCAGCATTATTAATTCTTACGTTTAACGGGATCTCCGAAGCTTTCGGGCTATTTGGTCCGCCGCAAACTGTTTCCCGAGAGGCCGGAGGATTAAATACAGCTATTGGTTATTGGTATCATGAGGATAAATTCCAAAGCGGTTCAGAATATACAGTTCGGCTCAACGAAGTTTATTCGCAGGTGTCTTACGGCGGTAATAATCGCTGGGAAATATATGGACGAATCGGAGTATCAGATCTGAAAATCTTCGATTCTTTCAGTTCCACTAATGCCGCCACTATAACTTCCCAAAATGATTTTACAGAGAATTGGAAGTTTTTTGGCACTTTAGGGGCCAAGGGTTTTTTGCCGATTGGCAAAATATTCGGAATTGGCGCTTTTATTTCGGGGACCTATTACTTTAATAACTTCACGGACGAGACTGCGGGAACCAATGCCGGCGTGCCTTTTACCGCTGATCTCAAGGTGCAGAACATGTGGGATGTGAATTTCGGCATTGGTTTTCAGGCTGCGGTTCCCTATGATATAAAACTATATGCGGGACCCTATATCCATTATTTGGAAGCCCAAATATGCCTTTGTGCAAATATTCCGGGACTTGCCTTCGGAACGGAAAATGTTTTGCTGAAAAATAAGACAATTGCCGGGGGATTTATCGGCGCCGATATACCTCTGACCAGAGGATTCCATTTGAATGTTGAAGGGCAATATTCAGAGAGGTTATCTGTCGGCGCAGCGGTTAGCTATACATATTAATATCAATTCTCAATTCAGAGCACTATTTATAACTAGATGGTTACGCGTATACATTGCGCATTGTTTCCTTTTCGCCGTCTCGATATCATGTTCGATTTATAATTGGCATAAAGCCATTACGACTACTGAAGCATCCCTGCTAATGATATTCAATGAATAGGGGATTGACTTTATTATAGTATTGGAAAAGCTTGCCACAAGAAAAAATGAATAAGGCATCTTCAGCAGGTTAACAACTGATAGAAACCCTTTGGGGGGCATACTTGTGATGAGATCACTAAAACCCTGTTTATCAAAAGAGAGCGGAGTTTTGTTGTTTCCGGGTTTAAATAAATACAGGAGTTTCTTACATGAAAGATGATGCCAAAACAAAAAGACAGCTTATTAATGAACTCAATGAATTACGAGCGTCCGCAGTTGATGTGCAAAGCTCCGCAGAGGAATTCGGGCAACTAAAAGCAAGTAATGAGAAGTTCTTAAAAGCTTTCCTGCAGAGCTCGATTCCTCTGGGCCTCACGACAATAAAGGAAGGACGGTTTGTTGATGTGAGCGATGCTTTTCTGGGCCTTATGGGGCGTAACCGGGATCAAGTTATAGGAAATACTTCGCGGTCGATCGGATTTATCACGGAAGAACAAAGGTCAATATTGATCCGGGAACTAAATCTGAAGGGCCGGGTGGAAAACCTGGAAATGCAGGTTAAAACAAAAGACGGAGAGTTAAGAGACGGATTATTCAATATGGTCATGATGACTCTCAGCAATGAAAAGTATCTGCTTACTGTGATGACGGACATCACCGAGCGCAAGCGGGCAGAGGAGGCACTGGCGAAATCGGAAGAAAAATTTCGGCTGATAACGGAAAATATATTGGATTGTGTTGCTTTAGTGGATACAAGCGGCACATATCAATATGTGACGCCTTCC
>JANYAY010000038.1 GCA_025361065.1 Deltaproteobacteria bacterium
GCCGTACCTGCCTGGCTCTAGATGGGCCGCAGGCATGGCTATGGATAACTCTCACATGGGGGAGGGAAACTTTCTTCTGATAACAGCTTAATAATATAGATGTTTCAATGAAAATATTAAAGAAATTTTGACATTACGGACACATATGCAAGGAGGGGATCTATGAAGAAACATCGCTTGCGCAATTTCTTTATATGGACCGGAGCTATAATTGGCAGCCTGATCGTCATATTGGGCGTCGTTTATCTATCTCTCCCTAAGGGACCGCGGGAGACGATGTCTTTTAATGACCCGCATTTAGCTGACCGTCCCCCTGCCGGTTCCGCGCATTTTATGGCTGCTACCGGCACGCCCTGGGCAACGCGGGCTGCGCTCGCAACCATGGAAAAGGGCGGTAACGCGGTTGATGGCGCCGTGGCCGCTCTGCTGACATTGAATGTCACGTACGGTGAAGCCGCCAGCTTTCCTGGCGTGGCACCGATACTGATTTATGATGCTAAAACGGGAACAGTGGAAAGTTATACCGGAGCCGGCACGGCACCTGCTGCGGCGACTATAGAAAAGTTCCGAACCCGCGGTTGGACGACAGTTCCCAAGATGGATATCTGGTCTCAATTATTACCGGCCTCCCCCGATGTAATGATCTCTATACTGAAAAAATACGGCACTAAATCATTTATGGAATTGAGCGCCCCCGCCATTAAGCTGGCGCGAGACGGGTTCCCCGTACATGATACCATGCTGAAAAACATGAACCTGAGCATAGTCCAGCGCCTGGGATTTGCCATTCTCATGCCTTATAACGCTCAGGTATACCTGGGAGGCCAATGGTGGCGTCCCCTATATCACGGTGAGATTTTTCGCCGTCCGGAACTGGCTGACACCTTTGAACTGATGGCAAAGGCCGAGCAGGATGTTATCGCAAGTGGCGGCACACGGGAAGAAGGACTGCAGGCCGTGCGGGACATATTCTATAAAGGCGCTATAGCTAAAAAGATTGTAACTTTTCATGAGCAAAAGGGCGGCCTTTTTACAGCGAAAGACCTGGCGAGCTACAAGGGACATTTCGAAACGCCGCTCCAGGGAACGTACGGCCCTTATACCATATATGCCAATGATACCTGGAACCAGGGAGCAGTGGTACCTATAGTGCTGCAGATGCTGGACGGCATCGACCTTAAATCGCTGGGGCACAACTCACCGGAGTACATAAACACAGTGATACAGGCCATTGAGTTGGCAATGGCGGACAGGGAGGCCTATTTCGGCGACCCCAAGTTCGTCTCGGTTCCGGCTAAAGGATTGCTCGACTTGCGCTATGCGCAGCAAAGGAGAAAACTGATCTCTCCCGGCAGGGCCTTTGGCAAAATGCCTGCGGCGGGTAACCCCTGGAAATATGAAGGCCGGGCGTCTTTATATAGCCCGGTGGATATAAAGGCCATTAGTGCTGCCGGACCGGGAACACAGGTCGGCAAGGATACCAGCTATATAAGTATTATCGACGCTCAGGGTAACGCCGTATCTCTTACTCCCAGCGATTTTCCCCAGACTCCCATGGTACCGGGCACGGGCATGACACTGGGAAATCGCATGAACCAGTTCCGCTTGGACCCTCATCACCCGGATGCGCTGCAGCCGGGCAAGAGACCGCGCATCACACCCAATGCCAGCATGGTGCTGAAAGACGGCAAACTTTTCATGAGCTTCGGCACACCGGGTGGTGATACTCAGACCCAGACCAGCGTTCAGGTATTCCTGAATGTCGTAGTTTTCGGAATGGACCCGCAGGCGGCTGTCAATGCGCCGCGCTTCCAGTCCTTCAATTTTCCTGATTCGTTTGCCCCCAACGTTTATAAGCCCGGAACAATCGGACTGGAGGCGCCCCTTTATCAGTCAGTCGGCAAACAGCTGGAAGCCATGGGCTACAAGATTGAGGTGGGTGGCAAGTTGGACAATAAGTACGGTGCCGCCAATGTCATAATCAGGGACGCGCAAACCGCTCGCCTCACCGGCGGAGCAGACCCCAGGGAGGAGTCCTGGGCCGAGGGCAGATGAGTAAGAAAGCATTTTGATAAACCACTAAATGAATTGCCGCTATTTAGCTGTTATGCGTTGGAATAAGCCATAATTGAGTAATACTGTCGTCATAGGGTGAGGTGATACACATCTTAAAGGGACAGTTTACTTGCTTCTTACAAAAATAATTATTTCTATTGACAAATGAACCTGGAAAATTTAACATACAGAAAAATTAGATATTTATTGGTGCTATGAAAACGATCACAATTAGACCTATTATAATTAGCAACATTATAATTAGCTTCCCCATAGGAGGCCTGGTCGTGGAATAGCCACAATGCAAATCATAGGAACTTTTAAACCGCTGCCAGGAAATCCCGGGCAGCGGTTTTTTTATGAAACTCCAATTTTAGAAGCGTAGCACTGAAATTGGTAAGTTTCATTATCCCGCCATAGGCGGAGGGTATTGCAAATACCCGTGGTTGTGAAACTCCAATTCCGTAAGCAAAGCTTACGGTGGAATTATCCCGCAAAGCGGCGGTTTTGAAAGCGAGGACAAAATGACAAAAAATCAAGTTTTAATTTACGACACAACTCTGAGAGACGGTTCGCAAGGCGAGCAGATAAATTTTTCGGCAGAAGAAAAATTACGGATTGCTCAGCGCTTCGATGAAGCTCATTTCCATTACATTGAAGGCGGCTGGCCCGGCTCCAATCCTAAAGATCTCCGTTTCTTCGAAATGGCAAAAGACATCAACTTTAAAAATTCCCGGCTGACGGCATTCGGCAGCACCCGCAAGCCGCATATTAAGCCCTCGGCATGCGCGAACCTGAAAGCTCTGGTAAAAGCCGGAACTCCTGCGGTGGCTATAGTCGGTAAAGCCTGGGATCTGCATGTTCACGAAATCCTCAAAATCGATTTAGCGGAAAATTTGCAAATGATCAGTGATTCCATCCGCTATCTTAAAGATATGGGCAAAGAAGTGTTCTTCGATGCCGAACATTTTTTCGATGGTTATAAGAATAATCCTCATTATACCATCAAAGCAATCGAGACCGCGCTCACGGCAGGTGCCGATATGATCGTCCTTTGTGACACCAACGGCGGATCAATGCCCTATGAAGTCAGTTCCATCGTAAAAAAAATTTCCTCGTCCATGCCTCTAAACAGGGCCGGTATCCACGCTCACAATGACTGCGGCCTGGCCGCAGCCAACTCTATAGCGGCTGTGCTGGAGGGTGTAGGAATGGTTCAAGGCACCATCAATGGTTACGGCGAAAGATGCGGCAATGCCGATCTGATTCTGCTTGTCGCTAATCTGCAACTGAAGATGGGGAAAAATTGCCTGCCTGCAGAATCAATCCGGCAACTTACCAATCTCTCCCACTATATCAGTGACACGGCTAATGTTCCGCCATTAAACGCACGACCTTTTGTCGGACGCAGTGCCTTCGCTCACAAAGGCGGCATGCATGTCAGCGCGGTGGCAAAAAATTCCTCGGCTTACGAACATATCCAACCGGAACTGGTCGGCAATCATCGTCGTGTCCTTGTTTCCGAGCTGGCCGGTCGGAGCAATGTTGAATATAAAGCCAGGGAACTGGGCATCGATTTGGAGAAAAATGCTTCCCTGAGTAAGAAAATCGTCCATGAAGTTAAATTAATGGAAGATCGGGGATTTCAGTTTGATGCTGCCGATGGTTCTCTCTCCTTATTGATTAAAAAAGCAATCGGCGAATTCGTCGATCCATTTACATTGGAGTGTTTCAGCGTGGTTACTTCGCGCACTGAAAACAATCCCTGTCTTTCCCAGGCGACAATTAAAATATCCGTAGGTGGCGAGGAAGAATTGACTGCCGCGGAAGGAAACGGCCCGGTAAATGCGCTCGATCACGCCTTACGCAAGGCATTAACCAAATTTTACCCCCAGATCAAGGAAATGCATCTGGTTGATTTTAAAGTGCGCACATTGGAGGGCTCGGAAGGTACTGCCGCAGGCGTCCGTGTTCTGCTGGACTCCACTGACGGCAAAGAAATATGGAGCACGATCGGTGTCTCGGAAAATATTATTGAAGCCAGCTGGCAGGCCCTTGTTGACAGTATCGAATACAAACTCAGCAAAGATAAAAGCAATAAAAACGGATTAAAGCAGAAATGATTAATTGAGTTGCCACGAAGCTTCGATTGCCAAATCCTATAATTCCTGATATGTAGTTACGTTAAAAAAATGTATAGCAAATCAGGAATTAAACACATGTTGTCAATTAACAGCCAAAACCCGCAAATGCGGTTAATTAAAAAGGCCGTTGACGTATTGCGTGACGGTGGTATTATAATCTACCCGACAGATACGGTTTATGGATTGGGCTGTGATTTATCCAATAAGAAAGGTATTGAAAAGATTTACGAAATCAAAAGACGAAACAAGAAACAGCCGCTTAGCTTCATCTGCTCAGATTTGAAACATATCAGCCAGTATGCAAAAGTTACCGATTATGCTTACAAAACAATGAAGCGTCTTTTACCCGGTTCTTATACATTCATTCTGGAAGCATCACGCCTGGTTCCAAAAATAATTTTGCCGAAAAGACCGACAACAGGAATTAGAGTACCTGATAATAATATTTGTATGGCCATGGTCAGAGAACTTGGACAGCCTATCATCAGCACAAGCGTAAAAACAGCGGGCGGTGAGGATTTGGGTAATCCTTATATAATCGAAGAATACTGGGGCAAATTAGTCGATTTGATAATCGACGGTGGCAATATTATTCCCGAACCTTCGAGCGTAATCAGTCTTGTTGACGACAACATTGAAATTTTAAGAATTGGCAAAGGCGATGTCAGCGCTTTTATATAAAAATACAGGCCTGCCGCGAATCGGGATAACGGAAACCGTATAAGGAGTCTGAGCGTGAAAAACGCAACTGATTGCAGCTGGCTGACAAAGGACATTTTATGAAACATACTATGCTTATTAACGCTGTTCACAAGGAACAGAAGCGGATGGCCACCGTTGATGAAAAAGGCAAACTCATCGAATTCAATATTGAAATGTCGATGAAAGATCACATCACCGGAAACATATACAAAGGCAAGGTACTGAAAGTTGAACGCGGACTGCAGGCTGCCTTTGTTGACTATGGCGGAGGCAAAGATGGTTTTCTGCCTCTGCGTGATGCCTGCCCAGAATTTTTAACCGACCAGGAAAACGGACAAAGCAACAACCGACCAATGCTTAAAGCCGGACAGGAAATAATCGTCCAGGCTGTTCGAGAAGCAACCGGTAACAAGGGAGCGCTTCTAACCTCCTATATTTCTCTGCCCGGACGGTATCTTGTTTTGCTGCCCAACAAGCCGGGAACAGGCATATCACGCAAGATTGACGACGAAGAAGACCGGCAAAAAATCAAAAACCTGATGGGACAAATTAGAATCCCGGAAAACATGGGATTTATTGTGCGGACAGCCGGTATAAACCGGACCAAACAGGAAATCTTCCGCGATTATCAGCATCTGATGCGCCTCTGGAAAGAAATTAAAAAGAAAACTGATAATATCAGTGCACCTCTCATCATATATCAGGAAACCGATTTTGGTGTGCGCTCTTTGCGTGACTACCTGACTCCGGAAATTGAAGAAATTTTTATTGACGACATCGACACTTTCCGCAAGATGCGTGCTTATTTAAAGGCAATCGCTCCCCGCAATGTAAAAATAATTGTCAGCTATAAGGAAAAAATGCCTATTTTTGAGCGTTTCCAACTGGAGGAGCAAATAAGGATAATTTATCAGGAGCGCGTAGAACTAAAATCCGGCGGCTATATCATCATCAACCCGACAGAAGCGATGATAACAATTGACGTGAACTCCGGACGCGGCTCGAACAAACGGAACATCGAGGAAACAGCCTTTAAAACCAACACCGAAGCTTGTGAAGAAATTGCCCGCCAGTTGCGGCTGCGTGATCTGGGCGGATTAATCGTGATCGACTTTATCGACATGATGGAAAAGAAAAATGTTGCCGAGGTGGAAAAATCCTTCAAGAAAGCGTTGAGTCTGGACCGGGCAAGAATCCAACTGTCACGCATTTCGAAGTTCGGCATTCTCGAATTATCGCGGCAAAAAAAACAACCTACAATCCAGGAAATAAGCTATATAACCTGCCCCTATTGTAAGGGCAGCGGGTTACGGCCTTCTCTGGAATATGCGGCTTTGGGAGCATTCCGTAAAATTGAATCGGAAGCAGTTAGAGGAATTTATTCCGCGCTTAAAGTTAGTCTACCGCATGAAATAGCCAGCTATATTCTCAACCAGAAAAGAGCTGAACTTTTAAGTTTGGAATCTTCCTTCGGCCTGGTTCTGCATATTTCCGGCAGCGGGGAAATGCCTTGGGATAAAATAGAAATTCAGCAAACTATCAAAGAAAAGGATTTAACTGAACCGGCAACTGAGACTGAACCGGTTCTCCAGGAAGAAGAAGCACCGGTAGCGCTGGCAGAGACTCCGGCACAGGAAAATCCTGCCGGCGGGGAAATCCCGGTGAAGAAAAAGCGGCATCGCCACCGCACCCGCCGCCGGAAACCTTCAGACGCAAGGCCGGAGAGCGTTGCTGCCGCTGTGCCGGCACCGGAAGTTCCGGTTAAACTGGAAAATATCTTGCCGGAAAACAATCCGGTGGCAACAACACCGGAAACGGTTGCCGAAGTACCGTTAATACAAGATCCGCCGGCACACTCGGCTCCATTGCTTATATCACCACCGGAATCGAAAGAATCGCCCCAACCGGAATCAGCCGAACCGATTATTCTCGACTCTGACAAGCCGGATAACCCGGAAAATTAAAGCTTTACCGCAAGCGTGCTCAGCCATAATGATTAATATTATGCGTCTTATGCGGATGGAGAGAGGTAGATACTGAAACCATATAATCAGCTAATAAGGTGCTCAAACCAATCGATGGAAAAGGGCATCAGGAGAATTTCATGTTCTACAAAAGGGTTGATTGTTCCGGCTACCGGCAAGCGGTACCCGGCGTGTGGATGAAAACACTGGTTTACGGAGAAAAATCCCTCCTTACACAGTTCCAACTGGAGGCTGGCCATACATTACCGCGACACTCCCATGAACACGAGCAGACAGGCTATCTGGTATCCGGGGAAATTAAGCTGACCATTGGCGAAACAACCTATGATGTTGAACCAGGCGATAGTTGGTCTATTCCCGGCAATGTTGAGCATTGCGCCAAAATAATCTCTGATTCCGTTGCCATAGAAGTCTTCTCTCCGGTACGGCAGGATTATTTGCCGGATTATAAAACACTGTAAATATCTGCCCGGCAATATTCTTTAAATCCCGCCTGTTTATAAACTCTCAACCCTGCTTTGGAAGATTGCAATATAATATATTTAGATCCTGCCCTTTGAGCATACTGCATAGTGGCTTGAGTTAAACTCAGTCCAATACCCCGGCGGCGATAAGCGGACAGCGTGGAAACAAAATAAATACCGGCTGTGTCCTGGTGAAAAAACAAGAGAGCAGTAGCTACCGGTTGTCCCGCAAAACAAGCCAGAAAAAGCTTTAGCGGCGATGCGCCGCTGTAGTCAAAAGAAGCAACAAAATCATGGTATTGCTTGCTGGTAGTAACATCCATGGCAAATCCGGCAAAAGAAATTTCTTCCCAGCGGGTTAAATCTTCATTATTCTCAACTAAAGAAATAGTCATTGCTGAAGATATGACTGCATCAACCATACGCCCGGATAAATCCGCCGCCAGACAGGGAATCTCCGTTTCCCGATGAAAGCCTGCTCCTTCCAGCATCGTTTTAGTCAACAATGATTGCCCGGAAGGGTAAACCCACCACCAGAATGGTAATGCTGATTGTTCATAATGATTTTTTATCTGAGCTATTTCTCCGGCATTCTCAAGCGTTAAGGGTCTTTCATTCCAGACCCAATTAAGATCGGCGGACAAAATGCCCGAACTCATTGCATAAATCGACTGTGTCGCGTTAATGGAGGAATCCAGGTTTCCCCAGTAACGGCCGCAAGCAAAAAAGTTTCCCTGAAGTGCATTAATAAAAATCATTTAAAATTAATAGATAATATTATTTTTTTTCCGGTTTAGTGGGCGTGGTCGGATAAGTCTGAAAATCAGGCTTGATTGTTGGATTATCAAAGTCATCCTTGGACATCATGGCAATGGTTTCCGCGGCTGTAATATCCAGCTTTAATCTTTTAATTTTAGCATCATAAGCAGGCAGTGCTTTCTTATACCGTTGCCTTTGCGTCCCCTCCATAAAAGGCTGTTCCTTGAGTTGCTTCATCAGGATATCTCTTGTAGCAATGGATTCAGCCAATATTTGCTTTAATTGAACAATCCTCGCGCCCATATCTTTCTGTTCAATGATCTTCGGCTTAACTAAATCCTGGTCCATTTTGGCCTGCGATATCTCCGGCCCTAATTTCGGCGCCGTCGGCTTACCAAAGACAGCAGGATTGAATGCTTTGGGATTAAAAGACGTATTGGCTGAAGGCTTCTGCGTAACCGGTGGCCGAGCGTCTTCCTGCTTTACCCGGGATTTGAGGCATATATCGATGACAAATGTGCCTTTTTCCGTCTGCAAGGGAATGACAATGCTGGGGCCTTTAATTATATGGCGGACAGTGTGTCCACTGCCGAAAACAATCGTTGGAATGGCGGCAAAGACCTTCAGATTTTCTTTCTCCATCATTTTCCTGGCAGCACCGGAAATTATATTGGTAAGTTCGCCGACTGTATCTAAAACCTCTCTATTGAGGTCGGTATGATTTTCACTGAGCACTTTGTTGGCAATATAGATAATGCATTCTTCATTAAAAGTGAGAGCAAGAGAACCAATGACATCTCCAGTCATACCAATAATTCCGGAGACATCGCCGCAAGCAGTATCATCTGTTTTCACATATGGCTTACCGGCAACAGGCTTGATCATAGCCATTTTTTCCAATACATCGATCGTACTATACAGAAAAGGGTTAATGAATTTAACATCCATAACAATATGTTCCCAATCAACCACCTCGCGAGCTCGCTGCGGACAATTAACGCTCGTCCCGCGTGAGCGGAATTAAAGCATGCTCACTATTTTTAAAACCATCAGGCCGCATTCATGCACTGCGGGCAAGTCTTGTCCAGCTGCAATAATTCCATTGCCGGTCACTGCAACTTTTGATATTTACCGTCGGATTTAATCCGCATTTAACCGCAAAGTATCGATGAAACTCCAAGGAACCGGTTAATTCGGGATGAAATACAGTCACCAGAATATTTTCACTTTCCGCCGCTGCAATGTAATCGTCAACTTTCAGTAACACTTTAACATCTTTGCCGACATTCACTATTTTAGGTGCACGAATAAATGTCAGAGGAATTGGCTGTTCTGCCACCTGTGGAATTCGAGCTTCACTCTTAAAGCTGTCCAATTGACTGCCAAAACTGTTGCGTGATATTTCAATATCAATCAACCCCAGACAGGGAGTTTCACCTACGACCTTCGTGGCCAGTAATATGGCTCCGGCACACGTACCCCAAATTTTCATTCCCCGCCCGTAGGCATTCAACAATGGTTCCTTGATTTCGAAAATATTGAGTAATCGGGAAATACAGGAGCTTTCACCGCCGGGAATAATCAGACCGGCTAAATTATTAAATTCAACTCCCCGTTTGACTTTTCTGCCGGCAATTCCTAAGCGTTGCAGATGATCCAAATGCTCATAAACTCCACCCTGTAAATCCAGAACACCAATAATGTCAGGATTGTTTTTCTTCCGCGTGGCAACCATAATTACATTCTCATAGAGCCGATTATTACCAGCCTCGTCCCGCCAGGATTTGATCGGCCGGAATTTGCGATATTTCCAAGCCGGGCATAGCTTCTCCCAACCCCATTGATGCCTTCAATACTTTCTTGGGATCATCAAAATAAGCAGTCGCTTTGACAATAGCGGCGGCGCGTAACTTGGGATCTGTCGATTTGAAAATACCGGACCCTACAAAAACCCCGTCGCAGCCTAGTTGCATCATCAGAGCAGCATCAGCAGGAGTGGCGATGCCACCGGCCGCAAAATTTACCACAGGCAATCTCCCCAATTTCTTCACTCTAAGAGCCAGTTCATAAGGCAGACCGTTGGTTTTGGCAAAGCCGGTTACTTCTTCCACCGGCATTTGGATCAGTTGCCGGATTTCGCGGTTCATGGTTCTCATATGGCGGACAGCTTCGACAACATTACCGGTTCCGGCCTCACCTTTGGTGCGGATCATGGCTGCACCTTCAGCGATCCTGCGCAACGCTTCTCCTAAATTGCGGGCGCCGCAAACAAAAGGTATGGAAAATTTTGTCTTGTCAATATGGCATTCTTCATCCGCCGGTGTCAGCACTTCGCTCTCATCAATGTAATCAATTCGCAGTGCTTCCAAAAGCTGCGCTTCGACAAAATGACCAATGCGGGCCTTGGCCATAACCGGAATCGATACGGCCTTTTTGATCTTGGCAATCATTGCCGGGTCAGACATCCGGGCAACCCCACCCTGCTTGCGGATATCGGCAGGCACACGCTCGAGAGCCATGACCGCCACAGCTCCGGCTTCTTCGGCAATCCTTGCCTGTTCCACGTTGGTTACATCCATAATGACGCCACCCTTTAACATTTGCGCCAGCTGTATATTTAATTCATATCTTTTTGCGTCCACTTAAATCGCCTCCTAGCTTATTGAAGAATTTTTATATTCTATTCCGATTACGGAAAATATTATCTCCGGTTGAGGGTACTTATGCAATGCTTGGCTATATTCGTCAAGTACAATTAATAGTATCACCAGAGCATCCTCGTCTTGATCTCCCGTTGATGCAGGTACTGTTTTATCTCGGCAATTGTATATGTCCGGTAATGAACCATTGAGGCAATAAGAGCCGCATCGGCTTTGCCGGTTGTGAGCACATCCGCCAGATGGGAAGGCAAGCCCGCACCGCCGGAAGCAATAACCGGTATATGCACATTCTCCGAAATCATCGCCGTTAAATTCAGCTCATACCCTTCCTGTGTACCATCGGCGTCTATCGAGTTCAGACAAATTTCACCGGCTCCCAGTTTTTCCGCCTCCAGGGCCCACCATAAAGCATCAATACCGGTAAAAATCCTCCCGCCGTGAATGACTATTTCATAACCGGAAGGAATCTTTTCGGATATTGCCACTTTTTTCACATCCATGCCTAAAACTATACACTGACTGCCGAAGGCCTGAGCGCCTTGAGTGATGATCTCGGGATTGGTCACGGCGGTGGAATTAACACTGACCTTTTCCGCCCCGGCCATAATGACTCGGCGCATATCTTCCAGATTGCGAATGCCTCCGCCGACGGAAAACGGGATGAAAATTGTTTTAGCTACACGGTCAACAACATCAATCATGATATCACGTCCATCGGAGGAAGCTGTAATATCATAAAACACAATCTCGTCAGCACCCTGTTCGTAATATTCACGGGCTGCCTCCACCGGATCGCCAATATCGACATTGCCTTGAAATTTAATGCCTTTTGTTAATTTGCCGCCACGGACGTCGAGGCAGGGAATTATTCTTTTAGAGATCATTGCCCCTCCAGGCACAAAAATTCCGCAGGATTTGCAGACCGGGTTTTCCGCTTTTTTCCGGGTGAAACTGCATAGCCACCAGATTTTTTACTGCCAGCACTGAACAAAATTCAATCCCATAGTCCGTTACGCCCAGGACGACCGAATCCTGGGCCGGTGCAGGATAATAGGAGTGCACAAAATAAAATTCAGCTCCGGCGGAAATGTTCTGAAAAACGGGATGCTCGCGTTGAAATTTCACGGAATTCCAGCCCATATGCGGGATTTTCAGGGTGCGCCCATCAGAAAGCATATTATCCGGAAAACGCTTTGTTGATCCTCTCACAAGTCCAATGCACCGCGTGTCATTTTCTTCACTGAAATCAAAAATTATTTGCGTACCCAGGCAAATGCCCATTAACGGTTTGCCAAGTTTTATCCAGTCATTTAACCAGTTATCCAATTTCTTTTGCTGCAGATAGGCCATCGCCTCGCCTGCAGCACCTACGCCCGGAAAAATAACGTGCGATGCCGCGTCCAGCGTTTTGGTATCGTCCGTAATGATAAAATCCTGCCCGATATTTTGCAGCGCCCGCGCCACACTGGTGATATTCCCGGCATTGTAATTAATAATTGCGATCATAAATTTCTTTTCAAAAATCCTTAATTTGACAAAATACTAGCAATTTTTATGCTCAATGTACATTAACAAATTTATTCGTTTTTATTATAGAATATCCCCTGGTAGGAGTCCCGTCTTTCCAGTTCGCGATTAATTGAATTTAAGACATCCAGCTTATTACCTGCCCAGGCGGGAGCGAGAAAGATATCCCGATAGCCGTCGGCGGTCAACCGCTGAATCACCATCCCGGGCGGCAGAACCTCCAATACATCAGCCGTCAGGGACACATATTTTTCCTTGCTGATCAGCGGAATCGATCCATTTTTGTACATATCACCCATAATTGTGCCGTCGAGGGCCAGCAATGAATGTATTTTAATGCCGTTAATCGGTAAAACGGCCAGAGTCTTCGCCGTTTTTAAAACATCCTCGTCACTTTCCCCCGGCAATCCGATAATAATATGCACACAAATGTTCAATTTGCTTCCGGCAAGTTTATTTACCGCATCCAGAAATTGCTGAAAATTATGTCCCCGGTTAATGTGCTGCAAGGTTTTGTCATGGACCGATTGCAGACCCAGTTCCAACCAGATGTGATAATCATCCGCATATTGCTTTAACAGGGATATCGTCTCCGATGGAAGGCAATCCGGACGAGTGCCGATGGAAAGGCCAATTACATCTTGCTCGGCCAAGGCTTCCTCGTAGAGCGCCCGCAATTTCTCCACCGGCGCGTAGGTATTGGTAAATGTTTGAAAATAAGCAATAAACTTATCCGCATGGCCTGCATAATATTTTTTGCCGCTTTGAATTTGCGTCGTTATGGAGGGCAGTGCTCCCATCTGTCGCAGCTTGGAGCCACGCCCGTCACAATAGATGCAGCCGCCGGCAGCTACATGTCCATCGCGGTTGGGGCAGGTAAATCCCGCGTCTATGGATAGCTTATGAACATTGCAGCCGAACAAATTACGCCAGTAGCTTTTCAGGTCATAATATCTTTTGTTGTTTTTCCAGAAATCCGGTTTAGCCAAGTTTGCCTCTTTCTTGTTGTGTTTTTACCAGCTATGCCGTAAAAAAGCCATTGATTGATACGTTTCTCATTCCCTCTTGCGACCTCTCGTGACCTTTAGGTTATCAGGTTACGCAGGCGGGAATCCAGAAAATAATTGTTAAAATACTGGATGCCGGATCCAGTCCGGCATGACAAAAAGGCTAAGCTATTGACGGCTTTTTACTATTGATTTAATACAAGCGCAAGCTTTTGGTTTTTGGAGGCAAAATTGATTAGTAGTTACGATATTATAGTTGTGGGCGGCGGTCATGCCGGTTGTGAAGCCGCTCTAGCCGCTGCACGCATGGGCTGTCAGACGCTTCTTTTTAATATTAATCTCGATGCGATTGCGCTCATGTCCTGCAATCCGGCAATCGGGGGCTTAGCCAAGGGGCAATTAGTCAAAGAAATTGATGCCTTGGGCGGCGAAATGGGCAAAATAGCCGATAAAACGGCGCTGCATTTCCGGATGCTCAATGCCTCCAAAGGCCCCGCTGTTCACTCTTCCCGGGTGCAATGCGATAAGCAAGAATACCGCTTAGCCATGAAAACGGTGGTGGAAAAGCAAAAGAATCTGCATATCCGGCAAGGCATGGTGGAGCGGCTGGTGATTGAAGGAAAAGAAATTAAAGGCGTAGTGGATCAAACCGGTCATTTTTATGCCGCGAAAAAAGTGATAATAACAACCGGAACATTTTTGAACGGCCTTGTCCATATCGGCACTTCTCATTTTGCTTCCGGCCGGGCCGGGGAACTGGCGTCCATTACCCTTGCCGCCTGCCTGAAAGATCTGGGCTTGGAAATCGGACGGATGAAAACGGGCACGCCGCCAAGACTGCGGGCCTCAACTATCGATTTTTCCTGTTTGCAGCGCCAGGATAGCGATCCGGAACCGCAGCCCTTTTCTTTTACCACAAAACAATTGCGCTCCGCGCGACTGCCCTCTTACTTTGCAGCGACATCCACGGAAACGCATCGAATTATCCGCGAAAATATTAGTAATTCTCCGCTCTATTCCGGTGTGATCAAAGGAATCGGCGCCCGTTACTGCCCTTCGCTGGAAGACAAGGTTATGAGGTTTAGCGAGCGCGAATCTCATCCTGTAGTGCTGGAACATGAAGGGTTGGAAACAGAAGAGATATATGCCAAGGGATTAGGCAACAGCCTGCCTCTGGAGTTACAGCAAAAAATCGTCAATAGTGTTCGCGGGCTGGAACAGGCGGAAATCATGCGCCCGGCTTACGCTGTTGAATACGATTTTGTCCAGCCGACACAATTAAAACAAACTCTGGAGACTAAACTCATTTCCGGTTTATATCTGGCCGGGCAAATCAACGGCACTTCCGGTTACGAAGAAGCGGCGGCTCAGGGCCTGTGGGCGGGAATTAACGCCGTGCGGGCAATCCAGGGTGCCCCGCCGTTTATACTCGACCGCTCCGAGGCCTATATAGCTGTTCTCATCGATGATCTTGTTACGCGAGGTGTTGATGAACCGTATCGTATGTTTACTTCCAGGGCCGAATACCGGCTGATTCTGCGCGAAGACAATGCCACTATCCGCCTGATGGGCAAAGGCTGTGAATTGGGTCTGATTGACCGCGCACATTATCTGGATCTTCAGAATAAAATAAACCGCATCGAACAGGGCATTGCCCATCTGAAAACAACTCCGGTCAAACCTTCACCGGAAATAAATGAAATATTGGCGGGGTTCAACTCTCCGCCATTGAGCAACCACTCCACACTTTATGCTCTGCTCAAACGCTATGAAATTGCTTATGACAATCTGGCCGGATTTCCCGGCTGGGAGCCTGAAGCCGACCCCTTTGTTAAAAAACAAATGGAAATAGAAATCAAATATGAGGGCTATATCAAGCGCCAGTTCGAAGCGACGAAAAAATTAAAAGACCAGGAAAAAAAGAAAATCCCCGCGGACTTTGATTATTCCTGTGTTCCCGGCCTCTCCAACGAGCTTCAAACCAAGCTCACCCGCATCGCGCCCGCCACCATCGGCCAGATGGAGCGCATCCCCGGCATGACCGAAGGCGCCATTTCCGCCGTGCTGATTATGATGAAGAAACAGGAATCATAACAAAAATAATATTTCCAGCATCATCGTTTTTGTGGTATAAAATAAATACTAAATTTAATATCAGAAAGGATGTGAAATATAATGTCTCTAAGCATATCCGAAGACATCAAATCAGTTTCCGATTTAAAAAAGAACACAAGCGAAATTTTCAAACAAATGCACCATACGGGACGGCCCATTGTCGTTACTGTGAACGGCAAGCCTGACGCTATTTTAATGGATGTCGATGTTTTTGAAAAAAAGATGAAGGTGCTTAATCTGGGCGTTTTATTAGCCGCCGCGGAAAATGATGTAAAAAATAGCCGCACTAAAGATGCACGGGTTTTCTTAAAGGAGATTAAGAAAAGTGCAAAAATTTCGCGTTGAAATTACCGAGTCGGCCCAATCCGATATTAAGGAAATATTCCAACATATCGTAGCAGAAAATCAAACAGCGGCCATCAATCTCGTTTTGGAAATAGAAAAACAAATCGATTCTCTGGAAAATTTTCCCGCAAGATGTCCTATCATTTCTGAATCCTTTGAGTTAGGCATCGAATATCGCCATATCATTTATGGTCATTATAGAACCATCTTCAGAGTTGAAGCCTCCAAAGTCATTATCCTCCGTGTCATTCACGGCGCTCGCCTGCTGGATTTGGAGATATTTGAAAAATAATCCGGAATGAACGAATGTTTTACAAAGCACGGCTGAGTTCAAAATTAAATTACCAGGAAAAAATGAAAACAGAGACATCTTTCGTTGGTCAAGAAATAAATCTCGATAATTTAAAAGCATATCTTGACAAAAAATATCCAAATCTCCAAAAAGCAAGAGTCGCAGATATTTCTGAATTGCTCAAAGAGCTTCATAAATGCGGCTATTCTACTCTTGACAAGCTTGATAATGATATCAACCGAACTAAGAAAGCTTTTGAAAAGTACGAGGAAAAACACCCACCTTCTAATGCTAAATCCTATGTTCCTATTGGCATTGTTAGAGGTAGCTTGGCAATAATAAATAAGGAATTCAGGGAAATGAAATATTCCGGTTCAGAAAGCACATATCGTAATTACGAAAAATACATAACCATGTAAGATGTTAAGGCACTTCCTTGGGCCGGAGCAATCATCCGGCCTGCGCCGGACAAGTGCTGATTGCACAGCAGTATTAACAAACGCACCCGCATTTAAGAATTAATCCTATGGCTCAATTGAAGGACGATTGAACCAGCCTGAGAATCCATTCAGTTTGGAGATAAAAAAATGAGCGAAAAACAAAAAAGAGACGTCGAGAAGGAATATTCCAAGGAAGAATTTATCGCCAAACTGCGCCGTCTGGCTGACGCGATTGAAAACAACAAACGCTTTGCCATCCAAATCGCCGGTTCGCGAATCTACGTCCCGGCACGCACCACATTTACGGTTGAGCATGAGAAATCGGCCAAAGAAGAGGAAATCGAGTTTCAAATCAAGTGGAAGAATTAGAAAACATTATTCTATTGAAAAAGAGCAATAAGTAATATAATATCAAAACCATGAGTCCTTCAATTTTCAGGGAAAAGGATATAGATTTTATTTTCTCTCCAACGAAGAGGAAAGAATGCATGTCCATGTAACGTCTGAAGATGGCGAGGCTAAATTTTGGCTGGAACCTATTTTGTCATTATCCGTATATCATGGATTGAATTCGAAGAAATTGAAGGAAATTCAGACAATCATAGAGGCACGTAAAAAGAAATCGTTAAAGCATGGCAAAAGCATTTTGGTAAGCGTTGAAAATATTACACCTCACGGCATTTGGCTTTTCGTTCGAGAAAAGGAATATTTCCTGAGCTACCAGGATTATCCTTATTTTCAAGATCAAACTTTCAATTCCATCCAGAACGTTCAATTGCTGCATGGCTATCAGCTATACTGGCCGGAACCCGACGTTGATTTGGAAATTGACAACGTCGAAAATCCAACGAAATATCCTCTAAAATCAAAAAGCATCTCTCATCCGGCAAGCCAATCAGGCAGAAGAACTGCCACTCACCACTGATAATTTGATTGTTATCATTGCTGCCGCAGTCGACAACTTGTATACAACTTTTAAAATGAATTTTCACAAAAGTTGTATACAAAAGAACGAAGTTAATTCTCATCAACGCTAAGGACCGCATTTCATGCCTATGACTAGAGTACGCATCATCACTTCCAGAATTCCGCCGTTGCGATCGGTGGAACTTCTGGACCACTATTTGGCCTATCGGTTTTCCTATCTGACGCGGGACCAGTGGAGACAAGAAATTCTTGATGGAAAGCTGACGCTGGACGGCGTGATTGCCCGCGATCCCTTAACAACGCTGACAGGCGGTGGAATGCTCGCCTGGGACGGAAGCGGCATCGTTGAGCCGGAAGTCGATGACAGGATCACTATACTCTACGAGGATGAATGTTTTATTGCCGTCAACAAAACGGGGAATTTGCCGGTTCATCCCTCGGGAAGGTATTTCAACAATACGCTTGTCGCCTTGATGGAAGATCGTCACGGGCGCAAGGTCTATCCGGTGCACCGCATCGACCGCGAAACATCGGGGGTCATACTGCTGGCCTTCGACGGGAAAAGCGCCGGGGAACTATCCGCAGCGCTGGCGCAGGGATCAAAAGAGTATCTCGCCCTGGTGCACGGAAATTTCCCTGATGAGGAGTTGATCGTCGAGTTGCCCCTCGGACGCGACAGCGAATCTGCGGTGAGCAAAAAACGCAAGGCGTGGCCCGGTGGAACGCAAAAGGCATTAACGCGCTTGCAAAAAGTCCTTACAGCCGGTGACATTTCCCTGGTCCGCTGTTTCCCCGAAACGGGGAGGCTTCATCAGATACGCGCCCACCTGCTCGCCACCGGTTATCCGATCGTCGGCGACAAGCTCTATGGCCGGGACGAAACTGCTTTTCTCGCCTTTATTGAACATGGCCTCACCGCCGAACTGGCGGCACGCCTTATCCTGCCGCACTCTGCTTTGCACGCCGCCCGCCTGGTTTTTTTACACCCCCGGACCAAAAAAGAGATGATCCTCCGGGCGCCCCTTCCCCGGATGTTTTCCGAATTCATTCGTTCCAGAAGAGCCAATGAAATCACCTCGTTTTGTAAAAGATGTACCCGGTCTAAAATATAAAAGATGTTTCAGTTGTACAGGACTTGACAAACACTCCAAAATCCCCCTCGCGTGACCTCGCGCCTGGGTGACCTTCAGGTTATCAGGCAGTTATCAAAGGGAGAAAAAAGATAGGAACCATTAGTAATCCCCTCCTTTTGTAAAGGAGGGTTAGGGAGAATTTTACAAACATTCCAAAATCCCCCCGAATCCGCCTTTTACTAAGGGGGACGGGAAATTGCCGGGACAATAAATCAAGACGATGTCTTACGGATAATAGACTGTAAAACGTTATCTGATACCATATCGTCTTCCCAGAATAACGAGATGGCAAAGAGGAAGCAACGAGGCGTATTAATAATACGTTGAGGAAACCGACGCCGAGCCTACAAGGCGGCGCGAGACAAGGAATTGGAACTAGCCAGCGGTCTTCAGTCTCTTGTTGATGTCCAGCATCGTACCGCGGCAGCTGGGAGCGCCGCAAAAGCAGGCGTGTTCCTTCCTGACCTTGGCGGTCTTGCGGCCGTCGATCATCAGACTGTAATCGTAAAAGAGCTCCTCGCTGATGTCGATGTCGCGCAGTGCTTCCAGAAATACGCGGTTGCCTTCCTGCCGCGCTTCCAGATTGGGTTCGCAGGAGTGATTGATCCAGCGGGCGGAGTTGCCGTCGTACTTGGCGTCAATGACATGACCGTCGTCCAGATGGAAATAGAAGGTGTGATTAGGCTGGCTGGGGTCGTGGGGGTGGAGAGTCAAAGCTTTGCGCCAGGTGATGATCCTGCCCTTGTACTCCAATACCTTTTCACCGGCCTTGATGGGACGGATGGCGTAAACGCCCTTGCCGTGGATATTCGATTCGCGCACCTGCGTGCGCCGGCCGCAGGCTTTCGAGCCCGGACGGGCAATTGGTTTCCGGGCTGCCGGCTCTGATTTTTTCCTGGCTTGCGTCATTGGATAAGAAGTTCCTATTAACCACCTCGCGAGCGAGCTCACGAGGTATGAAATAAACGTCATTATATGGCGAGCGAGCTCACGAGAATTAACGCTCGTCCCGCGTGAGCGGGATTAAATTGGTGGGCGTATATACAAAGAAGGAGCTTGCGGGTCAAGAGGATTTTGACAGGTAAATTTGAGCTCTAAAGCTGAGTATCTTTCCGGCAACAGACTGTAGAAACAATTTCCTCTACCGGCAAACAGATTTTCCCGTTGCCGCCAATGCCTTGCTGATCGTATCTTGTTTATCTAAGGCCTTGAAATAATATTTAAAGGCATATATACACACCGGAGACTGACAGGATCAATGAGTTAAAGGCATAATAACCATTAACAGATTAGTGTCCGGAACTGTTTACATATTCAAATCCTGGAATATCTTTTTTTATCATCAGGACACCGAAAAACAAACTGACGTTTCCATGCGCAAACAGGACAATTCATGCCATTTGAGCGACACGTAACGAATAAGAGGGTGGTACATGATCTGAAAAAACGTTCCAGTTTAGGTATTGTATTCTATATCCTTTTATCCCTCATCGTGGTCTTCGCTGATGATTTTTATTCAAGACACGCTTCTTTTTCTCTGATTTTTATTCTATCCAATGTGGGCATTTGTCTGTTCCGTCTGATACACCTGACGGTCTCACGAAAAATGGGAGAACGTTACGAAACATTAAATAAAGGCATCTTTTTTTCCAGTGTCATCGTTACTGCCCTGGTCTGGGGACTCATGGTTGCACTGATTACGTCCTTAAACGGAGAATATGTCACCCAGCTGCTCATTAATGTATGCATCTGCGGTCTGTGTGCCGGAGGTGTGGTCGCTTTCATTCCCTACCGGCGGCTTGCCGTTTTATTTAATATCGCCATGCTGATGCCGGTCATTATCACCCTGCTGGTGAGTGGATTAAATCGACCTCTTTTCATGATGTTTTGTTTGTTTTCAGCATATATGGTTATGATCGCCTACAGAGGAAACAGAGAATACTGGGACGCTCTGGAAAATGAATATCTGCTGGAAATAAAATCCAGTGAAATGACGCATCTGAGCAATACGGATGTATTGACCGGTCTTTATAATCGGCGGTATTTTAATGATGCCCTGGACAGGGAATGGAAACGGTCGGGACGTAACAACAGTCTGCTTTCCCTCATAATCCTGGATATTGATCATTTTAAAAAAATTAACGATACCTATGGCCATCAGGTTGGCGATGAATACTTAAAGAAAATAGCTGAAAGACTGACTTCTGTTTTCAAAAGAGACTCTGATATTGTGGCCCGGTTCGGGGGGGAAGAGTTCATCGTACTGCTCCAGGGCGTTGATAATGACCACGCTTTACAACTGGCGAAAAATGCTATTCATGATATCGCATCAATGACAATCGATCATCAGGGGGAGAAGATCGGAACAACAATGAGCGCTGGTGTCAACTGCTGCATTCCTGACTTCCAATCCATAGCGGATTCCCTTATCTCCGGTGCTGATAAAGCTCTGTATCTGGCCAAACAAAGAGGGAGAAATCAGGTTGTTGTTTTTCAGCCCATAGCTGATCGGGTATGACTGTCCCGATGAAAATTGATGCCGGAAGCTGAGAACAGTCTCTTAATTGTCCAGAGTCAGGATACGCCTCGTTTCATTCCTTTTTTAGCGACCGTGCGGATACGTGCTGGGATATTGAGCCCCGGTAGCGGATCATACCAGGGGAACTCCCGACCGGCGAGCCATTCGCGCCCAAAACCAGGAGGGCACAATGGCGGCAGTCTTTTTCATCTCCTTCATCCGTTCCATCATGGTTTTTTCCCAGCTTTGAGACTCACTGAATGCTTCCTGTGAAATATCAATTAATGAAGGCGCCGCATTATCCCAGAAATGTGCGGGAAGGCGGGCAGTCCATCGAGATTCTCCATCTCGAATGTATTTTCGAACCAGCGGCGAGACGTCTGCATAGCGTAAGATCGCATTGATGTGGTAAGCCTCGTGCCGCCACCAAAATGATTGATCGGAATATAAGCCCGCCCCGACACCAAGATCGGGGAGGGGCGCGGCAGGTATAAATGGCTTAAATGCGGTCAGGCACGGCGCGGACCCGCCGGTAATGAATACCCGGAATTTTTCATCCGGGTGCAATTCCACAACCAGGGAACCGGTCGTCTGCGACTTTCTGATCAGCGGGTCGGACGCATGCATGCATACGTCGCGATTGAAGCCTTTTGCCGGAGACTGGACATAATGATCCCGCAACATGTCAAAGACATCTGTTGCGCTGATAGCACCTTTTGCCTTGATGATGGAAGACTGATTGCGCTCCCTTCGAAAAGCGCTTCCTGCAAAATACGTGATCAGGGGATCGCTGAATTTACCGAAATCAGCGCCCGCGTTAAGTGACGATGCGTCCCAGTCTTTGGCTATGGTGATTCCGTTGGAGATTGCGGCGTAACTTTTCAGGCGCTGCAGCGCATAGTCTCTGCCCGCCGTTTCCAGTTTGATGATGCCTTGCCTATCCATGATGATAAACGAGTTCATGTAGTTGAACTTTTTGTCGCGATAGCCGCACGGGCCCGCCTGTCCATATCTCTTCAGCAGTTCGATGATGATCTGTGCCGCTTCTTCGGCATTGCCTCCCCGCTCGAGGGCCAGCCGTAAAAGATCCATGCCGATGAGTCCCGGAGTTTTCTCCGGTTTGACCCTGGTAAATAAGGCTTCGTTGCCAATGACCACGCCTTTCTCATTGGCGCCCATCTCCCCGCCCCAGAGCCAGAAAGGCTTGGATATAATCAGGGCATAAGTCGCACCAACCTGAGGAATGGTAATATAGGTGCATTGCAGATCATCTCCTGCCGGATATTTTTTGGACGGCACGGACAGGACCAACTGGGTTTCGTCGGCCTCCCGGTCGGAGTTCTTGCCAAAGATACTGATGCCGGAGCCGGTGAGTTCCGGACCAATTCCGCAGGTATCACACATAAAAACCTCCTATCAATTAGCTTTGCCGCACTGCATTCAAAGGAGGGGACGGCGGCAAGGAGAAGTCTCCCCGTTATTCGAAACTGTGTCTCAATAGCAAGAAGCGCTATAAAACAGTCATACCGGCGAAAGCCGGTATCCAGAACTTAATGAAAATACTGGATTCCCCCGTATCGAGTACGGGGCAGGCTCCTCGTCGCGCTTCGCTTGTACGGAATGACGAAATGGTTATCGCGACACAGTCTCATTCGCCGGTCAAAGAGCCGCGACAACGCCAACAAATTTAGCCAAAGAAGGCAACGTTGCATATTCATATCACAACAACAATCTGTATATCACACACATTCGTATAGGTCGGACCCGTCTTAAAAAGACAGCCTTTATCCTCGAAGAAATTATACGCGTCGTTTTCGGCAAGCGAAGCGGCAGCCTTTGCGGCAATCTCTTTCATCTTTTCCATAAGCCCCGGGGTAACAAAAGCGCCTGCCGCGTCTGTGGGTCCATCGCTGCCGTCGGTACCCGCGGACAGGAAGAAGATATTCCGGGCTCCCGGCGATATCCGATGAAGTTCACTGACAAACGCCAGAGCCATCTCCTGGTTCCTGCCACCCTTCCCTTTCCCCTTGATGGTCACTGTCGTCTCACCTCCGGTAATCATGACGGCCGGTTTTGTAGGTCCCGATCTGCCGGAGTCGATTTCGCAGGCAAGCGCCGCAAAACATGCTCCGGCCTCCGCCGCCTCGCCGGACAGAGTCGTGCTGAGGATGCGGGCGTCATATCCCAACCTCTCCGCGGTTGCGCGCGCTGCGCTTAAAGCCAGCGTGTTGTTCCCCAGGATGATATTGACGGTTTTACTGAATACCTGACCTCCAGCTTTTGGCGTCTCGGGAATATTCCCCTGCGCCCCCAGAGTAAGATGGTCTCTCACGGCTTGCGGCAGTTTGTCTTCCAGAGAGTATTTATGAACGATCGAGAGGGCATCGTTAAACGTCGTGGGGTCCGGGGCGGTGATGCCTGACGCGATGGTGTCGATTCTGTCGCCAATCACATCCGACAAAATAAGGTTAAGAAGTCTTGCCGGCCAGGCAATCCGGGCCAGGCCGCCACCCTTTACCTGCGAAAGATGCTTCCGAATGCAGTTCATCTCATCAATGTTCGCACCGCAGCCGAGCAGAACTCGGGTCGTCTCCCGCTTGTCTTCAAGACTTATTCCGTCCGCGGGCAGACAGAACAGGGACGATCCCCCGCCGGAGATGAGGTTGATAAGAAGTGTGTTTTCGTCAGCCGCACCCGCCATCTGAGCTATGATGCGAGCAGCATCTGCGCTGTTTTCATCGGGTATGGGGTGGCCTGCTTCCATAACTTGAGTTTTCCGCAGGTGGAGGCCGTGGCCGTATTTCGTGACGACGAATCCCGACGAGAGTTCGTCTGCCAGGATGCTCTCCATGGCGGAGGCCATGCGGGCTGATGCCTTACCGATGCCCAGGATGATAACCTGTTGGTAGCTCGAAAGGTCTGCGGATATTTTTGTGTCCGGACCGTTTATCACCAGAGTGCGACCGTCTTTTTTAACCCGGGACAAAATGAGGCCGGCCGGATCAACCTCCCGAACAGCATCCCAATAAATATTTTCCAGATCTTTAACAGGATTCAATAGTGCCACCTGCCTAGTAATCGAACGCTCTGTATTTTCCCACAACTCCGCTAATAGTCCTTAAACATCAATCACCGTGAGCTCCAAGGGCGTTTTGCAGAGCATCTCGCCGCCATCGCGCGTAACCAAAACCGGGCATTCCAGTCTCATGCCGCATACGCCCGGGACACTCATGGCCAGGAATGCCACTTCGACAACGTTTTCTTCCAGAACAACATCGCGGAATTCATCATTGCTGATAATTGCCGGATACCATTCATGACCGAATACTCCAAGTCCATGGCCAAAGGAGGGGATAGTATACTGGGCATACCCAAGCTCAGCTAATTTATCCATTACAGCCTTATGCACATCACCTACTTTGTTCCCCGCCTTAAAATTGCGGACAATTGTTTCCGCTGTTGCCAGATAGGCGTCGGCCAGTTTCTTTTGCTGTGCAGTGGGCTTCCCTAAAATGAAATTGTGGGCCAGATCCGAGGCATACAGCTGATAAAGCGGATGCAGGTCGACGATGATATTTTCACCCCTCTGCACTATTTTCCCGGTGGGCTGGGTCGTCCCGTTCATGGAGTATGTTGCCCTGTAGCCGGATGCTATTTCCGACGATCCGGTAACCGCCCAGTGATATTCACTGCCGAGACGGCGCAGTTCCATTTCACCGATACCGGCTATTTGAGTTTCCGTGATGCCGATGTCCAGGGAACCCCGGACACAATTGATGGCGGAGTCCGCCATGGCGGCTGCCTGACGCATGAGCTTGATTTCACGCGGTTCTTTTATATAGGAGGCACGGTCAACAACGCCTGCGGCATTGACAAATTTAGCTTGCGGCAATGCATTTTTCAACAATTCGTATTCCGTTGCAAATAGATATCCCGTATTCCCGCGGGGGGAATGGCCAAGTTCGACACCAATCCTTCCATTTTCCGCGCCATTCTGTTTGATGGAGTGGACGATGAGGTCCATGAGATCCATACCCGCAAGAGGTGCATAGGGTGAAATATTAGTTAACCAGGACTCATTTTTCAATCGTTCACAGTCGATCAGCATGGTAATAAGACCCGCATACCCGTCTTTCGCTACGACGACTGCGCTTCTCCAAGGAATGAAAGCACCGGCCACATAGCTCAGGCTGACAGTTCTTGTGCCGACGAAGATATCGAGGTCGGCCTTCTTCATCTCTTCGAGTATCTTTCTGATGCGCTTGTCATAATCAATGTAGGTATTCATATGTCCCCCGGTTTTTTGATATTTGATAGAAAGTTGCCTTCCCGGCAAGGAAGTATAGGTTTGTTGCCGTTGTATGTCAAGCTGGCCGATTGCGGCTTGCGCACTGCAAATTGAATGCTTCGTTAGAGTCTTTGTAGTTTATTTCATTCGTCTAAGTTATCGAGCTTTTTTAAGATCGGGTCGTCATGCCGGAATATATTGGTCGTTTCCAGTTCATCGTCATAAAGAAGAACGGCCAATCCTTTTTCCAGTTTTTGTTTTACCTGCCGGAATTTTTTTTCCGCGGAAGCCTCAATTTCACCATAGTCGGTTCCGTTGCGCGAAATGAATTCCTGAATAACGCCGTTTAAGGCTTCAGGACTGAGCTTATCAAAGGGAATTATGTGGATCGGCATTTTAACCCCGCTGCTGCGGGACGAGCGTTAATTCTCCGCAGCTTTTTGTTATATAATGATGTTCATTTCATACCTCGACAGCTTGCTGCGAGATGGTTGATTCTGCTCTTGACGATAATTTAGAATTTGGACAACAGTTCTCATAAATTGCCGGATAAGGCCATTTATATTTTGGCGCTTCCCAGTCTACATTTTTAAATACTCTAACAGTTTGTACATCAAAAATGCCGGCCAAAAAATGGCCTTGATGAAACCAATAACCCCCAACCAGAACGTGGTTGCATGTTGGATAAAATAAATTGCCGCACCGATGAAAGCCATTCCATAGACACCGCCAAAAAATCCATGCTCTTTCATTTCCTTAATCCTTTCTTGTTGCTCAATCGATTAATCATCCTTCAATTTCTTAATTTAGCATCGTTGGCCAGAAAAATTTTCCACAGGGCTTTGAACGTTGGATAGTCATGCCCGCCGTCAATTGCATAAATGCGGTCAGGCGGGAGCAGGGCGGCGAGCAATCGCGGGCCGCTCTTATAAAAATCGTCGGTTCCATAACCCAGATAAACTATTTTGTCCGGATGGTCGGCAATTGCTGTTTTCATCCAGTGCCACAGCATTCTCTGCCAATCTTCTTCGGCGATATAGGGCCCCGGATCCCACTGTCGCACGCCGCCGGCCGCTTCAATTTCCGCAAGGATTGATTGCGAGCCGAGAAATGGAGCAATCAGGTAAACGCCCGCTATGTCTTGGGGCCGTTCCATGAAATAAAGCAGCGCTCCCAACCCTCCCATGGAAACGCCGACCAGCCAGATCTTTTCGCTGCCCCTGGCCCGGGCGGGGTCTATCACGTCCTCTTTCAGCCGGGCAATCAGGTTGCGGTCGCCGTAGTAGCCAATATGGGCGTTGGGAACGGCTATATCAAAGGGCAAACCGTGCGCCCAGACGTCGGCGACCAACCCCTCTTCTTCAAAACTTCGATGACTGCCTCCGAAGCCACGCAGGAAGACTATCAATCGCTGATTTGCTGCCTCCTTGTCGGGGTTCTTATAGATAAGCACATCCATCGGGGCGGGGGCAAACAGGGCGCAACCCGATAAAAAGGCAACCAGAATTATGGCCGCCAAAGAAGAGCACATCGTTTGCCTTCTACCGCTTGAGCCTTGCGTGCCGAATTGCCCTTGCCTGCGCGCTGTCGTCATCGTGTTGCCTCATATCATCGAAGATTGAGAAAGTGAATAACTCCCCCGGAGATAGAATAATCAGAGACCAATAATCTCTTTTCTGCGGAAACAATCAAGGGAGTGGTCGTTGACCATGCCTGTCGCCTGCATATGCGCATAACAAATGGTTGAGCCCATAAACTTAAAACCTCTTTTTTTGAGGTCTTTGCTCAGGGCGTCCGATTCCGGGCTTGTCGCGGGATAGTCCGAGAATTTTTGGATGTTGTTGACTATGGGTTTGCCGCCGACAAAACCCCAGATATATTTTGCAAAGCTGCCAAAGGCTTTTTGCACTTCCAGAAACCGGTATGCATTATTGATGGTTGATTCAATTTTCAGTCTGTTTCTGATGATCCCGGGATTGAGCAATAGTTTTTCAATCCTGGCCTGATCAAATTTAGCAACCTTTTTCGGTTCAAAATTTTCGAAGGCGATCCGGTAATTCTCTCTCTTTTTTAAAACGGTATACCAGCTCAAACCGGCCTGGGCTGATTCCAGAGACAGAAATTCAAATATCAACCGGTCGTCATAAACCGGAACACCCCATTCTTTATCGTGATATTCAACGTAATCGGGTTTCGTCCAATCAACCCAGGGGCAACGGCATATTTCATCTTTCTGTTTTGCTGTCATTGATTAATAGCCTCGCGTTATCCCTTTCGCCTTTATCCTTGCGCCTTTAGTTTTTAGCCTTCACCGGCATACGAGACTGTGTCGCAATAGAAATAGTTCTATCAACAGCGTCATTCCGATTAATACCCTAAATGGCACGCGAATCGGCATCCAGAACATACTGATAATACTGGATTCCGGGTCGCGCTTCGCTTGCCCGGAATGACCATAAAGTAATTGCGACACAGTCTCATACGCCGGTCTTCGAGTCCTCAGCCCTCAGTCTTCAGCCTTCCCGGGCATGATTCGATATCGGGGAAAACGGGCTTTTGTTTGGAGAGAAAAGCCTTAATGCCGTGTATGCATTCACCCGAAACAATAAGCGATACCGCCTGCTCGCGCTCCAGGTCGAGGGCGGCGTGCATGGGCAGTTCCGCGGCTTTTCTGATCACCGCCAGGGCATGGCGCACGGCACGGGGACCATTTTGGGCGATGGTCTTTGCAATTTCCAGAGCCTCCGCCAGAGCCATGTCCGGTGCGCTGACCCGGTTGGTAAGACCAAGGTCGAGAGCCTCTTCGGCACCGACCTTGCGGCCCGTTAAGATCATGTCCGCCGCCCGCGAGGCGCCAATGAGCCTGGTGAGACCGGGACCACCGCCCCAGTCAGGTATGAGTCCCAGCCGCACTTCAGAAAAGCAGAAAGCAGCCGCCGGATCCATTACGCGCAAGTCGCAGCGCGAGGCCAGTTCCGCCCCGCCGCCATAGGCATCGCCGTTGACGGCTGCAATTACCGGCACAGGCAGGCTGACCAGACTATCGACTGCTTCCTGCAGGCGGCGGATCAACGCCTCGACCGGCGTGCGCTCCCGCCTCTCCACCGCACCAATCAGGCCGCCGACCAGGGGATTGTCGGGATTGACGTCAAACCCCGCGCAGAAAGCGTTCCCTGCGCCGGTGACCACTACAACACGCGGGGTTTGCGCTTGCAGTTCTCCGACAACCCGCTCCAGCCCTGCCCACATGTTTTCATCGAAGGCGTTTTTGCGCCCGGGCCTGTTAAATGTGACGATGGCTATATGATCTTTCCGTTCAAGAAAGACGTCATTTTCCTGCATAATTTATTCTCCTGCCGGCAATCTTTCGTAAGCCTTGTGCCTTTAGCCTTGATCCTTGACCCTTCAGCCTTCAGTCTTCAGCCTTTATATTAATATATTCCCATCTCGCACCCTCCGGCCAATGTTCCGCCCAGTTCACGGCACTGTTCGAGGATTTCTGCGGTGATTTTGCCTTTGGCGATGACAGGGGTGAAAACATTTTTGAATTTGTAGCCCAGGGCGATGCGCTCGATCGCGCGCAGTGCACCTGTGCCGTCATTGCCCGCGCTGATGAAGACGACGTAAGGCTTGCGAAAGACTTTATCCTGCGCGTCATTGTAAGTACGGTCAAAAAAATCCTTGATCATCCCGGACATGTAGCCGAAATTCTCCGGCGTGCCGATGGCCAGACCGTTGCAGTCGAGCAGATCATCGAGTGTTGCCTCACAGGCTTTCTTCAAAATGACTTCCGTGTGTTCAATGGTCTTCGCGCCTGCGGCGACGGCCTGGGCCATTTGCTGCGTGTGGCCGGTCTGGGAATGATAGATGATAAGTATTTTTGTCATATAATTACCGGCGGTTTTTTATCGGGGCCTTTTTCTAAAAAGCTTTTCCTGGTAATAATGCCATGAAAAAGATGCCCGAATATACTCTCAATTTACCCTGTATGCAACACTCTTTCGTCAGCCGTCAAATATTGCATACAGTATTCAGGCCGAAGTTATGTGAAGCAGAAATAATCAGTGGCCGGCAATTGCCGGTAATTCTTCCGGCAATAAAACATCAGCAAAAACGGATTGACAGGAAATAAAGCTTGTGCTTTTATGGCACCAGTAGAGTAGTAAAAGGAAAGTTGATGAACGTCCTCCCGGATACTAAAAAGACAGTTGGTAAGAAACAGGGGATAAAGCGGTTGGGGCTACCCATTGCTTTGAGGACGTTCGTTTTGTGATCACCGACATATAGTTTTCTTCAAAGCCATGGGTAAACCCCATGGCTTTTTTTTGCCCGGAGAGGACATTTATCGGGATTATTACCAAATTGCATTCAAAAGATAACGCGGCGGCAAGGAGGAGGCTCCGCAGGCGTATTTTACATACGTTGAGGAAGCCGACGACGCAGCTAACAAAGTTAGCTAAAGAATGCGACTTGGTACAACAACGATTCAGCTAACAGCAACAGTAAGGAGAACCTATGCAAACACAATCCTGGGCCGGATGTCATGTGCCCATTATAACCCCATTTAAAGACGATTATTCCATAGACGAGGCGGGACTTCGTCAGCTGGTCAATTATTATATCGAAGACGTGAAGTGCGACGGCATTATCCCCTGCGGGACGACGGGGGAATCCCCGACCCTGGATCATGCTGAGCATACCAGGGTCATTAAAATCGTGATCGACGAAGTCGGAGGCCGTGTGCCGGTGATGGCCGGCACAGGCTCGAACAGCACCAAAGAGGCAATCGAGCTGACCAAACAGGCTGCGGATATGGGCGTTGCGGCAAGCCTGCAAGTCTGCCCCTATTATAACAGACCTTCACAGGACGGTCTCATGAAACATTTCGCAACGATTGCCGAAGCGACAAAGCTGCCGCTTTTCATCTATAATATTCCCTCGCGAACAGGAAGGCTCATTGAGGCCAAAACGATGATTGCCCTCTCCAAAATAGACTCTATCATCGGAATGAAAGATGCCTGCGGGGATTTGATGGTCACGATGGAGATCATCCGGGCCACCCGGGATAGCGCAAAGAAGTTTTATGTCCTCTGCGGAGAAGATGCTTTAACTTTCCCGATGATGGCTTTAGGCGCCGACGGCGGGATATTGGCCGTGTCCCATGTTGTCGGAAAACAATACCGGGAGATGGTTCATCTTTATCTTACCGGGGAAATTAACGCCGCCCGGGAAATTCATTTTAAGACACTGCCCTTGGTGCAGGCGCTGTTTATCGAAACCAATCCCGTTCCGGTCAAGGAAGCCATGGCGATGATGGGGTTGCCTGCGGGGAAGGTGCGGCTGCCCCTGGTCCCCTTAAGGCCGGAGAACCGCGAGGTGTTGCACAAGGCTTTGCAGCAGTTCGGTCTGCTTAGCAGTCAGAAACTTTGCTGATCTGGTGAGCCGCCTTGTTTGAAGACGGTGAGGGGGCTTAATCCCGCTGCTGCGGGACGAGCGTTAATTCTCCGCAGCTTGCTGCGATATAATGACGTTCATTTCATACCTCGACAGCTTGCTGCGTTGTGGTTGATTATGCTCTTTCCCCAAAGAATCAAACCGGGCGACCATATCATAAGTCGTCGTGGAAAGAGATGCTGTCCCCGTTATTCCATATCTACGGCGGTTGAGGAATTGATCTTCAATCGCCGTTTTTCCAATTACCTGCCTTTTATGATCCCAGCAGTATTCCGGTTGCGCTTTTTGTTCTTTCCCGTTGCTCGTCAACGGCAAACTGTGAATTGCAAGCCGTAAAGCGTTTTTTAATCCCGCTCACGCGGGACGAGCGTTAATTCTCGTGAGCTCGCTCGCGATATAATGACGTTCATTTCATACCTCGACAGCGAGCCCGCGAGATGGTTGATTAAGGCAAATTGGCATCGATCCCGGAAACTGCCTGCCACTACCTTGACAAACAGTCCCGATTTGTGCAATTATTCGTCCAAACTTTTCGAGGGAGGTACCTGATGAATCGCAAGCATACACCGATAAAATACTTTGTGCTGATTCTCCTCATGGCCTTTCTGGCCTTCAGTATCGGCGGCTGCACGACAAAAAATCTGCCAACTCAGAAAACAGATTATGATGTTATTATTATCGGCGCCGGAATGGGCGGGCTTTCTGCAGCAGCGCATCTGGCCCTGAAAGGTCAAAAGGTGCTGGTTCTGGAAAAACACGACCGCGTAGGCGGCAGCACGTCGAGCTTCCAGCGCGGAGAGTTCACATTCGATACAGCCCTCCATGAAATGGCCGGCGGCGGTCCCGGCAAGCTTGACCGCGGCCTGTTCCAGCTCCTCAAGGCCACCGGTGTGGACAAGAAGATAGAACTTTACGAAGTCCCGGATTTTTACCGCGCAGTTTTCCCCGGTGTGGACATTACCCTGCCTCCAAACTGGGAGGGATTTAAAAAAGAACTGAAGAAAAAATGGCCCGAAGAAGCAGAAGGCATAGACAATCTCCATAAACTCTGCGCTGCTCTGTTCGGAGATCTGATGGAGCTCAAAGACCTCTTCCGCTACGGTGCTGTGCGCGGGACATTCACGAAGATTATGGTGCCGCTGAGGCAGAACACTTTTTATACATGGAAGGACCGGACGGTAAAAGACCTCCTGGATCTTTGTTTTAAAAACGAGGATCTTAAAGCGGTGGTTTCCCAGCTCTGGGTATATTACGGTGTACCCGTCGAAAAACAATCAGCGCTGATCTTCATGGCGGCAACAGAGAGCTATTTGAGCGACGGCGCCTGGCACGTGAAGGGCACATCGCAGGCGCTTGCCGAGGGCTATGCCACACGCATCCGGGAACTGGGCGGAACTGTAAAAACCCATACGCTCGTCACAAAAATCATTATGGAAAACGGCATGGCGACCGGTGTCCGGACGGCAACCGGCCAGAAATATACCGCCCGTTATATCGTTGCCAATACTGACCCCTACCAGTTGGCCTATAAACTGATCGGCAAGGATAACATGCCCGAGGCCTATATCAAAAAACTGGAATCCATGAAGCCGGGCAATTCCCTGTTCGGGGTCTATCTTGGTCTGGGTGTTGACCTCAAAGCGCGCGGTTTTCGCGATACCGAAATTTTCTTCAATACTTACCGCGACAGTACAAAGAATTACAAAGCCATGATGACAGGCGACTTCGGGAAGGGTGCTGTATCCATCACCGTCTACTCCAACCTGGTCGACCCCATTTACGCACCCAAAGGCAAATCAGTAGTTAAACTCGATGCCTACTCCGACATCTCCGTCTGGCCCAAGGATCGCGCGGCCTATCTCAAACTGAAGGAACAAAAAATGGACGAACTCATCGCCCTCGCGTCCAATGTAATCCCCGAGCTCAAGGACCCGAAGAACATAATTGTTAAGGAGGGCTACACACCGAAGACGATCCAGGACTATACCCTGAATAAGGGTGGCATCGTTTACGGCTTCGAGATTACACCGGATCAATGGGAAAAAATGCCCAACACGACGCCCATTGACAACGTATTCATCACCAGCAACTGGACACAGGCCTGGCACGGCGTAGGATCATGCCAGGTCAACGGCTGGCGCGCCGCCCGCCTTATCCTCGACAAAGAAGAGATCGAATGATACCGGGCAGAATTCTTTGGCTAACTTTGTTGGCTGTGTTATCCTTTGAATGCAACCTGGTATAACAAAGATCACAGCGGGGCCGATGCTATTCGACTCCGCTGTTCCTATTTATTTCTATTTATTTTTCCTTTATGATCCCAGCAGTATTCCGGTTGTGAGAATGTCTTCGTGTTTATAATCTTTCCGTGGCACCAGCGTGCGCGCCCCGCCCCGGCAGGTGGAGGTGCACAGGCCGCAGCCCAGGCATTTATCATAGGCGACCATGCTTTTCCCCTGCTGTGCACTACAGGCTTTCAGCACACAGCGCTTCAGGCAGTTGCCACATTCCTCAATGCCCAGGCATTTGTGCTCATCGTGGGCTACAATCTCCGGCCCGGCGCCGAACTCTTCTGTGCGGCCGGCCATGTAAGCCCGGTAGGGCACGCAGATCTGATCGTCGCAGTTGCATATCACGAACGTCCATTTCCCGGACCCGTTGCAGTAAAGCACATTGTGCAGCAGACCCGCCGTGTGGAACTCCCGCACCATATTCTTGGCCTGTTCGGCCGTGGGGATGGGCTCGAAGATGTTCTTTACGCCGGTATGTTGCATAGTCGTATACATCTCCGCCGTATAGAGCAGCGCCATATCCTTTTTGCGGGGCTCCCGGGTTTTGTTCAAAGAGGTCTGGCACACACAGTCGGTTACGGCTATGCGCGCAGCCCCTTTCGGGCCGGCAAGCGCATAGATGTGATCAATAAAGCGGCACACCGCAGCGGTGGACAGGATCACTCCGCTGGGCAGCGCTTTGGGCTTGCTCATCTTGATCAGTTGCGCCCGGCGCTTTTCGGTTTGCAGCATGAAATCGGTGAACCGGAGAATCCAGGGCTCGGAGAAGCCATACAACCACTGCATTATGACTTGCATCCTGCCTACTTTGGTAGCGCCTGCGCCGTTCAATCCCAATCGATCATCGTGATGTTCTTTCATATTTCAATCCTCATAAAAGCCTTTTCCTCTCCTCACTTTGGCACTATTTTTTGCCTGAAGCGGTCCTGGAATAGATGATCAATATTTTTGTCATATAATTACAGGAATTTTATTACCGAATGCCTGTTCCTAAAAATCTTTTCCTAGTGACAATGTATTAAAAAGATGCCCGAATATACTCTCAATTTACCTTGTGTGCAATATTCTTTCGTCAGCCGTCAAATAAGGACCAAAGGCAAAACACAGACTGCGCAGACCGGCGAAGGAGACTGTGTTACAATAGCAGATAAAATCATCAACCCCGTTATGCCGGTGATAGATGTAATATCGGTTGCCGTGTGCCTGCAACTTTGACCTTGATCCTTTGGCCTTTGTTCTTTCCCCTTGATCGCCGGCGGCTGCCGCCTGTGATGCCATATCCCCGGAATTTCGCATTGCTGTTTCCCGAATAAAATAATCATAATTACAAATTTGGATCAATAATTGCAATCTATAGGCCGGAGAGGCAAATTTAGATAGCTATTGGAACAATTTTGTTATATTAAAAGAAAGGTTGCTGGATCGATGAAGAAAGCAATGAAAGACATTTCTACCGGGGAAGGGTACGAAGCTTTGAGTATCCATAGTTATGAAGAACTGGCCGTTTTGCATTCGATTGCGAAAATTTTGGCCCAACCTGAGGATCTGCGTGATCAGTTGGATAAGGTGCTGCAGGAAATGAGCAGGCACCTGGGCATGCAGCGCGGCATGATTTCGCTTTTGGATCGTGAAAAAAAGGAAGCCTGGCTGGATATTGCCCATGACATAAATATTGAAGGAATGGACGTTATTTATAAACCGGGTGAAGGCATTACCGGTAAGGTAGCCGCAACAGGCCGTCCGATGGCGATTGCCAACCTGGGCCAGGCCACGCATTTTTTAGATCGCACCGGAGCCCGGAAACATTTAAACAGGTCGGAGCTTGCTTTTCTTTGTGTTCCTATTATTTACGATGACGGCGTCGTCGGAGTTTTATCAGCCGATAAAGTTGCCCGGGACGTAGAAGACCTGGACAAAGAACTGGCGATGCTTTCCTCTGTGGCTGAACTTATGGCCAAGGCCGTGCATATTCGAGCCCTGGAGGAAGAAAACAGGCGGCTGCGAAAAATTGTCGGCTCTACCCGCGCACCGTCGCTGGATATTATCGGCCATTCCAAACCAATGCAGGAAGTATTCGGTTTAGTCGCACAGGTGGCCGATTCCAATACCACCGTTTTAATTACCGGACAGACGGGAACTGGTAAGGAGCTGATTGCACAGGCAATTCATATGAATAGCCAGCGGCGTAATGGTCCGTTGGTCCAGGTAAACTGCGCGGCAATTCCCGATACGCTCATTGAGAGCGAGCTCTTTGGCCATGAAAAAGGTGCTTTCACCGGAGCGCTGCAGCAGCGCCGTGGCCGTTTCGAGGAAGCCAATGGCGGCACTATCTTTTTGGATGAAGTGGGTGAACTCTCGGCTGCCGCCCAGGTAAAACTATTGCGTGTTTTACAGGAAAAGAAATTCCAGCCGCTGGGTTCTTCGAGGGTAATTAAGGTAAATGTGCGTATTATTGCGGCAACCAACAGAAATTTAGAACAGGACATCCTGGCGGAACGTTTTCGTGCCGATTTGTTTTACCGCTTGAATGTTTTTCCTATCTATTTGCCCGCTCTGCGCGAACGGGGCAGCGATATCATTTTGCTGGCTGACTATTTCATTCTTAAATACAGTAAAGAAATGGGTAAAAATGTTAAAAAGATATCCACGGCGGCAGTCGAGGCGTTTTTGTCTCATAAATGGCCGGGCAATGTCCGGGAACTGGAGAACTGCATAGAGCGCGCCGTATTGATGTCCAATAGTGACACAATCGAATGCTCACATTTGCCACCCTCACTGCAGGCCAAGGAAAAAGAATTAGACCATAAGGAGCCCAGTAAGCTGTCTTATGTGGTCGAAGCACAGGAGCGGACTTTGATTCTTGATGCCCTGGAAGAAACCGGTGGTAATCAAACGAAAGCTGCAAAAATTCTGGGAACAACCAAGCGGATTATTCAGTACAAAATTTCCAAGCTGGAAATTAACCCGAAGATATTTCGTAAAAAAAACAAGGGCTCTGATGAAGCTGCCCGGCCGTAAGAACACCTGTTAAGACTGAGCAAAACAAATCACCTTCCGGCTCACAATATCCGCAGCCAGCAGCACTTCTTTAATCTGAACATTGCAGACCCGGATGACGTCCGCATACTTTTTATCCTCCGGGACCAGATCCTGCAGAATGTTTGGTTGTTTTTCCAGCCATAATTTATTGAAAATTACATTTTCTTTATCCGGATATACGGCCATATAGAAAATATCCATTTCCACCAGATCCTGGAAAAAATGTGTACCGAAGGACAGGTCGGGAATTAAACTGCCTTCCGTATTCGCGATTTCGGCAATGGCTACAATATTGTTGATTTCCGAGAATGTCACCGGCACTCCCATTGCGGGGGTAGTCGTACCCCAGCGACCTGGTCCGAGAAGAATCGTCGGCATTTCATCGGGCGAATTTATCGTCTTATTTATTTTTCCTATCACCCTGGCAATATTGTATTTTTCCGCCGGCGGCAATTTTGCATAGCCGCGAGGGTCAACATAAATAATTTGCGCAATATTCCGGTAAACACTGCCTCCCATGAAGTTGCCTTCCTGCCGCAGCAATACTTTTCTTTCGTCAACCAGGCTGGGAATTTCCACACGGATATAGTGGCCCTTCGTTTGAAAAGGCCGGCATTGCAGGAGATTTATTGCAATTTTTCCTTCGGCATTAAAGTTGGCCGCAAATTCAATATCCACCGGATAATCATATATCTCTTCCAATCTTTTCAGCATCCGGGACATCAGATCAGAAAATTCCGTGGAGGAAAGGAGCTCGTCGAAGGTAAGGATCCATATTTCTTCCGGCTTGCCCAAAGCTTTCATCTGTTCACGAGCCGCAATATCGGGACTGCCGATCAGGTTTAAATGTTCTATCAAATCATCCTTTATCAACTCGGCGACCGGCAAAGATTGAAAACAATTTTCCTCCAAATTTATAACATCGATGCCATGTTGGGAAAAACGCCCGGCATCTTCGGGCTTTGCGTAAGGCTTGACCAATGGTGCGTCCAGAGCAACGATACGGGGATAATCATTTTCGACACGGTTTACGGCCCTGGTGCCCAATCCCAGGACAAGCCGCAGCATTCCGGCTTGAGGATCCATCCTCTTTTGCCAGACAAAAGGGTTATAAGACAAACCGACTCCGGCTAATTCCGGGAAGAAATAAGATTTTCGGTACGAACCCGAAACACGTTGCACCAGCAGGGCCATCTGCTCGTCTTGCTGATCCAAACCTTTCTGCAAACGATAGGTGAGGGCATCAATATTCATTGTGCTGGCATAGATTTTCCTCACAACATCTGCAAATTTCTCAAAACGCTCTTCCGGCGTTCCCTGGTTGGCGCAAAAATAACTTTCGTATTTCCCGGCAAAAGCATTACCGAAAGCATCTTCCAGGAGACTGCTGGAACGCACTATAATGGGTGCCTGCCCGTAATATTCCAGCATCAATTGAAAACGTTCCCGTATTTCTTTGGAGAAAACACCCTTCAGCATTTTGTTTTTCAATTCCACGGCGCTCTCAAAATAGCCTTCTTTGGTTTTGTGGGACATGAGGGCTTTCCACAAATCGTTTTGCACCAGATAGGAATAAAAAACATCGGAACCGATATAAAACGAATCATGGAATTCCAGATGCTCCGACCATTTTACGGAGGTGTCACTTCGCAATATATTGCGTGCCAGCAGCATCCCGGAAGATTTGCCGCCAATAAATCCTGTTCCAATAAGCCGTTCTTTAATGTCAATCAGATCCTGCAGGGTGAAATATTTTTTTACCAGGGCAAGCATTCTGGTTTCCCTGCCGATAAGCAGTTGGGAAAGCTGCTCTATCATTGCACAATTTTCCTCGGAGTTGGCCTTGCCCTCCAGCAGTTCATGCGCTCGGATGAACAGACGGTCCCAATGATCGAGATTTCTTTCGGCATTGGTCGAACTTACCGGAGCTAGACGGTAAAACAAATTTGCGGCGTCGCTACTATTGGTAATCGGGATTAATTCATCTTTTTCCATAATGTGGGGAAGAAACATCGCCGGTGAATAGCGCTGCCAGGCTTTGAGAGGGTGGACACAAATTTTCCCCTGATAGTTGTAAATATCCAACAGCACCTGAGTGGTTTCTCTGATCCGGGCGATTGTCTCATAAGAATGATGTCTGCGGAGGATGGAAAAGTAAGCAACTGTATTTAATTCGAAAAGAAAGGGGCAGGTAATCAAAAAAAAGTTGCCGATCATCCAGTCTGTCGCCCAGGACAGCAGAAGATCGGACAGGCAGTCGAATACATAAAAAACACTCCGGCCTTCTTTCCGGATAATTTTATGAATCTGGGTGGAAAAAGATTCAAAACCGCTGTCGGCGTTGAGTTTGTAAACAGCAACTTTCCCCGCTGATTCTATAAGCGGGGGATGCTGGGCAAAGCGTATATAGACAATGCGCTGACCTTTTGCTAATGCGGTTTTAATGAAAGGATGGACGAATATTTTGTAGTCGGTAATATTGTCAACTTGAAAAACAACGTTATCGCCCATTTGCAGGTAATTAAGAGTATCGTCTAACCCTTTAATTCCTGTACTGACGCAGGATATGGGGATCATAAAACCACCTTCAATATTCGTTTCACCGCACACCCCTACTCCAATTTGACCATAATTGGCGGGAATCTAGTGTGGTGCGTCAGAAATACCTTTCTGTCATTCCGGGCTTGGAAACTGTGTCGTAACAGCAAAAGGGCTATCAATAGTGTCATGCCGATGAAAATCGGCATCCAGACGTCGTCCCGACGAAAGTCGGGAACCAGCTATAATGATAATACTGGATTCCCGCCTTCTTACCCTGAAGGGCACAAGCGGGAATGACAAAATTCTGGTCTTACGTAGTTCTGCACAGTTTTCTTTATGTAAAGAAGCATTAAACGCATTACACTAGCCCCGGATAATTTAGATTCTATAACAAATTATCTTCCTTCGTCTACCTTTATTGATATCAAGGTAAGCAGGCCTTTATTTTCCTGATAAGATACTTTGTTTATCCTGCCCAATGGGGCGCCGTTCATATCGTACCCGTCAGAAATCCAGCAGTTCGACTTCAAAAACCAGCAGCGAATTGGGCGGAATCGGTCCGATGCGCATCTCGCCGTAACCCAGATGCGGGGGGATGATGAGGATACGTTTCTCTCCCTTTTTCATGGACAGAAACGCCTCATCCCAGCCCTTGATCACCCGGCCGACCCCGACGGGAAACTGCAAAGGTTTTCCACGATCCAGGGAGCTGTCAAATTTTTTCCCATTGAGCAAGCGGCCCGAATAATGAACGCTGACGGTTGTTCCGGGCTGTGGTGTTTTGTCGCCCGCGCCTTCCACCAAAACAACATACATCAAACCGGAAGGAAGACTAATGGCCTGGGGATATTTTTCTTTGATCAGGGCCAGGTCCCGGGAATTTATTTTTTTCCTCCCTTGTGCCTTGTCTTGTAAAAGCTGGGCAAGCAGTGCGTTAAAAGAAGCTTGATCGGCCTTGAAGGCCTGGGCTTTGTCGCCGATGCGGATGATTTCTATCGTTTTAATGATATCGCCTGCCCCAATGGCATTGACGACGGCCTGACCTTCGACAGTGCGACCAAAGACCGTATGCTTTCCGTCCAGCCAGGGGGTTTTTGTATGGGTAATAAAGAATTGGCTCCCGTTGGTGTCCGGACCGGCATTGGCCATAGATAACACGCCGGGGCCATCATGGGTAAGTGTGTCATCAATCTCGTCGGGGAATTTATAGCCGGGCCCGCCGCTCCCGTTTCCCAGCGGATCACCCCCTTGAATCATGAAATCGGCAAGGACACGATGGAAGGTCAGTCCGTCATAAAAGCGAACACCTTGGCCGCGGTTTGATTCCTTTGCTCCCTCGGCCAGACCAACAAAGTTTGCCACCGTAAGGGGTGTTTTTGCAAATTCCAGCG
>JANYAY010000095.1 GCA_025361065.1 Deltaproteobacteria bacterium
CGAAAAAACAAAATAGAAATCACACAAAGATTTACACCTATGATGTAACATGTTCCTTCGATCTTGAGTATTCATTTACTGAATCAGAAATTATACAAGACCCGGAGGGCGGCGAAGGTGATTTTATCCCTACCGATGAAGCAATAAATGATTTAGAGAATCGATTAAAAGAAGTGATAGGAAATGATTTTTACATAAGCAATCTTCAAGCAGATGTTGAATCGGAGCAGCTTCTTGGAATAGCGGAAGAATAGTTTCTCAATAGTAAGGATAAATAATATAACGCGGATTGTTATCATGGGCATGCAAAATTCAGCGCCGATAATTTTGCACAACTTGTATAAAAGAGGACTTCACGCCCTCTTATCAAGTAATTTTCTCTTTGCTGAGAATGCACTCAGTAAGTATTTAGAATTAAATCCATCTGATGATCGTGCCTATTTCTGGCGAGCTTATGCAAATAAAAAATTAAAGAACAATAAAAAAGCCATTGAGGACTATAATAAAGCTATCGAAATTGCCCCGCACACCGCAAACTACTATTTGCAACGTGGCATTGTGCAAAGTCGGCTGAACCAGTCTCAACAAGCTATTGAAGATTTTACAGCGGCAATCCAAATAGAACCCATGAATACCGATGCACTCTATGATCGAGCACTTGAATATGGGAAATTGGAAAAGAATGATCTTGCGGTCAAAGACTTTAACAAGGTTATCAATTTAAAGCCAAATTTCCCCGAAGCTTATATTTATAGAGGTATTTGTTATTACCTGCAGAGTAAACATACATTCTGCTACCGGGATGCTTTAAGGGCAAGCAAATTAGGAAATCGTCAATTAGTGGAACAGTTCAAGGATGAATTGAAGTGTTATTAATCTATGAGCATTTTGTCTCCTTTGGGGTCAGCTTTCTTGAATAGAGATATGGCTATATCCGAATTAAATATGTTTTTTTGTTCACACATAAACAGGAGGGCAACAGTTGTAAGAATTGTAACTTAGAGGCAGAATATTATACATTGAATTTGAATAAATTAAACTGCATATAATATTAGAACATTATGGCCGCCGGCTGCCGCGATTTCCAGCGCGCGGAGAGCCTGCCGTTGCCCTTTGATTTCGTTAAAATCAATGTCATATTGGCGATGTTCCCGGAAAATTTTGCTTATATCCAGAGTTAGTGGTTCGATAATTTTCCGGTTACCCAAAAAGTCGACAACATCCGGCAAAGTATTTACCCCAAAGACATCAATTCCTTCCACCATTGCTGCTTCGGCGGCATTTTCTTCCGGAACAAAAACTTTTTTGATGCCTAGTTCTTTTGCTTTAAGGGCAGACGGCAGAACGCCCCTTACGCTTTTAATGCTGCCATCAAGAGAAAGTTCCCCAATAAAAAAACAATCTTGCAAAGAGTCGGAGTTAATCAATTCCTCAGCTGCCAGAATTCCTACGGCAATGGGCAGATCAAAACCGGTACCTTCTTTTTTAATATCGGCGGGAGCCAGATTGACTGTAACGTGGCCGCGGGGGAAAAGGTAACCGGAATTTTTTATCGCGGCTTTAATTCTGTCCCTGCTTTCTTTGACCGAAGCATCGGGGAGACCGACTGTGGCAAATTGAGGTAATCCGGCAGAAATATCAACTTCCACCCAAACAGGGTAAGATTCCATGCCAATGATGCTCATGCCAAAAACTTTAATGAACACTTTTCAATGCTCCGTCGAATATTTTCTGAAAAAAACATTAACTAATCACAGTATTTATATCAAGAAATATAATTTATGCAAATTTGTTTGACTTTCTTGACTCGGAATCTGGCCTATGCTAGAGTCCGGCAAAATAATAATCCAAAGTTTAGAGTAAAACACTAAACTCCTGCCGGCAAATTAGTAATTTAGGACATTAATTAATAATGAGCGAAAATGTTTACAAAATCAGAAGAGCATTTCTGATACCTTTAATTGCCGTTGTGGTGCTCTTGTTTTTACTTTTTTTAATCAGCCTGTTTAATAGTCAGAGCTGGGAGATTATAGTTCTGGCAATTCTCTTTCTCTCCTCTCTTTTTGCCGGTGTTTACATGACAAAGAAGGAAATAGTTGTTAATGATCAGGGATTGAAAATTAAAAAGGTTTTTCGCAGCAAAGAATTCAGCTTCGCGGAAATTACTCATCTGGCTGTCGTCGTTTTGAAGAAGAAGGTTTATTTCCTGTTAACGACGACTAATGGTTTTTATATCTTTTCCAATCTTTTTGAAAGCCATGCTTCACTTATAGGTTCCCTTGTGGATAGGTTGGGTGAAGAAAAAGTGGAAGTGGAAGTCAAAAAATATCTGGATAATCCCCTGGAGCGACTGGCGTTGATTGTGATGAGCTGGGTTGCAGTTGTGGTTATTATAGCCGCGATAATTTTGCGGGTGGCGGAAATTAAGATTTAAAATCAAAAGATCAATTTGTTCGGGCGTGGGAATTCGGGAAGAGAGGAATTTGAAAAAATGCGGTCAAAGAAGCAAAATAACCAGGCTTTAGAGGTGAAAGAAAATCTTTGCCTGGCCGTCGAAGAAATATTAGAAAAAAAACTTGAAGACATTGCTACGGTTTTATCAGCTTCAGGTGGCCGCAAAAGCACACTTTATGAAGAAGTAATGGCAATGGTGGAAAAAGGACTGTTCAAGATTGCGTTGCGCCGTTCTAACTATGTGAAAAGTACGGCAGCAACTTTTCTCGGCATCAACCGCAATACATTTACGGATAAGATGGCCAAACTGGGTATTAATTGTGAGAAAATCAAATAGAACCAATCGGGAAAAAAATTATGGCCGGAGCTGCTAAAAAAGCTGGAACTTTGCCGCAAAATATAAGCATTCTCTTGAAGAAAGGGGTTCGGATGACGAACCCTTTTTCTGTGGAAATCAGTGATGAAGTAAACCTGGAAAACATAGCCGGTTCTTTAATAATTTATGGAGCGGCAAGAATTTGCGGCGAAAATACATTAATAGCCGAGGATGTTAAACTGGGCTATGAGGCACCTGTTACCCTGATCAATTGCCGGCTGGGCAGGGCTGTGGAATTAAAAGGCGGATATTTTGCCGAGTCGGTTTTTTTAGATAAGGCTGTACTCGGTAGCAACGCTCAAGTTCGCGACGGATGCCTTCTGGAGGAGGGAGCGCGGGGAAACCATACTGTCGGTCTGAAGCAAACGATTCTCTTTCCTTTTGTTACGCTGGGCAGCCTGATTAATTTCTGTGATTGTCTGATGGCGGGAGGTACCAGCCGGGAAAATCATAGTGAAGTGGGCAGTTCTTACATTCATTTCAATTACACTCCAAGGCAGGATAAAGCTACCGCTTCCCTCATTGGTGACGTGCCGCGCGGCGTTATGCTCAAAGAAAAGCCAATATTCTTGGGCGGTCAGGGCGGGATGGTAGGCCCCAGGCAAATAGATTATGGGTCAGTAATTCCCGCAGGAGTGATTTGCCGTAAAGATATATTCGCGGCAGGTTCTCTCCGGGCTTCTGCCGATTATTTTTTGCCCGGGCAGGAATTGATGCCCGGTTTTAATGACGATCTTCGGCGAAAATATTATTTGAATGTTCTTTACATGGCCAATCTGCTGGCCTTAAAGCAATGGTATCTCCATGTACGTCAGGAATTTTTTCGCAAACAAAAATTTGGCGCCGGCCTTTACGCCGGAGCACATATTGTCCTTACGGATGCTTTTGCCGAAAGGGTTAAGCAGATGAGATCATTTGTCCGGGCAAGGGAAACGGCACTTCCAGCAGCGGCGGCGGTAAAGAAAAAAAGTTTGCCTGATAATTTGGTTCGTACCCAAAGAGAGCTTTTATTAAAGTGGCCGCAAATAGAAGCTTATCTTTGTTCAGCAGTTGAAGAGAAGCTTGGTCTAAAGAAGAGGGAAGCTTTTATAAAAATAATTCAAAAAAAATCATCCCGCAATCATTCTTATCTGGAAGCGATAAAATCACTTCCCCCCGCTCAGGCCAAGATCGGTTCCGATTGGCTCAATCAGGTCGTTGCCGGCATTACCGGACGTTGCTTCCCCAAAACGGATATACTGCTTTAAAAGAAAAGAGGATATTTATAAAATGATCAATATACTGAAAAAGGCAGGCCGTTTTTTAGGAGAGTGCAAAATATTTGTGGGCAGATATCCGCTTAATGTTTCCGCTCCGGCGATTATCTTTTTCCCTGTGACTTTATGCCGGCTCAATTGTGGTTTTGCCGGTTTAATGACCGTTGTATCTTCCGGTAAAATTTCTGCGCCAACTTACGACACGATTTTGGCCGGGTTGTGGGAAAAAATTCAAGACTCCGATTTAAAGAAAGTATTGACCGGTAAGCTGACGGCGGGAAATTATTTAAATGGCCTGGAAAGTTTGAAAGCTCTGGAAACATGTGTTCAGGAATTGAAACAGGAAGATGCTCAGGAATTTTTCTTTTTTCTGCAGGCACGGACCAAAGAACTTATCGGCCTCAATGAAGAAGTCGGAAAGTTCCTGAATACGGAAGAGAAGCTTATCGAAAATAACGCCGATAAATTTAATTCTCTGGAACTGGAAATTATCAACAGCCGGATTATTCTCCTCAAAGATATTCAATGGATTCTGGAAAAAGACATTTTACAAAACTTCGCCAAAATTATTGATCTGTCCGGTGCGAAAAAAACGGCGGAAATTAATCCTGCGGCTTTCAAAAAATACCGGAAAATTAATTTGTTGCTCAATGCGCTGGATCGGCTGGAAGTGCGCGGTCGGGATTCAGCCGGGTTGCAGATATCCTTTGCTCTGGAAAAAGAAGAGACAATGGAAACCGTTTTGTCCGATCTTAAAAATAAAGGTTTGTACGAAGCATATGTGGCACGGATGCAAGCGGGAGACCCTTTGAATGGTTCCATTCAGGTTTCTTCCGGGGTTTCAGGTGATGGTAAAAAAAGAATAAATATATCCTTTGTCTATAAGACTTTTTCCATTGTCGGCGAACTGGGGCGTAATGTTCGTGAATTACGCAGGATAATTAAAAATGATATGATTCTCCGGTTATTTTCTCAGTTAAGCGCCTCTTGTGAAACGGCAATTACCCATACCCGCTGGGCTTCCGTCGGTTCCATCACGGAAGAAAATTGTCATCCTGTTAATAACTACAAGCGCCTTGGGGAAATACAGATTTTACCTTTTTATCCGGGAGCATCAGCCGTTATTAATGTTGTTTTAAATGGAGATATCGATAATTACCCGCTATTGCGCTCGGAGCTGGAAGTAAATAGAGATCTGATTGCACCCGAAGTTACAACCGATACAAAAATTATTCCTCTGCAAATCGAGAAATATTTGCATGCCGGTAATAATGTTGTTGATGCTTTCCGCCTCGCAGTCAACGATTTTGAAGGTTCGCATGCCATAGTAATGACTTGTGATCTGGAGCCCGGTAAAATCTTTTTGGCGCTCAAAGGCAGCGGCCAATCTATTTATGTTGGAATTAATAAAGATCAATACATGTTATCTTCAGAACTCTATGGTCTCATTGAGGTGATGCCTGACTTTATAAAAATGAACGGTGAGGCGGATGAGACAAGCAGGAACACAGTGGCCGGCCAGATTTTCATTTTGGATCAAAATTCCGGCGGCGGATTAACGGGGATTAAGGCGTGTTCTTATAATGGTACGGCACTTAAGTTGACTTCAACCGATGTCCAGCGGGCGCAAATTACAACACGGGATATTGACCGGGGTGATTATCCTCATTTTTTTCTCAAGGAGATTTCGGAAGCCGCTCTTTCCGTAAAAAGGACATGGAGGGGCAAATACCGCATTGAAGCCCTTAAGAATTCTGCGCCGGAAGTAATTTTCAATTTGGGAGACGATGTTATCCCTGCTGCTGTTTGTAAAGGTTTTCGTGAGGGGGCAATTAAAAAAATAATAATTATCGGTCAGGGAACGGCGGCTGTTGCCGGACTGGCCGTTGCCGATGCTTTTGAGAGGTATTTGAAAGGCAGGGACATCCACATAATAGCCAAGGTAGCCTCGGAATTAAGCGGCTTTTTATTGAAAGATGATCTGGCTGATACACTGGTAATTCCCATTACTCAATCGGGAACAACAACTGATACGAATCGCGCCGTAGCAATGGCCAAAGAACGCGGCGCATCAATTATTTCCATAGTCAACAGAAGGCAATCGGATATTACCGCTAAGTCGCATGGTGTGTTTTATACCAGCGACGGGCGCGATATCGAAATGTCGGTGGCTTCCACAAAAGCTTTCTATTCGCAGATTATTGCGGGCCAGATTCTCGCGCTCTATTTTGCGCAGCTTTCCGGGGCCAGGACCGATGATTATATTGCCTCGGAGTTGCGCAACCTGGAGACGGCGCCGCAGCTGATGACAAAGGTATTTGCCTGCAGGGAACAAATTGCCGCAGCGGTTACGAAAACTTTTGATAAGAAATTCTGGGCAGTAGTGGGAAGCGGGCCGAATAAGGCAGCGGCAGATGAAATTAGAATCAAACTTTCCGAACTTTGTTATAAAACTATTTCTTCCGATATTGTGGAAAACAAAAAACATATTGATCTGTCCGCCGAACCGCTGATTCTGGTTTGTGCCGCCGGTAATCCCGAATCTGTTGTGGAAGATATTGCCAAAGATGTAGCGATCTTTAAAGCGCATAAGGCTGCCGTTGTTGTTTTTGCCCAGGAAGGCGACGGCCGTTTCGACAAAGTCGCCGATGCTGTAATTTCTCTTCCCTCTTGTGCCATGCCCCTGCCGGTTATTCTCAATACGATGGCCGGACATTTGTGGGGATATTATGCCGCGTGCGGCATTAACGATGAGGCTCTCGTCTTTAGAAAATTCAGAAACAGCTTGAATCTGGCTATGGCTGAGCAGATAAAAATGAATTATTCGCTTTATGATAAGATTGCTGATGTTCACTTCCGCCGGATGCTTAATGAATTTTATTCATCTTTTAATCAGCAGCGCAATGGCGGCGCTTTCACGCTGCTTGGCGTCAAGACAATTTCCGATCTGGTGCTTTTGCTGAAATACGCGGCAGGAAAATTGCCGCTGGAAGATTTCCGCAGTGAGTTCAAAGGTGACACCGGACTGGACTCTCCTCTGGATATTCTGGATGTAACGCTGGGGCGTGCTATTGATGAACTCACCCGGCCGATTGATGCTATTCGCCATCAGGCAAAAACCGTTACTGTGGGAACGAGCCGCAAAGAAAAGATTCCGCAGGGAATTGTGTTTGATCTGCTGGAAGGACTTAAATATTCTGCAAAAGATTTAACTTATAAAAATATTATGATTCTCAACAGGATACAGCCGGCCATTTCCGGCCTGCGGGGATATACTATTTACGGGATTGATAACCTTAATGCAGAAGGCAATCCCGATGAAAATACCACTATAACGGTACGGAAAAAGGGCGGTGTGGCGCTCTCAATGGCTTCACGAACGGAAACTTCATCGCCGCTCATGGGAACGAAAAGAACCATCGCCAGTACCGGACATGTTTATATCGGCCGGGGTAAATCGGATGGCGCTTCTATTGCAGTGTTGCCGTTGCTGGGAGAAAATAATTTTGTCGGCACTCTTCTCCTGATTCATATTGATTACAATGAATCATTGAAAGTACAGGAAAAGAAGGAAGTTATGGGATATCGTTACGATGATATCCGTAATCTGGTCAACGAATATAATGTCATCTGGAATGATCATTATCTGGAAAAAATCCCGCTTAGTGATTTATTGAGCGAACCGATAGAAGAATTGGCCCGCCGTATTAAAGAGGGGGCTGTTGCCGGAAATTGAAGCACAAAGGGACAAAATAAAAGATTGCGGATAATTATACTTTGAGTCTCCTTGCCGGCGAATTTGCGGGAATTCAGAGTATTCATCAATATCTGTTTGGCAAGTGAGGAGTAATTATGAAAACAAAATTCATTTTTGTTACCGGGGGTGTTCTATCCTCGTTGGGTAAAGGTTTGGCGGCAGCATCAATTTCTGCTCTGCTGGAAAGCCGGGGACTGAAAGTTACCAATCAAAAGCTGGATCCCTACATTAATGTTGATCCGGGAACAATGAGCCCCTTTCAGCATGGTGAGGTTTTTGTTACCGATGACGGCGCGGAGACGGATCTCGATTTGGGACATTATGAGCGATTCACATCTACCCGTATGGGAAAATGCAATAACCTGACCACGGGGCAGGTTTATTTTTCCGTTATTACCAAGGAGAGACGTGGTGATTATTTAGGGAAGACGGTTCAGGTGATTCCTCACATAACCAATGAAATAAAAGATTATATTCGCAATACAGCCGCGGGTTTTGATGTGGCCATCGTGGAAATCGGCGGGACAGTCGGTGATATTGAGAGCCTGCCTTTTCTGGAAGCTATTCGTCAATTCCGCAACGAAGCGGGGAGAGAAAATGCCATTTTTATTCATTTAACCTGGGTCCCTTTTATCAAGACCGCCGGCGAGGTTAAGACCAAGCCCACGCAGCACAGTGTCAAAGCACTGCGCGAAATCGGTATTCAACCGGACATTCTTTTGTGCCGGACGGAAAATTTTCTTTCCGAAGACATCAAAGCCAAAATCGCTCTTTTTTGCAATGTGGAAGTGGCCGCGGTGTTTACCGCCAAAGATGTCAGTTGCATTTATGAAGTGCCGTTAATTTATCACCGCGAAGGTCTGGATGCCAAGATAGTCGATCTGCTCAATATCTGGACGGGGCAGCCCAAGCTTGATGCCTGGGAAAATGTGGTCGATAAATTTAATAATCCACCGCATACGGTGTGCATAGGAATTGTCGGCAAATACGTTAATCTGACTGATTCTTACAAAAGCCTCAATGAAGCTCTTGTGCATGGCGGCATCGCTAATAATTGCCGGGTAAAATTAAAGTTTATCGATTCGGAAAAAGTGGAAGCGGAGGGCCTGGGCAACCAGCTCGAAGATGTGGACGGAGTTCTGGTGCCGGGAGGTTTCGGCATCCGTGGTATCGAGGGGATGATTACTGCCGCGCAATACGCCCGGGAAAACAAGATTCCCTATTTCGGAATTTGTCTTGGTATGCAGATGGCCGTGGTGGAATATGCCCGCAATATTTGCGGTCTGGCTTTGGCCAACAGTTCTGAATTTAATTTTCAGACTCCTTATCCGGTCATCGATCTGCTCCCCGAACAGCGGAATGTCCAGGATAAGGGTGCTTCGATGCGGTTGGGTGCCTGGCCCTGTTTTGTCACGCAGGATTCCTTAGCCTTCGCCGCTTACGGGCAAACGGAGATTTCCGAGCGTCATCGCCATCGTTACGAATTTAATAACGACTACAAGCAGGCCCTGACGGATAAAGGATTGCAGATAACCGGTGCGTCGCCGGACGGTCGTCTGGCCGAAATTGTGGAAATAAAAGACCATCCCTGGTTTCTGGGCTGCCAGTTTCACCCGGAATTTAAATCCCAGCCGACAAATCCTCATCCGCTTTTCGATAAATTTATTGCGGCGGCTTTAAAATCCGCTCAAAGCAGGGTTAAGTGCTGATTGATTCGGCTCAGATAAGGAACAAATGATCGATCAAATATACCCCAATATCTTTCGGATGGAGATTCCTCTTCCCGGTAATCCTCTGAAAGCAGTTAATTCCTACGTCATCAAAGGAGATCAGCGTTTTTTAATCATCGATACGGGAATGAACATGTCTGCATGCCGTGAGGCCATGGCCGCAGGCCTCAATGAGCTGGCTGTTGATTTAGATAAAACGGATTTTTTTATTACCCATCTTCATGCCGACCATTTGGGGCTGGTGTCCGAATTGGTTCGGCCGGCGGCAAAAATTTACTTTAATTATCCTGATGCGGATATCATGAAAGATATCCATCATTGGGATGAGGTAAAGGCAGCGGCCCTGACTAATGGATTCTCCGCAGAAGAAGTGGAATACGCTCTGCAAAAACATCCCGGGCGGAAATATTTTAAACCCGGTCCATTGAATTATACTCCGTTAAGAGAAGCAGATCAGATATCAATCGGCTGTTATGCTTTGCGCTGTGTGGAAACTCCCGGCCATACCCCCGGACATCTTTGCCTTTATGAAGCACAAGAGAAAATCTTTTTTTCGGGAGATCATATTCTGGAAGATATTACGCCCAATATATCCATGTGGGCGGACAGTGGTAATCCCCTTCAGGAATATCTCGACAGCCTGGACAAAATAAGCCGCATGGAAATCAGCCGCGTTTTTCCCGGTCACCGCCGGATATTTGCCGATCACCGGAAACGTATTGCCGAATTGAAAAATCATCACCAGATACGGGCGGAAGAAATTATTGCTATTTTAAAAGGGGGCAGCCGGAATGCCTATCAGGTGGCCTCTCAGATGACATGGGATATCGATTGCCGGAGTTGGGAGGATTTTCCCGCTGCACAGAAATGGTTTGCCTCCGGCGAAGCCCTTTCCCATCTCCAATATCTTCGGGTGAAAAACAAACTGCGCAGAGAAGTGATCAAAGGTAAAGCATATTACTCTCTTGTATGATAATATTGTCGTGAGTAGACTGGTAATACTGGAAGTTTGCTTTGAGGATGAAAAATCAGAGGAGGGGCATTGGCCGGCATACGAAACATGCTTGCTCGATTACGTTTGCTTTTCGCTTTTGAAAGCGAGCGTGCGGAATACCCTCCAACATTTTCCAAAGAATTAAATTATCAGTGTGGCCGGGTTCTCTTTTTTGCTTCGCTCATTACATCCGTTGCCTGGCTGCCTTATCTTTCCCTGGATAGTCAGCTTCATCCGGAGGAACCGCTGCTGCCGCTGCTCCGGATCGGCCTGTCCATCGTAAGTATAACAATTTTTCTCCTTTATATGACCGGGCGGTTTCCCGGGAGCAACCTCCTGTTTCTGAATATCATCGGCGCATACCTGGCAATTTCCTGCGGGCTCATAACTGCGCTGACCAAAGCAGACCCTGTTTACATCGGCGGGAACGTATTTGTTTTGACCCTTCTGGCGGTGGTTCCTGTGCAAAGGCTTTCAGCCCTGCTGGTCTTAATGGCATCATTGGGGGTATTTTTCGGTGTGGGTTTCCTCAAAGGGATGTCGTTTAGCACTGCCAGTGCCCGCTATAGCCTTAACGATTTGCTGACGACAGCCGGTGTGGCGATTTTATTTATTTATATTCTTGATCATACCCGGTACATAAGTTGGTTAAAATCGAAGAAAATTGAAAAACAGCGGGAAGAATTAAAATCGGATAAAGAAAAAATCGATAAGCTTCTGCTGAATATTTTACCCGAGCCCGTTGCCCGGGAGCTCAAAGATCAGGGCTATGTCAAACCGGTGTTTTATCACGCCGTGACCATTGTATTTACGGATTTTATCGGATTTACGAAAATCGCCGAGACGCTCACGCCTGATCAGCTGGTAAAGGAACTGGACGAGGCCTTCTCCAGTTTTGATCGCATAATGGATAAATACGGTTTGGAAAAACTCAAGACAATTGGAGACTCCTATATGTATGCGGGAGGAGTGCCGGTTGTCAATAATACCCATGAAATTGACGCGGTGCTGGGTGCACTGGAAATCCAATCATTCATCGAGAAGATTAATGCAGAGAAAAAGTGTGTCGACAGACCGGTCTTCGAAATTCGAATTGGCATCAATACCGGGCCGCTTATGGCGGGGGTCGTCGGTGAAAAGAAGTTTGTCTATGATGTCTGGGGCGATTCGGTCAATCTGGCCAGCCGCATGGAATCTTCCGGTGAGGGAGGGCAGGTGAATATCTCCGAATCCACCTATCAGCGGATTAAGGATTTCTTCGAAACGGAACATCGCGGTCAAGTCATAGCGAAAAATAAAGGGATGGTGGATATGTATTTTGTCAAGAGAATTGAACCGGAACTTTCGCAGGATGAAGCAGGCTTGCGACCCAATGAACGTTTTCGGGAAATGTACCGCACCCTCCAGAATGAATGTTAAGAGCTATGAGGAACGGCACTTATTTGTCATTCTCGCCCGTGACCTTCAGGTGAAGCGGGCAGGGGCGAGACACGGGAATCCAGGGAACAAACTGGAAAAGGAAAGAAAGCAGTCATAAAAGGGCGGTTTTAACAATTAAGTATACTCTACCCGGAATCCCTCGGCGCACCGGTAATGGGGCAAGGCGCCGGCAATCCCTGGCAGCGGGCAGATCAGCGATGGGTCCCGGGGCAGGGAAGACCGCGAAGGGAGCACCTTTCTTGTTGTCCATGCCCTGGGAAACGAGGGATATCTATGAAATCGTTCTATGATTATGACTTGATCGTTATCGGTGCCGGCATTGCCGGGATGGTTTCCGCCGTGACCGCGAACGGCCTGGGCAGACGGGTGGCCGTCGTCGAGAAAAACAGGGTTGGGGGCAACTGCACTAACACAACCTGCATCCCCAGCAAGACCATGATCCGTTTAAGTCACATCAGCCACGACGTTTCTCTGCTTCAGCGGTTGGGTCTGCTTGCCGCTGAGGCAGGGGAAATCCGGGGCCGCAAAATCATGCCGCACATTCGGGGGATCGTTGAGCGGGCATATGAGAAGGATCTCCCGGAAACGTTCGAGGCGATCGGTATCCGGATCATTTCGGGCCGGGCATCCTTTATCGACGCCCATCGCATTGCAGTCAACGGGCAGATGCTCTCCGCAGCGCAATTTATCATTGCCGCCGGCACATCGCCCCTGATCCCGGATATTCCAGGGCTTCAGGCAATCGACTTTCTGACAAACGAGACTCTCTATGATCTTACGGATTTGCCCCGTTCGATCATCATCCTTGGCGGCGGCGTCGATGGCCTTGAGTATGCCTCAGCCTTTGCGCGACTGGGGGTTCAAACCACAGTCGTCGAGATGGCAACGCGCCTGCTGCCTGCGGCGGACCGCGAACTGGTCAATCAGCTGTTGCTTTCGCTGAGCACGGAAGGCATCCGACTGCTCACTGGAGCAAAGGCGTTGAACCTGCAGAGCCGCCAGGACAGGGTCGCGCTCAAGGTTCAGGGAGAAGATGGTCTCGATGAAGAGATTGAGGCGGACAGAGTGCTCGTTGCCGTGGGAAGGAAACCTGAGCTCGCGGGGCTTTGTCTGGAGAAAGCGGGCGTCCGGTGCAATGCCCGCGGCATCATTACCGACCACAGACTCCGGACATCTGCACCCAATATCTATGCCTGTGGCGACATCGCAGGTCCATATCAGCTGGCGACGACAGCAGAGGCCCAGGCCATTGTCGCGGCAACCAATGCCCTGCTGCCCGTGAAGCGCAGCGTCGATTACCGAAACAACGTGTATGTCGTCTTTACGGAGCCGCCCCTTGCCTGGATCGGCCTGACGGAAGAGCAAGCCCATGAGCGTTACGGGCGCCATCTCAAGACCTATCGCTTTGCTTACGATGGCATGCGCCGCGCCCTGATCGACGGCAATGAAACCGGCATGGCCAAGATCCTGTGCAACGGCCGCGGCAGGATTGTCGGCGCCCACATTCTGGGTGAGGCGGCGGGAGAAGTCATCCACGAGCTTCAGGTGATCCGGGCCTTCAACAAGCCCCTTTACAAGCTCCAGGAATTGACCCATGCCTACCCGACCTATGCGCAGGCCATTGTGGGACGGGCAAGTCAGCTTGCCTTTCTCGACAGGATGGGAAGCAATCCCTTTGTAGACCTTGCCCTGCGGCTGCTTCCCGGATTTTCCAACCGGCTGTCGCTTGCCCGCAATCGACTGGCAGAAACCCAGCCGATTGACGTTTTCGCAGAATTGCCGGATGTCGAGGGTCATTTTACAGCCCTGGCAGAGGCATCCGCGGATGCCCTCCGGCCCGGCAGGCCGGGACTGCGCAATGCCCGTATCATTGAATCCAGAAAGGCTGGCGAAAATACGGTCATCCTGGATATACGGGGTGAACTTACAGGCTCTTGTGAGAAAAATCTATCCGGGGCTTTTGGCGAGGGAATGGCGACAGCAGGACGCATCCTTCTGAACCTCTCTGCTCTGGCCCACATGGATGCGGAAGGGGCGGGGCTGCTGCTTGTCCAGGCAACCAAGGCTGCCCGGAAAGGCATCGCCGTGTCCGCCTGCGGACTCCCCGGCCCTTTCTTGGATGTTTTTCATCTCACAGGTCTCGATGGGCTAATAACGCTCTATAGCGATGAAGAAGACGCCCTGTGCTGTCGGCGTTTTCTGGAAAAAAGCGGCCTTATGCCCGGCCCCGTGCCGGCCACCGATCAGACGTTACCTCTTGCCGGCTGGGCGAAGTCCGCTGCTCGCCTGTTTCTTTCCGCCATACCACCAGGGGCCATGAACATCAACGTCCATGGCCGGCAGACATCGAGCCCGGTAAACGGCTTTGGTCAGCTCTGGGAAAAAAGATACCGTTTGCGTCTTCATACTACGGATTTGGAACCCCGGCAGATCATATCTCTCTGGCGGTCTGAATTCGCCGCCTTCTGGCCGAAGGGAAATCATCTGTTCACCTCAGAAAAGGCTTCCATTGCTCCGGGAACAACGGCACTGCTCAATTTGGCACTTCCCGGAGGCCTCGTCCTGGCCACAGGCCTCACGGTCATTCATGCCGACGACACATCCTTCAGTTTCATGACCGCCTGCGGGCATATCATTTCCGGCTGGATCACCTTCAGCTGTTTTCGGAAAAATGACGACACCTTTATTCAGGTCCACCCGCTGTTTCGGGCCAGCGATCCCCTGATGGAACTGGGATTCCGTCTGGGCGCGGCGGCGCAGGAAGACTGGTTCTGGCATGAAACTCTCGGCAATCTGGCCCGCCGTCTGGGAACCCATGGCGCTGTGGCACAGCAAAACGCCCTTATCGATCCGGATATTCAGTGGCACAGGTTCGCCAATCTTCGCTATAGCGCGGCAATCCGTTCTTCTCTGTATATGCCCTTCTACATACTGAAAAAATGCTTCATGGCCGTAACCGGCCGGAACGGGAAACACTGATGCCCAAGAGAGATGATTACGATGCCGTTATTGTGGGTGCGGGGCCGAACGGTCTGGCGGCGGCGATTTCCCTTGGCCGCCAGTTCAATGCCGTCCTGCTTCTGGAGGCGGCAACGACCATCGGCGGCGGCGCCCGTTCTGCAGAGCTGACCCTCCCCGGCTTCATTCATGACATCTGTTCAACCGTTCAGCCCCTGTCGCTCGCGTCGCCATTCTTCCGGCAGCTTGATCTGCCGCAATACGGCCTGGAGTGGATACAACCGGAGATCCCTCTCGCCCATCCCTTTGAGGACGGATCGGCCCTTTTCCTCCATCGGTCGCTTTCGATCACCGCCGAAGCCCTGGGCGCCGACGGCAAGGCTTACAGAAGGCTTTTACAACCCTTTGTGGAAAACGATCAAAGACTCTTTGCCGACATTCTGAGGCCTCTCGGTTTTCCGGCAAGTCCTTTCCTGCTGGCCCGCTTTGCCTTCCACGCCCTGCGTTCCCTCCAAGATCTCGTGGAAAGTAATTTCAGCAGCGATCGGACAAAGGCGCTATTTGCGGGCCTTTCGGCCCACGCCATGATCCCCCTTGAACAAACGCCATCCGCCGCGTTCGGCATCGTTCTGGCCACCCTGGCGCATACTGCGGGCTGGCCCATCATTCGGGGCGGTTCCCAGAAACTGTCCGACGCTCTTGCTGATTGCTTCCGCAGCGGCGGCGGAGAGATTGTTACGGATCGTCGGATTGCCTCTATGTCTGATTTACCGAAGGCTGCGTTTTATTTCTTCGACGTGACACCCCGTCAGTTGCTCCAGATCGAAGGCCTTGGTCTCTCCGATATTTATCGTAAAAGGCTTTCCCGGTTCCGTTACGGACCGGGCGTCTATAAAATGGATTGGGCCCTCAAGGCGCCCATCCCCTGGAGAGCGGATATCTGCAGGAAGGCCGGCACGGTTCATCTGGGTGGCTCTCTACAGGAGATCGCAGCCTCAATCCGCGATGTCCATGCGGGAAAGGTGTCGTCCGCTCCTTATATCATCCTTGCCCAACAGAGCCTTTTCGATTCCTCCCGCGCTCCTTCAGGGAAACATACGGCATGGGCCTATTGCCATGTTCCCCCTGGATCGACGGGGGACCTATCGGCGCTGATTGAAAGCAGGATCGAACGGTACGCACCGGGATTCCGGGAGGAGATCCTGGCAAGAAATACCCTGACTGCGGCGGCCATGGAACAGTACAATGCGAACTACGTGGGAGGAGACATCAACGGGGGACTCCAGAACCTCCGTCAGCTCTATGCCCGGCCCATTGCCTCTCTTCATCCGTACAGAACATCGGGGAAAAATATTTACCTGTGTTCTTCCTCCACGCCCCCCGGCGGGGGCGTTCACGGTCTGTGCGGCTACTACGCAGTTGACGACCTTTGCCGCCGGCTGCAGGGAGCATGCTCACGATACGGAATATAACGTATGGTTGCGGAATAAACATCACATTGGACTTGATCAGGACAGCAATAACCCCCTGCAAGGAGATGCCCGATGCGCTTTGGCCTGTGTTGCCTGTTTAAAAAAGAACCTGTTTTGTTTCGCACGACGACTGCGAAAAGCCTGCTGTCACTCCCGCGAGAGGTGCAACTGCAGAAACTCTCTGCAATCTGCTTCCACAATGCAAGCAACCTGCATCTGGCGCTGGAAACTGTCCAACGCCTGGGAATTGGGGCTTTCCGGATCATGTCGCCGCTTTTCCCGCGCATGACGCATCCGGCAGTGGGTTACTTCCTGGAGGATCTCCCGGAAGGGGAAAAAATCAGGCAAAAGATGGAGGAAACCAGGATATTTGCCCGCAAAAATGATATCCGTCTCAGTTTCCATCCCGACCAATTTGTCGTCCTCTCCTCGCCCCATTCGCAGGTGGTAGCAAATTCCATTCGGGAACTCGAATATCATGGAATGCTGGCCGACGCGGTGGGGGCGGACGTGATTAATATTCATGCGGGTGGTGTCTATGGCGATAAATTCGGGGCATTGCAACGCTTAAAAGATATTCTGCCTGATCTGTCGGCGGCCGTCAGAAAAAGGCTGACGCTCGAAAATGATGATGTCAGCTACACGCCAAGGGATCTATTGTCTTTCTGCGAACGTTTTTCGATTCCGTTTGTCTATGATGTTCACCATCACCGCTGCCTACCGGATGGCCTGTCTGTTGAACAGGCGACAAACCTGGCCCAAGACAGCTGGAAGGAAACCGGAAAGGAACTCTACGGACACGTCTCCTCACCCCGCAGCGGTTGGCAGGGGGGTAATCCGAAACCACATGCCGACTATATCGATCCGACTGATTTCCCGGCATGCTGGTTGGGAAGGAAGATGACGATTGATGTGGAAGCCAAGGCAAAGGAGTTGGCGGTAATCGCGCTGATGGATCAAATGAAGGGCCGTCTTGACGCGCCCGTTCGATGAATATTTTCATCATAAGATTGCGGCCAAATTTCCATTGACCCACGCACAGGTTCTCCTTATACTGAAAATGCTAAACACCCGGAGGTAGAGCATGAGTAAAAAAGACAAGAAGATCATTCTCATCGCACAGTGCCCTCCGCTTTGTGGGGTTGTTCCCAATATTTTTTCAACTATTGGATAGTTCGTCTAACAAATTTCAGTGCGCTGCGCTTCTAAAATATGAGACTCACTACGACTTACAAATTTCAATTCACCTATAGTGACCCCACAGTGCCCTTTAGGGTATTTCAGGTTATTTATTTTTGAAATTTGAGTCTCACAATAAAATCTTATTGACATACAAGACTGTCTTCCATATTCTCAACACATGCATAGCAACTTCTTATTAATGAGAGCGATTTACCCCGCCATCCTTTCTGCGGCCCTGTTGTTTACAATATTAACCCCCGGCGCTTGGGCCCAGCCTGGCGGTCCCATGGACACGAACCGAACGGTGTACTCCTTCTCGTTTTCGCCAATTAACCAGTTCGAGTCCGATTTCGACCGAGGCGGCAGCTTCAGTGTGCAGCGCTACGGGTTCAACTTCTACACATCGACGCATGCTCTGAACTCGTTGCGCGCAGGCATCAGCCTGGGCTATGAATTCGAGAAATATCACTTCTCCGGCACGACGGTCTTCGCGGGGGCGGACCCCTGGAGTGACATCCACCGGTTTTCCGCCGGACTGCCCGTCAGCTACCGCATGACCGACAGCTGGTCGCTCTTCATCTCACCCCAGGTGGAGTGGTTCGGCGAATCGGGCGTCGCCAATTGGAATGATGCCCTCGGCTACGGGGCCATCTTCGCCGTGTCCTACCGCGTCAGTCCCTGGCTCACCATGGGTGCCGGGGCAGGTGTTTTCAGCCGCATGGCGGAAACGAAGAGCTTTCCATACATCGCCATCGACTGGAAGATTACGGAGGAACTGCGACTCAACAATCCCTTCCGCACGAGCCCCTCCGGTCCGGCAGGCCTGGAGCTTTCCTATCGGATCTCTGATCGCTGGGAGATCGCAGCGGGCGCCGCGTACCGGTCATTCCGTTTCCGCCTCGATGACAGCGGAGTGGCCCCAGACGGGATAGGCGAGGTGGACTCGACGGTGGGCTATGCAAGGCTGACTTATCGGATGGGCAGGGACTTCAAACTCGATCTTTACGGAGGGGCGGCATTCAACGGAAAGATGCGTATCGCCGGCAGCAACGGCAACGTACTGGGCTCCGACGATTTCAAAACGGCGCCCATGATGGCCCTATCCCTGATGCTGCAGCTCTGATCCCTGCGAAGGGCAAAAAGATAACGGCCTTACTTTTTGAACTTTGGTTCTTGACTCTTCATAGGCAAAAGCTGGCCGATGCCCATGACGATGATCCGGGCCGGATCGGTGTTGGTGGATTGCGCAGCCTTGGACAACGCTGAAGGAGCCTGCCCGATCGGTTCGTCTCCCAGCCGGAAGGTGCCCCATTGGGTCGGGATAAAGTACCGGGCTCCCAGGTCCCGGAAGGCGTCGAGCGCCTCCCGGGCATCCATATGGGCATAGTGCATGAACCAGCGCGGTTCATAGGCGGTGACGGGCAAGAGGGCGTAATCGATGCCGGTATAGCGGCGTCCGATCTCCCGGTAGCCGATAAAGTAGCCGCTGTCTCCTCCATAATAGATCTTCCGGCCCGGGGTCACCAGCAGAAAACTCGCCCACAGGGTGGTATCCGTATTTTGAATGATCCTCCGGGACCAGTGCTGGGCGGGGAGACAGACCACCTGGCAGTTGTTTCCGCAGGAAATCGCTTGCCACCAGTCCATTTCCACCACATCCTGCTTTCCGAGATCATTCATCAGGGTTTTGAGCCCCAGGGGTACATAGACCCGGGTGTCGGCGGGTAGACGCCTGATGCTGTCAGAATCCAGATGATCGTAATGACTGTGGGAAATCAGCACGTTTTTCTTACCGGGCAGAGCCACAAACTCATCGACGGACAAACCGGGCGGCGTTTTTCGCTTCGGCAGCAGTGCTCGCTCCGAAAAGATCGGATCGGTGATCCAGTATTCACCGCCCATTCTGATCAGGAATGTCGAATGGCCGATCCAGGCGATAAAATCACCCGATGTTGACCGGATGCGATCAGAGAGGTCCGATATGACCGCGGGAACGTCCTTTTCCTCCCCTGGCTCATAGAGAGTTTTTTCAGAAAGCTGCCAGCGCAGAAAATCACTGAAGCCCTTCTGCATGGGCATCCAGGGATTGAAATAACGGCCGTCTTCCCGATGGGGGGCGTGCAGAAGCGCCGGGTCTGCAGACTCCACTTGCGCCCGCCACTTCTCTTCATCGAATGGCATGATGGGCAAGATGCAGGAAGTCAGCAGCAGGACCAGCAAAAGGATCACCGCAACAGGGATATTTTTCCGATGAAGAATTTTAATGCTCTCAGACGGAATGATTTGATATGGCTTCACTGCCACGCACTTCTCTCCTTCTCTTCGACCGATTCCGGAGCGGGTCGTTCCGGAGGGACTTGCAAACGATCAGATGACATCCTGGCTTCCGATCAGCGGCAAGACGTTCTCGACAATGAAATAAACGATAAACCGGTTCTTGACGTCGTAACGTGAATAATCACACTTCCGGCAAATCTCCTGAATGAACCCCTCGTTCTGCTCTTCCCTCATTTTTTTCAGATAAAGCCTCTTGCCGGACCAACCTTCTCCCGCCTCCATGAAAAGGTAGGCGGCCCAGGGGTTCGACTTGAGGTTTTCATGGGTTAATCGCTCAGCCATAATAAAGGCAACCGTTTTTTCATCCATGACATGCGGGCGCGCATAGACAGCGGTATTGACTTTCCCCGCAGCGTCCGCCGTAGCCAGGACTCCGTATCCCTTTGCGTTGTCAAAATATTCTTTTAGTGTCATCATCCACCTCCATGATAATTTCGTCCACCATCTCCCAAATTCTTGTCATATATTCTGATTGATAATCGACATTTACAACATAGGAAACACATCCTAGGTTGTCAAGAAATCATGCTGCCATCCCTGGAAATATCTCCTTGACAAGCAATATTCCTTCTCTATATTAGTAGAGAACAATCAATGATATATTATCAGAAAATATCAAACAAGCCAAGCAAGCAAACGTGTCGATATGGTCGTGGAAAAAGAAACGGTCTTGGTCAGCCTGCGGTCCTTCTGAAGGACTAGGCACATAACAGGAGGCATGAAATGGACAAGCGGAACGGTCGGCCGAGCATAAACCAACCTCTCGCAAAGGCTCTTCTTGGATTGTTCATCGCGGCGCTCCTGGCGGCAACGACGGGCTGTATGCATTGGGCACCGGGTGCAGCTATCAGCGGCTACGGACCGCCGGGCGGAGATGCGGCGAAGCTCCTCGATGCGGCGCGCCGACTCGAGTCGACCGTCGAGACACGCGAGGGCATTCTCGAGATGGTGCGAGCCTACGAGGCGGCTGCCGCCGCCGACCCGACGAGTAGGAAGGCGATAATCGGTATCGCGAATGCGCGAATCCTGCTTGCCACAGGCTATACTTCGGCACGTTGGGAGAAGGCGGAGCACTATCAGAAAGCGATGCAGGCAGCCGAGAAGGCGCTTCTGCTAAACGACGACTTCCGCCGTCATTTGGAAGCCGGGACTCCGGTCTGGGAGGCGGTGTCGCGGCTCGGAAAAGACGATGCCGATGGAATGGGCTACTGGTCGTTCGGCGCTTGCTACTACTACCGGGAGGGCATACCCGGTCTCGCGAGGGCGTGGAATTTCCAGTGGATCGACCGAGCCCGGATCTTTATGAAACGGATCGAGGAGGTCGACCCCACTTGGAACGACGGCGGAAATCTCTTCAACATCGCGATCGTATATATCGCACTCCCGCAAAGCAAGGGAGGAGATCTGAAGAAGGCCGAGGAGTACTTCGAGAAGGCGATCCAAGCGGGCCTTGATCCCATCCTCGTTCGATGGGGACGGGCGAAGTATCTCGCGACGCGGAATAAAGACCGCGACTCGTTTCGCGCGGATCTCGAGTGGGTGATTGCTCAGGACCCGCGGCAGGGGCGGAAACGGCCCTACTCCTGGAACGTTTATTTCCAAAGGGAGGCGAAGTCGCTCCTCGATTCGATCGACCAGGTCTTCTGACGATTGGCGATATGCTTTGGGGCATGGTCGCATGCGGACTTTCCGGATTTATTGTCGGGTATCTGGCCCGGTGGCTCCTTTGATAGGTTATTCACGACGAAATGATTATATTTGAATAGAGGAGGTGGTCATGAAACATTTAATCCGAATCATACTTGCAGCAGCGATCATAATCATTGGAGCGATGGATGCCATGGCGATCGAAGAAGCTGCGTATACAGTATTGAAAAAAGACAACCGGTTCGAGATCCGCGATTATGCACCCCACATCCTCGCCGAAACTTTCGTGGAAGGAGACTTTGAAGAGGCCGGCAACAAGGCATTCTCAAGGCTTTTTCGCTATATCTCCGGTGACAACCGGTCGCGCGACAAGGTGGCGATGACCGCTCCCGTATCCCAAGAGCCCCTGGGGCAGAAGATCCGGATGACGGCACCCGTAGGACAGCGAAGTGTTCAGGATCGTTGGGCTGTCAGCTTCATGATGCCGGCCTCGTACACCCTGGAAACGCTCCCAGAGCCTGAAGATCCCCAAGTGACGCTGCGTCAGGTTCTCGCTCGCTGGCTGGCCGCAGTAAACTATTCCGGTTTCTGGAGTGAGAAAAACTACCTTCGATACAAGTTGGAACTGGAGTCCTGGATTCGCGAAAGGGGCCTTACCGTCGCGGGCGATCCCATCTGGGCCCGCTACGATTCCCCTTTTACACCGTGGTTCCTGCGACGGAACGAGATTTTGATTCCTGTAGATAAAGGCACCGACTAAGAAAATTGTGCAGAAACGTGGAGAAACGGGGAGAAATCTTTATTCTTGACATTTCAACTATTCCTGGATTCCCCCCGGTATGCGCCGGGTAAACTTCCTGCGCGGGAACTGTCAAAGTTTCGATGACACTTTTTTCCTTTGAGTATTCTGAAAGCACTTTTCTTGCTTCCGTCATCGAACCACAGGTTTGAGATATATGTCCTTTTCTTCTTGATATGATTACAAGATGTTGTATGATTCGCCACGTATCATCATTTACTTATATGCCTTCAGGCCACAGGGGATAAAGGAAAAAGGACGAATGTTTAAAAGTTAGCAGCGTCCCATTATCACCTACAAGGCAAAAGAGCCGGCGGTAATCGCGCTGATGGATCAAATGAAGGGCCGACTTGATGCACCCGTTCCATGAATATTTTCATCATAAGATTGCGGCCAAATTTCCATTGACCCACGCACAGGTTCTCCTTATACTGAAAATGCTAAACACCCGGAGGTAGAGCATGAGTAAAAAAGACAAGAAGATCATTCTCATAGCGCAGTGCCTGATCAATCCTTATTGCCGCGTACACATATTGGGGCAGAACTTCCCCTTGACTATTGAAGTAACAAACTACCTCCTGAGAAAGAACGCTGGCATCATCCAGTATCCCTGTCCCGAGACGACTGCCATGGGCCTGATGCGCAATCCCCAGGGCCGCCAGCAATACGACAACATCTTCTTCCGCAACCACTGCAAGGAGTTGCTT
>JANYAY010000066.1 GCA_025361065.1 Deltaproteobacteria bacterium
CTTTTGGGGGCGAAGTTATGTGGCAGTCAACCGCGGGCGGTTGACTGCCACATAACTGACTAACGGGCGCTCTGAAAATTATCGCGCATCAGTTCCCGGGCAATTATCATCCGGCGAATTTCGGAAGTACCGGCGCCGATATCCCAGAGTTTCTGATCCAGATAATGGCGGGATACGGCGTATTCCGAGCAATAACCATAACCACCGTGGATTTGAATGGCATCGGCGGCTATTTTTGTTCCCATCTCTCCGCAGTATAGGAGCGAAGCCGCCGCCATCCGGTCGAGATCGGTTCCTTTTCCTCCCGATTTGGTCGTAAGGGAGTCGCAATAAGAGGCGGCGCTATAGGCCATCCACTTGGAGGATAGATAGCCGGTGTACATATTGGCCAGCTTTTCCTGGATGGATTGGAAGGATATGATCGGTTTTCCGAATTGGACCCTTTCCTTGGCATATTTAAGGCTGAGTTCCAGGCAGGACCGCTGTGATCCCAGAGAGCATCCGCTCAAGGTTATACGCTCGGTGCACAGGCCGCTGGTCAGAACGGCTACACCCTTATTGATTTGGCCGACCAGGTTTGCTTCGGGTATCTCCATATCATCAAACGTAACCAGGCCCGTAGGTGATGTTCTCATTCCCCATTTCTTGATCTTTTCACAAGTGCATCCTTTTTGTGTTTTCGGATTAAAGAAGAATGTGGAAATACCGTGGGGGCCCAATTCTGGTTCCGTTTTGGCATAAAACAACATGAAATCGGAAAGAGGAGCATTAGTGATGAAAATCTTGCTCCCGTTAATAATATATTTGTCTCCCTTTTTAATTGCCTTGGTGGACATGCTCATGGCGTCGGAGCCGGAATTGGGCTCGGTGATCCCGAGGCACCCGATCGATTCCCCGCTGCATGCTTTGGGAAGATAGGCCATCTTCTGATCTTCGCTCGCATTCCGCCGGAAATTATCGAAGCAGAGGGTCTGACTGGCTCCTGCGGTCATGGCCAGGGCATTACTGACGCGGCCAATATTCTCGTAAACCAAAAGGGTTTCCACGTAACCGAGTCCGGCGCCGCCGTATTTCTCCTCAAAGGCAACACCGGTAATACCGAGATTGCCGAGTTCCGTGAAGAGGTTGGCGGGCATTTCATCGGCTTCATAGGCATGCTCCATTTGAGGCTCCAGCCAGGTGGATGCCCACCGCCAGACACTTTCTTCCAACATTTTCTGCTCTGGGCTAAATTCAAAATTCAATGACATGTAAAGACTCCTTTAATATTATTTATTTCTCCCGGGGGAGAAAACATGAACGGGATTCTTTCTTGTCCACAGAAACAAAACAGTTGCGGTGAGGCCGGTTTATTAAACGTAAATCATTTACCTGACTTACGCTATAATGTCCCAACCCATGCTACCACGGCCAGACTATTCGATTTATTAGTTATCACTTGTTTTTCGGGCATGGACCAGTAGTAATGAACCACATCGCCCTCAAAAATATTTACTGTCTCCTCCCCGCAGACAAGTTCCACTGTTCCCTTTAGTACACACAGGATTTCCTGACTGTGTTTGAGGTTTTTGCGGCCAGGTATTGCTGAACCCGGTTCCATGGCCATAACGGAACTATCAATAACTTCACGACTTTCCGGAGAGAAAAAGCGCCGGGTCACAAAGCCCGATGATGGTATTTCCACATCCATCCACTCGGCCTTACGAATCACCACCAGGCGTTCATTTTTTTCCGCTGCACTGATAACCTCACCGGCATTAGTCGCCATGGCATTGCAGATATTTACCAGGGTGGCAACCGAAGGAGAGCTTACATCGTTCTCCACCTGGGAGAGGAACCCTTCCGAGATGCCGGACTTTTCAGCAACCATCCGCAGAGTCATGCCTTTTTCTTTGCGTATCTTTCTGAGCACCGAACCTAAATTCATTTAGCAACCGATCCTTTATTTTCAACAGTATAAGCAACATATAGCATTACTAAAGATTGCGTGTCAAGATAATATTAAGTAATGCTTAATTTATTATTCAGGAGCTTCTTCCCTGCAACAATACACAGCAGCGGCGTCTTTTATCCCGCTCCCGCGGGACGAGCGTTAATTCTCGTGAACTCGCTCGCGCTATAATGACGTTCATTTCATGCCTCGACAGCGAGCTCGCGAGGTGGTTGATTTGCTGATGATGCAGTTAAAGAATTTACAACTCAGAGATGCTAAAAACATTCTACGGGGAGCGCAGCGCAACAGCTTGTCTTAAAAATAATGAAGCATGCTCAAATAAAAGGAACGAGTGATCAGAATGAATCTTTCCACAGCCTGCTTCAATTGAGATGTGAGGTCTGCGGCTTATCGGGCATCATTCAATCTTGGCTTAAACAATGTTTATGAGGCTTTTGCATAATTGGTTGTTGCAAGATCGGGCTTCAATGATATAATGCCGCAGGTTTAGCAAAAGGAGGATACAATGGCTGCACAGGATTCATCCGTGGCATTTATTAAGGAATATCAGGAACGGTTTGAGAAAAAGTTAAAAGAAAATGAGATTGCTCTTTTGGAACATTGGAAGGCCCAACTAGATCGGATCGCGAGCCAAAGACCCGATAGCATTGCTTCGCTGCAAATGCAGGTTAAAAAAACGGTGGATATGATGGCAACCCGGATTAATGTCTTAAAGAAGAAGGAATAAGATGGATAGTATTGCCAATTTTTTGTTTGAAGTAGGAATGCTCAGTAAAACTCCCCGCAGCGGCTATCAATTTTTGGGAAGCGGCAAAGAGTCCGTAGCCGAACACGTTTTGCGTACAATATTTGTCGGCTATGCCTTATGCAAGATGGATCCGGCGTTAGATGAGTTTCGCGTTTTGAAAATGTGCACACTTCATGATTTGCCGGAAGCACGCACCGGTGACATGAATTACGTCAACAAAAAGTATGTTGCTGTCGATGAGGAAAAGGCAGTGCGCGAATTAACCGAGCATCTCTTTTTCGGTGATGACATCAAAGAATTCATTGATGAGTTCAACCGGAAAGAAACAAAAGAATCTCTGGCCGTGCGTGATGCCGATCAAATCGCATTAATCCTGCAATTGAAGGAATATGGAGATTTGGGAAACAAATATGCGGAAGAATGGATCAATTATGCGCTGCAAAGGCTGACTACCGCGGCCGCAAAAGAGCTTGCCTCTAAGATCATTCAAACAGACTCGTCAAACTGGTGGTTTAAAGAAAAAAGTGATTGGTGGGTGAATGGCAAAAATAAATAATAAAATAAAAACATCAAGGAATCGGAACACAAGAAAATCTTTAAAAAATATCTTCTTTTTCTGGCCGTTGATTTTAATCATTATTATTAATTTGATTTCCTGCGGGCCGAAATTCGGGCAGGTGGTTATATCCAAACCTGACGAATACAGGCATACTTATGAAGCCAAGGAAAAAATAGTTCTCCAGGCAACAGCCCGGGTCTTCCGGGAAAAGAATATGGGCAGCAATGTAAAAATTGACCACGTAAATAATCGGGTGGAAACGGATTATATTATCCAGGGAGACTGGCGAACCAGAAGTGTTGCTCAAGTCAAAAAGCTCAATTGGAAAGACCGGGAAGTCGTACTTTCGGTAATCACAGAGAAGAAGACAAAAACAGGCTGGGAAATGAGGCGATTGCTGGAAATGGAACAGTATCTCAACTTGTTCGATGAAATCGAATTAGCAATTTATAAAGAAATGGCCAATGTGGAGTAGCGAAAATATTTTTTATCGAAAGGATAAAATATGAACCCCAAGAAAAAAGTATCGACAATGCTGGAGGAGTTCAAAAATTTCGCCTTAAAGGGTAATGTAGTTGATCTGGCCATCGGTGTTATTATCGGGGCGGCATTTGGTAAAATTGTCGATTCTCTGGTCAAACACATTATTATGCCGTGCATCAGCGTAATATTACCGGGTCAGCAAGGATATCTGGCCTGGAAGTGGATTGTTAACGGCAAGGAAATTCCCTACGGTTTGTTTATCGGAGAAATCGTCAACTTTCTAATTGTTGCGCTGGCCTTATATATATTCATCGTCAAGTTCATCGGCTTGATCATGAAAAATAAGAAAGAAGAAGCGCAAGCCCCGCCGCCACCGACAAAAGACCAGGAACTGCTCGGCGAAATCCGTGATCTGCTCCGTAAAAGCAATTGAAATAAATATATTGGCCAAGTTCCGGAAAAAGTGCGGCATTACGCTGAGGAGAATATCGTGAAAGCTTTTATCGATCCGCCAAAGAGTATTCCTTTTTATTTGAAGATCGGTATCTGGATAGCGGGGAAGGTTACCGGACGCGATCTTCTGCCGGCCAGGCTTCTGGCCTGGTATCCCAAAGTTGCGATCAGTTCCGGTATATTAGAGGCTCTCGTCGCCCACAAAGATGCAAATCTTAATCGGCGGATACTCAAACTTGTCCGTCTGCAAACTTCTTTTTGTGTCGCCTGTCCTTTTTGTATTGACATGAATTATCATGATTACGCTGATTATGGTATCACCCGGGAGGAACTTCTGGTTTTACAGGACCGGGCCGGGATGGAAGAGGTAAAAACATTTTCCCTGCGCGAAAAACTGGCGCTGGAGTATGCCCGGATTATATCAAGCAGGACGCTGACATTCCCTCCGGACTTTATCGAAAAGCTGAAAGCCGAATTTAACGAACGGGAAATTGTAATCCTCGCCAGTACCGCGGCGCAAGTCAATTACTGGGCCAGATTGTTGCAGGCACTGGGTGTGCCGTCTGCGGGCTTTTCCGCTCAATGCGAGCTTTAAATTTATCCGTGGAATGATACTTACCGGCTTTTGCCGGAAAGGTCCAATTACTGCCGCTCAGACTGCATAGTAAGCTTCTATTATCGTTACAATGGCAGAGATTGTGGCGGTCATCTGACTGCAATTGGCTCACCTCTAAAATATTGTTACTTTTTGCGGCAGGCTTTCAGGTGCGACATTAAGTGTAAAATCAAAGT
>JANYAY010000100.1 GCA_025361065.1 Deltaproteobacteria bacterium
AGAATGCCGGCGTTGTTGATGAGGATATCGACCTTACCAAAGGCGTCCACTGCCGTTTTCACGATGTTCGCCCCGCCTTCCACCGTCGCGACGTTGTCGTAGTTCGCCACGGCTTCGCCGCCCAGGGCCTTGATTTCGTCAACAACCTTGTCCGCGGGCCCTGCGGCACCGTTGCCGGAACCATCCCGGGCGCCGCCAAAGTCGTTCACCACGACCTTCGCCCCGCGCCGGCCCAGTTCCAGCGCATACGCCCGACCCAGGCCGCCGCCGGCACCCGTCACGATAGCCACACGACCATCAAAACGGATCTCACTTTTGCTTGCCACCATATTTCTTCCTCCCTTCCCTTCGATCTTGGTTATTAAAAATATTGTTATGACAATGCTTCCTAAGTCCTGCCAATTCCGGGAACCGGCAGGAACTCTATTTGTCTTTCTGATCAGAACCTTGGGTAAAAGCCGGGATATGGATAAACTTCAGCGCTTTCTTGGTCTCGGCAATGTATTCTTCCCTGCTCAACGCTACGATAGGACGGAAAAAATCTTCCCCCGAAATGAAGCAGTGCATCGAATTCATGAGGGCCAGGACCATCAGCATCACATGCGACGAGACATTTTTTTTATTCTTCACTAGTCCCATCGAACGGGCAATGTCATACGTAAATTCCGGAACCTTGAAATCGATACCGGCCTCCTCACGGGTCTTGCCGAAATAACGGAAGATGATCAGGTTGGAAATTTCGGGATGGGCAAAGAGATAATCGGTCATATAATCGATGGAGATTGCCAGACGATCCGGTAGCGGCAGACCATGAATCATTTTCTCTACATTGATCAGATTCTGACCAAGATCATGGTTAATGTCCAGAACAACAGCCTCGTATAGATCTCTTTTATCACCCCAGTGATAATGCAGAGTAGAGATGTCCATCCCCAGTTCCTGGGCAACCATTCTGATTGTCGTACCGTGAAATCCATACACTCCGAAGACGCGGCGTGCCACCAGTAGAATTTTAGCCTTTACCGATTCCGGATCCTTGCGGGCTTTTTCTAAGGGAGACGCCATCGTATGATTCCACCTTACAGTTCAATCATTTGATGGAGATCAATAGGCACAAATTATTCCTTTGTCAAGAATAATTTTTTAAATGTTAACTTTTCAGTAAAATCGGATTATTGGATTGCGGAATTTTGAACCACTTGCTCATGGCTGCTTGGCGGTAAAGGCAGGGATTAACGCGAACTTTAAGGTCTCCTTAACCATTTTGATATATTCCTCCCGATCCTGATGGACCATGGAACGAAAAAAATTCTCTCCGGAAACAAAATTATGGATAGCATTCATTACAAACAACACTTTCATCTTCGCCTCGGGAGAAACATTATTTTTATCTTTGCTCAACCCCATCGAGCGCGCAATATCAGCCGTAAATTCAGGAACTTTAAAATCAATTTTGGCCTCCTGACGCGTTTTGCCGAAATAGCGATACAACAGCAAATTTGATATTTCCGGATGTTCAAAGAGATAATCTATCAGGATATCTAAGGATAATTTCATTCTTTCGCCCAAAGGGAAATTATGAATAACTTTTTCCACATCTCTTAACTGCTGCCCGAGATCATTATTCATATCAAGGATCGCAGCCTCATAGAGTTCACCCTTTTCCCCCCAGTGATAATGGAGCGTCGAGATATCAATGCCGGCTTCCTTGGCAATCATTCTTGTGGTCGTACCGTGAAAGCCATACTCTCCGAATACCTTTCGGGCCGCTGTAAGGATTTTGGCCTTGGTTGAATCTGGATCTTTCTGAGCTTTTTCTAAAGGTGTTTTCATTAACTTTCCTCGGTGCTTGCCGATTATATCAACCGTTTGAGCGGCATAAGTTTACGCCGGTTGCGAATCTATGACATCTTCCGGAGTAGAGAGTCTTTTTATTTCCAGACTGGATACTGAAAGCAAGAATTATTTCGCTCTTACGGTTGAAAGCGCGGCTAATTATCCTAAAAGGTTTATGTCTGTCAAGGGATATTAAAACATCCAGTATAACGGCACTGACCTTGTTTAATTCTGAACCAATATAGTATGCCTTCAGACACTGACGCTGTCGGATACCCTGCGCAGTTCGGCAAGCAGGTTATCCTCCACTTCGATCAGTCCTGTTTCCTGACGCCCCCTGGAGAGTCTGTTTTCCTTCTCCCCCGGCACGAATATTTCTTCTACACCAGTCAGTTTCTTCGTGGACTTCACCTTGCGGACTATCTCCGAGACATTTTTTGCAAACTGGTTCCGGTCTGTTAAGAGTTCCGGATCGAGGGCAAAGATTAAATGCCCCCAGTTTCCCTTGCTGTCGCCGAGCCCGCAGAAAGCTGCACCCACCAGCGGTCCTGCCAGTATCTCACATATCAGTGCAAGACCTGAGCCTTTGTAGCTCCGATCAAAGGAACGGATAGCGCCCGCGATGGCTTTTTGCGGATTTGTGGTCGGAATGCCCTCGGCATCATAGGCAAAATCGGCGGGGATGTCTCTCCCTGCTGTCATTGCCTCTACCAGTCCAAAGAAGGAAGTCGCTGCCGTCGACATGTCGAGAACAACGGGATCCGTCTCCGTCGGAATAGCGATTGCCAGGGGATTAGTACCGAATACCGGCTCGTAGGAACCATGAACGGCGACTCTCTGGGGGGAACGGCTGAAAACAAAACCGATCAGCCGCTCTTTCGCCAAACGGGAGGCATAATAGCCGATGGCCCCGGACGATGTATTGGTATTGAATGTCCCGGCAATGGCAAAACCGCTGTTTCGCGCCTTCTCCTTCACGATATCTACCGCCTTGCTGACAACTAACATGGCATGATTCTTATTGCCATTGATCCTTGCGGAAATAGCAGTCTCCTTTTCGATAACAATTTCTCCTGCCTGCGGATCTTTGGGGATACCTTTATCGATGAGTTTTACCACCCCCTGATTATTGTCCCGCATCTGGGCATAAAGCATTACCTCACTGATAATGTGGACCTCCTTGTCCCGGTAGCCGTATTTCTGCACAGCCCGGCAGGTCAGCTCCTCCAGTTCTCTGATTGATATCTTCACAATAATCCTTTCGAATAATTTGTCTCAATACTGATGTTTCGGGGCAATCCAACTATTGCTTGTTACCCCATCCTACTTTTTCAGCAGTGTGCTGTCAACTACTAGTCAACCCTTTTTATAGCCAGCGCTTAATATTCAATAGAAGATAACCAAACAATTTCTTCCACCACGGACGTTGCGGGCAATCATCGATTGTTAATTCCTCGGCATGGGTCAGATCATTGAGAAATTGATCCGCAATGGTTTTTTTTGTCTCCGGTAGTGAGACAACAATTTCCGCTTCCAGATTCCGAAAAAAGCTCAAATAATCCATGTTACTGGAACCAACGGTTATCCAGTCATCCAGAATCATAATTTTCGCATGCAGTATGCCGCTTTTATATTCATATATTCTTACGCCGGCTTTCAACAGCGCCTGATAAAAAACAGCAGATGCCCAGGGCATGAAAAACAGATCGGAGTTTCCGGGAAGGAGTATACGGACGTCAACACCGCGTCGTGCCGCTTTTTTCAAGTATCGCAGAATTGAAGCGATGGGAACAAAATAGGCATTGGTGATCCAGATGCGCGAATGGGTCTGAGCAATGCGTTTTAATAAGTCGCGGCGAAGCTCGCGTCGATGCATATGGTTGGAACGGATACTTGTTGGAGAAAAAATCCGCAGGGGAATCAAAGATCCCTCATTGCTCCAGGCGCTGTTGAATGCATGCAGCAAATGCTCCATATCGATGCCTTCCAGCCGGAGCGCCGTGTCGCACCAATCCTCTCCGCCTTGCGTTTTAGGAAGATGTCCCTGGGAAACGTTGAAGCTGCCTATCCAGGTAATGCGGTGATCAATCATGCAGATTTTGCGATGATTGCGGCTGTGCATGCTCACCATTAAGCGTTGAAACTTAGTCAGCCAGGGCAGAGTAGGCACAGTCCATTTCCAGTGGCGGATATTCCAGGGCAGAGGATTATAGATGCGTACTTGCGCACCGGCACTGCTTAATTGCCGGGCCAGTGTGCCGCTCGCTATTGATGAGCCGGCACCATCTAATAAGAGCCTTACCAAAACGCCCCGGCGGCCGGCGGCCGCCAGATGTTCGGCAACTTTCCTGCCCAGTGGGTCCAGATCAAAAATATACGTTTCAAAATCAATATGCGTTGCGGCCTGATCAATGTCCTGCATCAGAGCGGTGAAGTATTGGCCGGCTTCGGCAAAAACGGTTTCTTTTATCTCTGCGCTTGGTTGCGACATTAAACAGAAATTCTTTCGGCTGAATTTACTAACCCATTAGTTGTGCCGGTCTTAGCGAAACTAAACCTTATTTTCATCAGATGAGGTTAAAGAGTCGTCTCCCTATGCCGCTATCTCTTATCATTTTTTATTGCGGATAACCCACCGCCTGGACCAGAACAATCTTCTGTCTATCGCGCAGCATCATGTCTTTGGAAAGTGCATCCCGATCCACCATGGCGCGAACGCCTGTGGCCAGTCCCTCGGAAGCACAGTAGAGATAAACATTCTGGGCAATAAACCCGGTATCGGCGGACGAATAAATTATTCTGTCTTCTTCGTTAGCTCCAAACACTATCTTCGAGTAATCCGCCACATAGATCAATTGCAACGGCGCGTTTGCTACCTGCATTCTCGACGGCTGAAGAAAGGTAGTCGTATTCCTGCGGAGATCCCTTTTCAATACCGGCTCGAGTGCATGGGTTTTGGCGTTATAAAGATAAAGGCCTTCTTCCAGGGCGACATAGATATCTATTTCCTGCCAGTTGCGGGCTGTAGGTGCCGTGCGTTTGCCATTGTCCGGCCGGTTGATTCCACAGGCAGCCCAGAGAAGATTGGAAAGCACTTCTATCGGCAGCTTTTGGGTATTAAAGGACCGGGATGTTTTCCGCTCCTGCAAAGATTGCATCAGGGATTTCCCGCCTTTCAGGTCGGGTGGCGGAAGTTTAATCGGGCTTAGCCCCTCCGCAATTGCCGATGAAGCAAAACACAATATTATGGTCAGGATCACCAAAAAGGCCAATCGGGAAATGTCTTTTTCTTTTTTCATAGCTTTGTCCCTCCTTTACAGTACGTTCATTTTTCCAAGCTTATCTCTTTTGCGGAATGATTTCGAGCCAATAATCATCCGGATCATTGATAAAGTAAATTCCCATGTCCTTGTTTTCCAGGCAGATACAGCCCATTTTTTCATGCAGGTCATGAGCGGCGGCGAAATCATCCACCTGGAAAGCCAGATGAAATTCGTTGTCGCCCAGATTATAAGGCTCTTTTCTGTCTTTCATCTCGGTCAGCTCCAACTGATGCGACATTTTGCCATCACCCAGAAAGACGATAACGAAACTTCCGTCCGGCGGCTCATATCGCCTCACTTCCGTCAATTGCAGGGCATCCTTATAAAATGCCAGACTTTTTTCCAAATTGATTACATTGAAATTATTGTGGGCGAATGTAAATTGCATATTTTCCTCCCTGATAATATTTAAAACACTTATCTGAATATACCCGCAATATTTTTAATTTCAATTCGTTTAATTGATCAGGTCGCGAATTTCTTCTACTTCCACTCTGCCGCAAAGGCTGGTTTCGATACGTTCGCGATTCTGCGGCTCAAAGCGCAGGCAGACACCGCAGTCTGAGCTGATCTGTTTGGGCACAGGAATGAGCTTGCAGGTCAGTCCTTCCTGCTGAAGAATCTTTTCCGCTTTCAGGGCGTAACTCACCGCCTTGAAGAGCATCACCATATATGTTTTCTGACCGCTCATGGAGAAATCAATCGCCCCGATTTACTCATCGTTTCCACAATATCATACATATTGGAAACCTTCCCTGCGGCCAGCTTGTCCTTAATTTCGAAATAGTTCAGGCACGTGCCGCAAACCAGTATTTCCGTTCCGTCGGATTCCAGTTGCCCCAGATCTTCCAGGACTTCGGAACCCTGCACTGTCAGTTTAACTCCCGTGTTATAAAAAATCATCACATCCGGTTTTGCGGCCTGCTCCGCCACGGTGTGGAAAAAAGCCTTGATGAGGACATAACCCAGCTCGTCATTGCCCTTTCCCATTTTGTCTGCGGAGATAACAATGACAAAAGGCCCGGATGGTGCTGGGGAAGAGCCACGTGATGACACATACTCGTCATTTACCGGCGCTTGTAACTGCTGCCGTGTCAGATATATTTCATAAGTGCCGTCACTTTTATTTTCGCTTCTCACCTCGCAGCCCAGCTTTGTCCCCATGCGTTTTACATTTTCCAGCGCCGCATCGTTATCGACAACGACCATAACCTGCTCATGAACCAGGATTGCCTTCCGGGCCAGTACAACAGGTTGGGGGCAGGATAAATTCCGGGCATCAACTACTTTTATGTTCTTCATTTTCTTTGTGTCTCCTCGCTGATCTTTCTTGCCGACCAATGTTAGGGCAATTGATAAGTCAGGGTTATATTATTTGACTGAGCATAGCAAATAATTAAAAGTTATAATTGTACCTGGATTATGAAATAAATTTATTTCCGATTTTATATTGAGGGGAAAGAAAGGCCGGATAATTGCGCAGCGCTGTTTACAAAATAAAATGAACGCAAGGGGCAAAAAGATCATTGGGGCAAATTTGCATTTGCCCCAATGATTGAGGATCACCGGGAGAAATCGTCATTTGCCCCGATGATTGATGATTTTTTACACTTCAACGACGGCTTCGAATTTTTGCAGAACCTCAGCCCCTCCCTGCGTGGTCACTTGAAGATTAATATATCCCAGGCCGTCTTTTATATCCGTGACCGTTCCCTGCATTTTTATGGTATCCTCCACCATTACCGGAGCGCTGAAACGGCATTTAATTTTCTTGAGTTTGCCGGGATCTCCTATCAGGTTAGTAACACTCCGCGTTGCGAAGGCCATGGTGCAAAGGCCCTGAAGAATCGCCCCACCGAGTCCCACCATCTTCCCGAATTCCGGATCGATATGGATCGGATTGTAATCGCCTGATGCACCGGCGTAATATAACGTTCTGTATTTATCGACGACCTCGCTGTCCTGAAATGTCTGTCCTTTTTCCATTGCTCTATGTCCTCCTATTTTCGCACCACAAAGGTATATAGGCCCCGGCAGACGAGTTTGCCGTGCTGGTTTTTTGAAGTAACTTCCACCGTTATGGTATCCACCTTTTCCTTGTTCTTGATGTCGCTGATTACTGCGCCGGTGGTTATCGAATCACCGGCCTTGATCACCTCGAAAAAATCCATTTCCTGCTCACCATGAACGAGCATCGACATGTTCAGGTTAAGCTCCTTGTCCGTGAACACCGGTTCGATCAGGTTCGCACCGAAAACAACCGCAAAAGTAGGCGGCGCTATTATTGTGCCGTACTTCGATTTCTTCGCGAATTTTTCATCCACATAATGCGGGTCAAGGGTCTTGACGGCCTTCGCGTATTCCTTGATTTTTTCCTTGCAAACATCATAGGTATAAGGCGCATAGGCCTTACCGATGAACTTTATATCAATGGCCATATAGATCACTCCTTTTTTATACTTGCACTATTTCCCGTACTTCGCTATCATGTCTTTGGCTATCAGCACCCGTTGAATTTCCGATGCACCCTCGCCGATCTCGCCCAGTTTGGCGTCGCGGTAAAGACGCTCGACAGCAAATTCCTTGATATAGCCATAGCCCCCGTGTACCTGCACTGCCAGGCTTGATATCTGTGTGGCCGACTCGGACGCCCACACTTTCGCCACGGATGCCATAATCGCCGATTCGGGGTTCTTCGTTTCTTTCGCCCAGCAGGCCTGGTAAATGAGCAGGCGGGATATGTCGGACATAATCATCATATCGGCGAGTTTAAAAGATACCATTTGATAGCGGTTAATCGGCTTGCCAAAAGTCTTTCTCTCCTTCGAGTATTTGTTCGCATGCTCAAGGCATTTTGCCGCAATTCCCAGGCAGACTGTAGCCATCCCGATCCTGCCATATTCCAGGGTCTGCATCGCCTGGATAAAGCCCCAACCTACCTGGCCCAGAACGGCACTGTCCGGCACTTCACAGTCTTCCAGTATCAGTTCCGCCGTTGGTGATCCGCGAAAGCCCATCTTATCAAAGGGCTTGCTCACGGAAAATCCCTTCGTTCCGCGGTCGATGAGGAAGCAGGTTACCCCTGCACCGGGGCCTTTCTCCCGGTCGTTGTAGGCAAAGACGAGGGCGACGTCGGCTATAGTTGCATTAGTAATGAAGGTCTTGGTCCCGTTGAGTATCCACTTATCGCCTTTCTTAACCGCCGTAGTCTTGATAGAAGCTGCATCGCTGCCTGCTTCCGGCTCGGTGAGGCCAAAACATCCGATGATCTCCCCTTTGATGATACCGGGAAGATATTTTTCCTTCTGCGCGTCCGTCCCGAAGAGTTTTAACGGCACGCCAAAGAGGCCGCAGGAGGCGCCGCTGGAGAGATAAGTGGATGCGCAGGCTTTTGCAACTTCTTCCCCCGCAATAGACTGGCTGATCAGGTCAAGGTTGCTGCCGCCATACTTCTCTTCATGTCCCATGCCAAGATAGCCCAGCTCTGCAAGCATCTTTATGTTAACCTTTATCTGTTTATCAACTTCTTCATGAGAAGCAGTGTCCAGCATGTGTGCACGTGGTTCGATTTCCTTCTTACAAAATTTTTCAAAATTTTCTTTTATTGATAGCTGTTCCGCCGTTAAATCGTAATTCATTGTTTCATTCTCCTGTCAGATGTATGATTATCCTGTTTGCGGGCAATTTCCTAAAAATAACTCAATATCCGGGAAATGATAAGTCGCTGCACCTCGGAGGTACCACCGCCTATTTGCCCGAGTTTAGCGTCCCGGAGGAAACGCTCGATCGGATATTCATGGATAAAGCCGTACCCGCCGAATACCTGGACGGCATCACTTGCCGCCTTCATGCCCCAATCACCAACCAGCGCCTTCGCGATGGAGGTATGCATATGATCCAAGGGCTTACCCGAATCCTTGTCGTGGGCAACGCGGTAAACTGCCATCTTGGCCGCTTCCTTTATTATTTTCATATCAGCCAGCTTCTGCTGGATAGCCTGGAACTGGTTGATTGGCTTTTCGAACTGTACCCGCTCCTGAGAGTACCTGGTACACTCCTCGATGGCAAACTGCATGCCGCCCACGAAAGGTGCCAGAAGCGCGCTGCGGTCCCAGGAAAGCGTCTCGTGTGTGTATCCAAATCCCTTGCCTACTTCACCCAGAAGATTCTCCTCGGGTACCTCGCAGTTGTCCATGATGACTTCCGAAGTAGTCGATGCGCGCACGCCCATCTTGTGGAAAGGCTTGCCCGTAGAAAAACCCGGGAAATCTCTATCTATGATAAACGCAGTTATGCCGTTGTGCTTCAGCTTCTTGTCCACCGTGGCGTACACGACGCACACGTTGCATACCGGTGCGTTGGTAATGAAGGTCTTGGTTCCGTTGAGGATCCATTTGTCGCCTTTCTTGACTGCCGTGGTCGACATTGAAGCCGCGTCTGAACCAGCTCCCGGCTCCGTGAGCCCCATGCAGCCGATCCACTCGCCGCTCGCGAGTTTTGGTACATACTTCTTCAATTGTGCGTCAGAACCGTGCTTGTAAATGGTATCCGTACACAGATAGGTGTGTGCGCCCAGCGCAAGCAAGTGCCCCTGATCGACGCCGGCATGACCCATTGCTTCGGCGGAAAGGCAGCACGTAACTACATCAGCTCCGGAGCCTCCCAGTTCCACAGGGAAGGGCAATCCCAGAAGTCCCATCTCCGCCATCTTCTTCCAGACTTCCAGCGAGAATTCTGAATTGAGGTCCGCCTCCTCGACCAGCGGAACAATCTGGCTTTTGGCAAATCGATACACCGTGTCTTTAAACATTATTTGTTCTTCAGTTAAACCGAATTCCATTGCTTCCTCCTTTTAAATTCTATTCGTGCACCTTAGCTTCTAAGGCACACTGCAACAGCTTATATTAATATTTTTTGATCAGGCCTTAACTATCGACGCCAAAGGATCGATGTTGCTGCATCCCGAGTAACGGTTTGTCCGGATATGCAAAGCGATCTCCATTTATAATCCCATTTGTCTGCCGATAACTTCATTCATGATCTCGTAGGTACCCCCGCCAATCGAAAAAAGGCGTGAATCTCTATAAAGACGTTCCACCATGTATTCCTTGCAATATCCGTATCCGCCGTGAATTTGCACAGCATCATAGACCACCCGGTCACAGGCTTTGGTGGCAAAATTCTTCGCCATGCAGACTTCCCGAAAAGCATCCTGACCGACGCCGATTTTGGCTGCGCAGCGGTAGGTAAATTGTTTGGCCGCTTCCGTGACAGTGGCCATCTCGGCCAGTTTATGACGGGTAACCTGAAACTTGGCAATAGGTTTTCCGAAGGCTACACGCTCTTTGGCATACTTAATGGACAGTTCCAAGGCATACTCGGCAACTGCATAAGCCTGAACAGCCAGGTAGAGGCGCTCTTTCTGAAAATTAAGCATGATCCCGTAGAACCCTTTGTTCTCTTCGCCAAGGAGGTTTTTCACCGGCACTTCGCAATCGTCGAAGGAAAGCTCAGCCGTATCCGAGGCCAGCCAGCCCATTTTCTCGATTTTTTTAGATACGGTAAATCCGGGCGTGCCTTTTTCAATAACCAGCAGGCTGATTCCGGCATGCCCAGATACTCCTGTCCTTACCGCCGTTGTACAATAGTCGGCCCGCGTACCGCTGGTAATAAAGGTTTTCGATCCATTAACAATATAATTATCACCCTTGCGGACAGCGCGGGTCAGCAGACTGGCGACATCGGAACCGCCACTGGGTTCGGTAACTCCCAGAACGGCAATCTGATCACCACTCAGAACGGCTGGAACATATTTCATTTTCTGTTCCTGGGTCCCCAGAGCAAGAATGGGGGGAACGGCAATGGCACTGGATCCCAAACTGCAAACGAGCCCTACTGATCCGCAACGCATCATTTCTTCGGTATAGGCAACCTGATGGAAAATATCGCCGGGCGTCCCGCCGTATTCCTCGGGAGAACCAATTCCCAGGAAACCTGCGTCACCCGCCTTCTTATAGAGTTCCCGGGGAAAAGTTCCTTCTTCCTCCCATTTTTCAACAAAAGGTGTAATCTCCCGGGCAATGAATTTTCGGATACTATCACGGAGCATCTGATGAGATTCTGTAAAATATTCTTCGTACATGCTTTCCTATTCCTAAATATTTTTTAATGAGACATTTTTTTTGACAAAATAACTTCTTTCCCCTGGATGGTCAGAGCAAATCATCCCACCCGCTCGTACTATTACACAAGCAGCTTTTCATGCTTTCCTACTATTCTAACTTTGAAATTTCATTATCCGGCCAGAATGCAGTGCCTGCATCCTTAACCTATTTATCGCCCTGAAGGACGGGCCGTAACCTGGATTATTCTACTTAATCGAAACAGAATCGTTAATTTGCACCATCAATTTCCTGGTATAATCCTCATATGAGAAAGCTTTGTTATCTATAACATATTGTATGAGTAGACCTTGAATCATGGAAATTATAACCGCAGATGTGTACACAACATCCATTTCCACAAAAATGCCCTTGGTAACACCTTCCTTGAGGATCGACGCAACCTCGTCACGGTAACTCTTGAATAGATTTACGTTTGCGCGCTTCATGCGTTCGTTTTTGTTGACCTGCGTCCAGAAATCGAGGACAATGTAAAAATAATCCTTCTCATTCGTAATCAGATCAAACGCCTGTTGCATAAAGATATTGAGCTTTTCCCGCGGATCCTGGGCCTTGCTGATTGACCGGTTAAGGCTGCCCAGCATGTTCTTGTTGATCTCCTTTAACAGGTGCAGCAGAAGTTCCTCTTTGTTTTTAAAATAATAATGAATCAGACCGGTGGACATACCGGCTTCCTGGGCGATGTCACGTATCGTGAAATCGTAGTACCCCTTCTGTCCGACAACCTTATAAGCTGCCTTAGTCAACTGGTTTCGCCTCAGATTCATAATATCGCTTTTGCTTCGTTCAGTCATCGCTGTGTAAATTTCCCATTAATTTGATATTCACTCGCCGGTCTCAAATGCTCATTTTGAACTTTCGGTCCGGTTTCCGCTATTTACGCCACTTTCACTGACCAAGTATCCTTATCCCTGCTCCGGAGAACTCGGGGGCGAAATCGCTCCACTTTTCGTCAGATACCCAATGATCATATGATCCTGACGCGTATTCCAACAGAAATTGCTGTTCCTCATACGGCGTTGTCCCGCCAACAAGCACCGCTTTTGCTTCTATATGCTCCACCCGGAACGGATCAATAACTATAAAACCGATATCATCGTATTCAAACCTGCCCTTGTTCCCTTCCAGTATACCGGAAATCATTTCACAGATACTGTCCACCGGGTACCTTCTGAAAACATCGCGCGTGCCGCCGAGGAGGGACTGACGCATGCAGAACCTCCACACATCGTTGAACCCGTCGGTGGAAATGAGCACCCGGCAGTCGCGGTCTAATGTATGATATTCCGTTACATCCGCGATATCCTTGCTTCTCCCCGCGAAATTCATGTCGCGTCCGGTCTGCTGGCAGATCTCACCGGTGACACTGTTCAACACCGTTACCACGCTGTCGCCGCCGTGTGTAATTATCAGGGAAACGCTTTCATCTCCGGGGCTGATGGCAATGCAGCTGAAGGTTGTTTTGTGCTGGTATTTCTGAACTGAGTAAACCTCGGTATTGATCAGTTCCTTCCAGCCCCGCATTGTGTCGGGTGCGCCAGACAGCCTGAGGGATTCCGATAATCGATTTAAAAGATCACGCGACGCCCACGGGAAACGCTCCGAACCGTCGGCCACTGCAAAAACCCTGTGCTTAAAGTCAAAGTAGAGGCAGTCGCCGTTCCCGTAACCGCTGCGAATTTTATCAGTACCGGTAATTATTCCGCCGCATAACGCCCCCGGTATTTTCAATATCCTCTTCGCCGGATTTATTTCGACCGTCGGAGACTCCTTAATTACAATCAATCTATTACTTTAAAGTACTCGATGTCCCGCATGCTGCCCGTGGGATTCTTGGAAAATACCGGTTCCACCCGCGCGCCGATCTTTATCTTCTTTTCGTCTTCAACACTGATGTAGTGCTGAAACAGAGTGTCCGCGCCGTCGAACTTAATGAACCCGTACCCATAAGGAACCGGCTTCTGCGCACCTGTTTCCGGATCGATGAAAGCAAAACGCAGAATAGTGAAAGTGCCGATAACTCCTTTCGGACCCACTTCGACCCAGTCGTTCATCTCGACAAAGCATTCCCCGCATACTTTGCGCGGCGGTATGTACACTTTCTTGCACTTGGGGCACCGGACTGCCATGATCCGGCCGTTGTCCCGCAGCTCGGCAAAAAACTTGCTCCCGTACATTCCCACGGTATACGCAAAGGGCTGTATTGCATCACCTGATTCTATGATGATATGTTCTTTCTCCGCCATAATGATTTCTCCTTGTTGCTCACTTGGGTTTTTTCTTGCCGTGCAGGATCATGTCGGTCCAGAAGCAGCCGCCAAAGCCGCTGCTAAAAGCGAAGTTGACATCCGGAACCTGTCGTCCTTCCGCTTTGCCCATCACCTGCATTGCCGCTTCCGCGCATCGGATAAGTCCGGTCGCCCCTATGGGATTGGTCGCTATAACGCCGCCGGACGGATTGATAGGCAGTTCACCGCCCATGTCGGTGTTGCCGTCCCAGATGTAACGGGGAGCTTCACCGGGACCAACAATTCCCATGTCTTCGATCCAGATGAGTCCTCCGAAGGAATAGGGCTGGTAGAGTTCGATGACATCTACCTCTTTCCGCGGCTCCTTAATGCCGGCCTTTTTCCACAATTCCTGTGAGCCTTCCTTCATGCTGGTAAGGCGCCCAAAATCGGCATCACCCAGATATGAATAGGTATGGCGCGCCGCCGTGGCCCAGATCCAGTCAGGCTTCGGGCAGATCTTTTCCGCTGTGTCCTCACTGGCCATGATAACGGCGCAGGCTCCATCGGACCTCGGGCACACATCCAGCAGATGGATCGGATCAGCCAGCATCGGCGAAGCGAGGACCTCCTCGAGGGTCACTTCTTTTCTGAGCTGAGCGTAAGGGTTATTCATTGCATGTTTCCGGTCCCGAACGCTCACACGGGCGCCGTCACGGTCAGTGGCACCATAGCGGGCTATGTAGGCCTGAGCCTCTGCGGCCAGACCGGAAATGGCACCGGCAAAGACCTGCCTGTCCCATACGGGATCGAAGGCAGTGGTAATAGCACCGGTGGTGTCGGACTCGGAGTTCTTTTCCCAGCCGATGACCAGCACTTTGTCAAACATGCCTGAACCCACCAGATGGTATCCGCCGATAGCTACGGTACATCCGGTGGTTCCTCCGGTAGTTAGTTTTATGATCGGCTTCATCGTTCCGCCGGAGCCGTCAACACTCCAGCAATCGACATAGTTTATTCCTTCAAAATGGTCCATGTTACCGATGACGATGGCGTCGATGTCCTTCATCTTCAAGTTAGCATCGGCCAGTGCCTTAACGACGGCCTCGTTGATAAGTTCCTGTCCGTTCACGTCGGGACGATGGCTCTTATGAAATGTCTGTCCGGTTCCTACTATTGCAACTCTTTTAGCCATTGTTCTTCCTCCTACTTTTCCTGATCAAGAATCCACACGCAGTGGGACTGGCCACCCAGGCCGTTTAAGCCTTGCACCAGGCCTGTTTTTGCCTTTTTCACCTGGAAGCCTCCAGCATCACCCCTGATTTGTTTGACCACTGCAGCCATGCTGTATAAACCGGCGGCGATCACAGGGTGTCCGGACAGCAATCCGCCGGAAGCATTTACCGGCAGCCTGCCCTCAATGTTGAAATCTCCCTTTTCGAGAAGTTTTCCGGCTGTCGCATCGTCGGCGAGACCCATTTCCTCGAGCCACATGAGTTCCTGATAACTGAAAGCATCGTATATTTCCGCAACATCGATTTCTTTTTTCGGGTCCTTTATGCCGGCCATCGCGTAAGCCTTCTTCGCCGCTTCAGTAAGCGACTTGACGCGGGAGAGGTCCCGATCACCGAAGAAAAAACTGTCCGCACAGAACGACACACCCTTGATCCAAACCGGCTTCTGCTTGAACTTCGTCGCTACCGACTCGTGAGCGATAATAACTGCCGCACAGCCGTCGGATACCGGTGAACAATCAAGCTTGTGCAGCGGGTCAGCGATCATCTCTGATTTCAGCACGTCATTCACAGTAATGTTCATCGGAAGTTGCGCCAGCGGGTTCTTCATTGCATTGCCGTGGTTTTTCACCGACACCAGCGCCATCTGTTCCGGCGTAGTCTTGGTTCGGTGCATGTACGAACGCGCCTGCATGGCACACGCCGTGACCATATCCATGCCCAAACTGCGCTCGTAGATGGGATCGAAGGCCGAATTGGTGATCAGGCTCGATATACTCTGGGAACCTTTGGAATGCCCTGTCACCAGGGTGGTCTTATACGACCCGGAAAGACTCCTCGTCATTCCGTAAAACGCACCGTAGGTGCCGTCACCCTCGACACATGTAACGTTCTTGTGTGCTGCACCACTGGCATCTCCTACAGCCATACAGGAAATAGTCCTGCCGTCCCAGAAATCGCTGGATGTGGTCACGACATTGTCTATATCGTCAATGGTCATGCCGGCATCAGCCAGGGCCTTGTTCACGGCCTCCCACGCCATGTCGGCAAAGGTATCCCTGACTTTGCTCTTTTCAATTTTTGTCATTCCGACACCGATTATTGCTGCTCTATCCATATCTCGGGCTCCTTACTTATTTTACCGGTTTGAAATGCGAGATGTCGCGGATGGTACCCTTCCGCGTCTCCGAAAATACTGCTTTCACGCGCATGCCGATGATAACATCTTCCGGCTTCACTTCGTCCAGATAATGCAGTATGGCGGTGTCAGCGCCATCGAGCTTTATCAGGCCCCATATGACCGGAATCTTCCGGTCATGAGGAATAGCAGCTAACTGACGCCGCGCCACCGAAAAGGTCAGCACGGTCCCTTCGTCTGATACATTCACCCACTCCACGTTCGCGGTGAAGCACAAGGGGCATGCTTTCCTGGGCGGCAAAAATACCTTCCCGCATGTGCCGCATTTCGTAGCTGTTATTTTCTTTTCGTCCCGCAGCGCGACAAAAAACCTCGTAGCCGTGTCGCCGGCCCACCATGAATAAGGGACATTGATCTTGCTTTGATAAACCATCGGCGCTATGCCTTGGAATTGATCGGACATAATTGTTCTCCTGATGTTTTGTGTCCTCCTCACCCGCAGCCATTACCTTTTCCTGAAGGCACATGTTGCATCTGGTATGTGTACAGTCAGGGTTCTGGTCTGTCTCCCGTGCGAGGGGGAATAATGCTAACTTTCTAATTACATTCTGCTGCGCATCGACCTTTTTGCCGGGGAGGATCTACAACGGTAATCCTGCATCTCCTTTGTCCTCCCGGATATTATTTTGTATTAGCAAATATCGTTACGTGTTGGCCTATCTTTTTTTTGCATACAGATCATCGACTTCTTCTTTGCCGTACATCTCTTCGATAAGCTTTTTGTATTTCTCGTGGACAACCTTACGCTTCACCTTGAGTGATGGTGTTAGCTCTCCCCCTGCCTGTGAAAAGTCGGTCTTAACAATCTTGATTTTTTTGATCGACTCATATTTTGCCAGGTGAGCGTTCTGTATATCAATATGCTTTTGCACGATCTCGAGAAATTTAGAATTGTCCAGCAGATCTATTGGTTTACCGAAGGGTATACCTTCCATCTTGGCGAACCGCTCAGCCTCTTCAAGGTTTATGTTGCACAGGCCAGTGAGGTACTTTTTCTTCTCGCCGATGACAATGAACTCCGTGAAGAGCGGGTCCGACTTGAATAAGCCTTCGATCTTCTGCGGGGCGATGTTTTTGCCGCCGGAGGTGATGATAAGGTCCTTCTTCCGATCGGTGATGAGGAGGTTCCCCTGGTCGTCGAACATGCCGATGTCGCCGGTCATAAAATAGCCATCCGGCGTAAAAGCCTCCGCGGTCTCTTGCGGCAGTTTCCAGTAACCCTTGATAATGTTGCCGCCTTTTACCAGTATCTCGCCGTCCGCGGCGATCTTGACATCCTGGCCGGGCAATGGTTTACCGGTGGTTCCGATGCGGTAATCCGCAAGGGATTGCATAGAGACGGGAGCAGTGCTCTCTGTCATACCGTATCCCTGTATGACGGTGATGCCGGCAGCGTTGAAGAATCGTATGATCTCCTCAGCCGTGGGAGCGCCGGAAGCTGTCATCCAGGTGACGCGTCCACCCAGCTTGTCCTGGAGCTTCTTAAAAATCAAGGTATAAGCAATCTTGTATTTAAGCTGCAACCAGAAGGGTATTGCTTTATGCTTCTCGCGCAATTCGCTGATTTGCTTTCCCACTTTTTGGCCCCAATAAAAAACCTTCTGTTTGAAGGGGGACTGTTCCTTAACCTGGGCAATGATCTTCTGGTAAACTTTTTCACAGACCCGCGGCACGGCCAGTATCATCGTTGGCCGCTTTTCTTCAAAGTCACTAAGCAGCGTATCTATGCTCTCTGCATAGGAACTGGTTATACCGCAATACATGCCGTAGAAATGTCCCGCGATTCGCTCGAACACGTGGGAGAGGGGAAGGAACGGCACCGTCTGATCCTTGTCGGAGGCAAAAGGCGGCTCAATAGCATCGAGCGATTGAACGATCCAGAAAATATTGCCGTGCGATATCATGGCACCTTTGGGAAGGCCTGTGGTCCCTGATGTATAAACGAGAGTGGCAAGGTCATTGCCGTTCACTTCTTTCGCCAGTTTTTCAAAAAGTTCCGGGGTTTCTTTGTACTTTTTGCGTCCCAGTTCCAGGAGGGCATTGAAGCTCATTACCTTCTCGTGGCCTTGCGCATCATTGTCTTCCATAACTACTATTTTTTCGAGTGATGGGCAGTTGTTAATTATATCGAGTACCTTTTTAAGCTGTGTCTTGTTTTCCACAACAATGACTTTCGATGCCGAGTTGTTGAGGATATATTCAATTTCCTCGGAAACGAGGGTCGGGTATACCGGGATCACGACAGCGCCAATACCCAGAGTGCCCATATCAGTGTAAAGCCATTCCAGCCTGTTGTCGGACAAGATCGAAGTCATCTGCCCTTTTCTCACGCCCAGAGAATATAAACCCAGCCCTGCAGCGCGTGCCCGCTCATAATACTCGCTCCATGTCGCGCTTACCCATACGCCGCCGATCTTTTTTTCTATTGCCAGTCGGTCTGAGTATTTTGTTGCACGGTTATGGAAAACATCATTTATGGTTTTTTCGTTTATATCCATCTAAGTCTCCCTGTCTAATGTTAATACGTGACACTTTTAGCACTTTCATGGCGTTTTATTTAGGATATGAGGCGTTATATAGTGCTTTGTTTTCGGACCTTCCAATGTATTAATGTCCTTAAAAAACATATTCCCCTTCACCAGAAAAATGCAATTCTTCCTGCCTGTCTTCGTTTTCAGTTAGACGGCCGAACAATCTGCTCCCTGTTTTTAATACACCATCATGTTTTTTATTATCTTCCCCCAGCCCCCGAAACAGGAGGTCAGGGGAAGATGGTAATCTGTTTTACTTCTTTCTTACTCCCATTATCTCGCGTGCTTCGTCGGTTGTCGCCACCGCCCTGCCTAGAGAATCGGCTATGTTTACAGCTACTTCCACAAGCTCGTAGCTTCCCTTCGCCAGTTCGCCGTTGGGCATCTTGATGTTATCCTCGAGGCCAACCCTCATGTGTCCGCCCAACAGGCAGGATTGCATAATACATGGAAACTCTTCAGGGCCTACGCCGCAGGTTGTGAAATTCGCGTTCGCAGGAAGAGCATTCATCATGGCAATGAAAGAATCCGCCCGGAAGGACTGACCACCGGCAACACCCCAGACGAAATTAAAATTCATCGGGGAGCTGAAGAAACCCTGTTTGGCTATCAGTAAAGTGTTGTCGAGTCCGCCCATGTCATAGCACTCGATTTCTGGTTTAACGCCATTCTCCTCCATAGCCTTGCCAAATTCCTGCAGCATGGTGAAGGTGTTTTCGAACACGTATTCAATGAATATCTTGCCGGTCTTACGGTCGACGATGCTGAAGTTCATTGTATTTGTATTTAGAGATGCCATATCCGGCTTGACCGCAATGATCTGCGATATCCGTTGCTCTGTCGTCTTACCCATACCTACCGCGGAGCTTAAGTTAACGATCAACTCCGGACATTTGTCCTTGATCGCGTTATAGGTCGCCCTGATCCGTTCATGATCATGGGTAGGCATGCCATTGTCTTCCCGGGCATGCACATGCACCATGGCCGCACCCGCTTTCCAGCACTTGTAAGCCTCTGTGGCAAATTCGGCCGGGGTGTAAGGAACCGACGGGTTCTGATTTCTCATTGTCGCGGCTCCGGTCAGCGCCGCCGCAATAATTACTGGTTTAGACATATCTGGTTTCCCCCCTTTTTGTTTTCCTTGAATTGCAGGTTCAGCATCAGCAACCCACTTTTTCCTGCCCGCATTACGTTCGTGGATAGAAGCTCTTTCGGCAACGGGTTTAAAATGATCGATATCAAGGATGGTATTCGTCGTTTCTTTGGCGAATACAGCTTCAACTTTCATGCCTATCTTCACATCCTCTAATTTGCATTCTTCAAGGATGTGCATGAAGGGCGTGTCTGCACCGTCAAGCTTGATGAGCGCCAGCACGAATGGTGCCTTGCGAGGCAGATGCTTATCGTCGTACCGCACCACGGTGAAGTTGGTAACCATACCGGAAGTGCCTACGTCCACCCAATTATCACGTATGTCGGTAAAGTCCTTGTCGCACACTTGCCGCGGCGGTAGGTATACCACGTTGCAGGTAGGGCACTTTACTCCCATTATTTTCTTCTCATCCCGGATGGTTGTGATGAACTTACTGCCAACACTTCCGGCAAAATAAGTATAAGGGAGCGCCATTTTACCTTCAACTACATAGCTGTCTTCAAAACCTTTCATTTGCTTTGTTGTCATATACCTCCTCCTCACTCATCTATCTCGAAATACTTTATGTCCCAGATATCACCAATCCGGTTTTCCTCCCAGACAGGGCGAACGCGGGTCCCTTTCTTCTCGTTCCAGCCCATTTGGATCTTTTCTATCTGATCCTTTCTTATAAAATGCGGCAGTGTCTCGTTTCCTTTACAGCCGTCCATGAGGACGTTGATTCCCCCGTACGGTGTATCCCGAACTGCACCGGTAAGCGGATCAGGCATAGCGTAGTAAACAATGTCCATATAGCGGACTTCGCCCTTGGGCCCGACCTCTACGATTTCATTGACACGCACCCGGCAATCGGCGCACACTTCCCGCGGTGGCAGTTGCATACGACCGCATTGGGGACATTTATTCGCATATATCTTTTTTTCTTTCAGCCCTTTGAGGAATTTCCCCATGATGGGACCGGTAGAAAACTTCTCGTTCAATCCTATAGTCTTTTTGAGCACTATCAGTTCCTGCTGCGGAACATTGCCGGCCAGCGGATCTTTATACTTCTCAAAGAGCACCGGCCATTTCGACGCCATCATGTTGAGGTCGCCTTTGGCCCCGGCCTTACCGCCTGCCATCAGGCTCTGGGAGTCAATTTTCCCCAGGATAAAGTCCACGTAGTCCTTGGCATCATTGAACTCTAATGTCACCGTCGGTTTCCCTTCAATGGTCGCCGTGACCGTGCAAACATTATCCTTAATGAACACAGTCCACTTGCCGCCGTCCGGACCGCCGAGATCGAAAGCGAAAGATGCGTCCAGCCCTGCGGCCTCACTGACCTTGAATCGCGGCACAATCGTTGCAAACATGTCTGCCAGGTAGTCCTTAGTCGTCATTTCCTTCTGGGCAATGACGAATTTGCGGAAGAGTTTGCCGGTCTTCCCAAAAGCAGCCATATCTCCTTCGACCTTGACTTTGCCACCCATGAAAGCATTCGTTGCATCAACATTGCCGGTATTTACCCCGACAAAAGTCTCGCCGTCGGCCTGCATGGTCGCAACACTGCCGGACAGGTCGTCGGTCTTCTCAATTTTTATTTTATTGTCTTTTACAGTAAGTTTCCACTTTCCTTCGTCTTTGATGTCATATCCAAAAACGGTGTCCAGATCCTTGGCCCCTTCGGGACGGAAACGTTCCTGCATTGAGTTGAATATATCTTCTACTTTTACACCCCAGTACTCTGCCATAATTGTCCTCCTACCAGTTAAGTTCCTTCTCGAGCATTGTCATCACGGTCCACATGGTGCCGCCGAACCCTGAAGCGAGAGCGTGCTTGACCGGAGTCGGAATCTGGTGCGGACCAGCATTGCCGCGCACCTGTAATGCCGCCTCGGCCACCCTGAGCAGCGCGGTTGCGCCGATCGGATTAGACCCGATTACGCCGCCTGACGGGTTAATGGGCATCTTGCCACCAATCATTATCTCCTTGTCCTCGATAAGTTTCAGGTGTTCATCGCCTTTGAGGGCAAAAAAGTCCCGAAGCCAGTCAATAGCCCACCATGAGGCCGGATCGTACATTTCGAACACGTCGAAGTAGTCTAAGGGATTCTTGATATCATTGCGTTTAAAAAGTTGTTCCGCCGCAAATTTATGCGTCTTCAAAACGGGATACTTCCTGTCGTATCCGAAGATTGTAAATGACTCTTCCTTGTGGACTGTAATATGGTCGCGAATCCATACCGGTGTTTGGGCAAGATCCTTCGCCTTTTTTTCGCAGGCGAAGATTACACAGCATGCCCCGTCCGACTGGGAACACATTTCGATGAGTTTGAGATTGCCGACAAGTCTTGGCGATGTTCTGATTAGGTCGTCAATCTGGCCGAAGTCCAGGCCGAAGGAACGGTGTGCGTTGGGATTGAGTCCGGCGTGCTTGTCCATAATGATACGGTATGTCAGCGATGCCCTGTCTGCCCTTTCCAAACCGAATTCCTTCTCAACGTCATAGGCTGAAGAGCCGGTCAGGGCTCCCGCCTGAATCTTGCGGAACCAGAGAGGATCAGCCATATTAGTAATACCACCGGTCGTGTGTCCTTCCTGCAATTTCTCAAAGCCGATAGCCATTACGATATCATACATCCCCGATGCCACGAGATTGTCCGATGCACAGGCGATGGTGGCGCCAACAGTGCCGCCCGTGGTTATTCTTATGCAGTCCTTACCGTACGCACCGGTACCCAGCACGTGCCAAAGGTCCGGCTGGTGCACCATCTCGAAGAGTTCCATGTTGCCGTGAACGACACAATCAATGTCATTCATGGTCAGATTTGCGTCTTTCAGGGCCAAGCTGATAGCTTCATGTATCAATTCAGGCTGGTTGACATCTTCACGGTGACTGGAATGCTTCGTCTGTCCAATACCTATTATTCCAACGTTTCTATTTTTCTTTTTATGTGCCATAGTTCAACCTCCCTACGCTTCCATTACTATTACGGCCTGGTGCTGCCCGGCCCCGCCAGTTGCCGCCTGCGCTACTGCCCGCTTGGCGCCCTTGACCTGGCGATCGCCTGCCTGACCGCTCAGCTGGTAGTAGCATTCCATCGCCCTGGCCGCGCCTCCGAGGAGTAGCGGGTTACCATTGAGCTGTCCCCCTGACAAATTCACGTTGAATTTGTCCATACCGCCATCGTCGATCCACTTTCCGCCCTTGCCTTCATCGGCGATACCGACCCCTTCAGCCCACATGGGGAGTTGGTACGCAGCGTGGTCGGATAATTCAAACACCTGAATGTCTTTTTTAGGATCTTTAATTCCAGCTTTTTCGTAAGCCCTTTTGGAGGCATTATTCAGCGAGAAATTCGAGGCAAGGTCCTTGTCACCGAGGAAATACCTGTCCATGCAGCTACCGTATCCGGTAACCCACACTGGTTTTTTAGTGAACTCCTGCACTCGATCTTCGCAGCACAGAAGCATCCCATATGCCCAGTCCGTAACCGGATATATGTGGAGCTCTCTCAACGGATCAGCGTACATCGGCGAATTCAAGACTTCCTGTTCATTAACGAGTTTATTCTCCCGCGCATAAGGGTTCTTTTTCGCATTCTGCCGTGAGCGCACCACTATTTTTGCCAGGTGCTCATCTGTTACTTTTGATTTTTCCATGTAGGCCCGCGCCTGCAGTGCATCCACGTTGTGATAGTCCATGCCTAAGGGTCTGCTGTAAAACGGATCATAGGCAAGATTGGAAATCATCCTACGGCTTTCTCCCTGTGATTCCTTGCAGTGTCCCATGAAAAGTATCACGTCGTCATGACCACTGAGAATGCTGGCCATCGCATAGCCCAGCCCATTGATACTCTCCTGCGCCATTTTTTCTTCCCCGCGGAAGTGTGCCCCCACGACATCCGTTATGCCGTTGTCGGATATTGTCCGCGCATCGAACAAGTCATCCGAGCAGGTTATGATGTTTCTGATACCCTTCTCCATATCGAAGGTAACCTTGGTCTGCTCCATGATTGACTCGAAGCATCCGAGCAACATGTTCTGGAAACGAAGATGCCAGTATTCCGCATCGTTTTTAATCTGTGCCACAGCGCAGATCGCCATTCTTTTACCCATTGCCAATCCTCCTTTTAGTGCCGAAAAGATTAAGGGTCACAATAAACCTCCTAATTTGACTTTACTGTTTTTGTCTTTCCCTGATCTTTTCTCTCATATCGATAATGCAACTACCCTATTCCATCTGTTATGTGTCTTGACCTTTACACATAGCAGTTCCAAAACTTACCTTTTTTGATCGCCCTCAATATTGAATCCTTTTCACGCTTTGCATCCAGTTCTATCCAGGCCCGCCCGATCCCCTGTTGCGTGTGCGCGTCATCAGACGCTATTGTTGGATATCCTCCGATATTGTTCAGCGATTCAAACACCGCGTCGCGAAAACCCTTTGCAGTTATCTCCACTGCATTAATGGGATACATCTTCTCCAACTCGGCCAGTCGCTCCAACACTTGATCCGGCGTGAGGTCATATTCACTGACATGGTTAAAAATATGCAGGATTTCCTTTACTCCTTCAATCATCCCGACATGAACATAACCCTGGATATAAACCGTAAGCTCGATACCCGAGAAAATGATCATATCGGTTTTAACCTGCTCGTACATTTCGCGGTAGTTCGGCTTCAACAGGTAGTCATGATCGGTAAACGCGATGAAGTCATAACCTCTTGACTCGTACGCACTAGCTACCTGCTGAGGCGTGAGCTTTCCATCCGAGCAGGTAGTGTGAGTATGTAGACAGCCTTTCAGCAGCATAGACGCCAACTGTTTCTTAATTTAAAAGAACATATGAGTATCACATGGGATAAGATCAACATTTTTAACGGTACAGACAAAGAATTATTTTTTTCCAAGTACAATCCCTGATCGCAAACTACATATATTCCGGCGAGAAGATTGTCCCCGGTGAAGCATGTTGACGAAATATCCATCTTTTTGATTGGACAACCAACCAACTTGTGCGAACTAACCATGACATCAATGCAATGTCAAGAAAAAAATAAATTTTCTTTACGCCCGATGACATGTCACCCCCTGGCAGCAAAGCAAAAATATGACTACGGGCAAAATAAGATTAGAAAATACAGCTAAATATAGAACTTTTTCCGGAGGCTTATTTTAAGAAAGCAACACAATAGTGCAATTGAAAAGAGATGTATTAAATTTTTATTGGAAGGTTAAGAGAAGACGCCGGTTTTGCTTCAGGGGTTTACGCGTTTCAAATTCAGCCGGAAGACAGGACTTCTTAACAACATTGCATGGATCAAACATGCGATTGGCAAGGGATAAGCTCACTCCATCTTTACGAGGCAGGGATCAGGCCTGTTATTGATCTTGAACAGTCAATGAATTGAGCAAACATCGGCAGACGAACAAATACAAATTGGTATTATTTGCCTTCTTTGATCAGCATAGTCGCCGGGTCCAGTAGCAACGAATCTTGTTTTGCGTCCGGTGACTGGCCTTTCAGTGCTTTAATATAGACTTCATCACCTTTTGCTTCCAACTGAACAATAACATTGAAAAGATCAGCTACATGCAAGAAAGAAACGGGCAGACCATTGTCTGCGGGGCGTTCATGGCGATGAGCGTGCACGGTAAACCATATTCTCATCGCATACTTTTTCGCCAGTTCCTTCAAAAGTGCAAGTTGTCCCCGACCGGCTTCATCAAATTTTAATCCATCAATAATTACGGTATGCGGCTTGAAAATATTTTGTTGCAGCAAATCGGTCAGGCGCTCTTCCAGTGTAGGCACACTGAAGCTTTCCACCCTAAATGTCATAATAAATCGATATGGCTGAATTTTATCCCAATATTCCTGAATTTCTAATTCATTGAAGTTTCCGGCAATATTGTGAAACAGTTCATGATACCAGAGGTCAACTTTGTTTACCGCATCTTGCAGACTCACATGCAAAACGGATTCTTCTCTTATCATCATGTTTAAAGCCACCTGAACAAGCAGGGCTGTTTTACCTACTCCGGCATGTGCTAAAACGGCACCTAATCCTCCATTGGGTAAAATGTCTTCATGCGCGTAACCGAGATTTAGCAGCGGATTACGGTATATTATTTCTTTTTTCAGCATCATGCTATCCTTATAAGTTAGATGAATTATATTTTC
>JANYAY010000143.1 GCA_025361065.1 Deltaproteobacteria bacterium
TTTCTTTCATGCGCGTTTTTGATGTGGCCACGGAGACGATCAAGCAGGGCGGCACGCGCCGGGGTGCCAATATGGGTATTCTGCGGATCGATCACCCGGATATCATGGATTTCATCATGTGCAAGGCCGATAAAAAGCAACTGAATAATTTCAACATTTCCGTGGGACTGACCGAAGCCTTCATGATAGCCGTCGGTAAAGATGAAAATTATGATCTCATCAATCCCCGCGACGGGCAGGTTTCAGGAACGCTCAATGCACGCAAAGTTTTCCACCGGATCATTAATCAGGCCTGGGAAAACGGGGAACCGGGCATTGTCTTTCTTGACCGGCTTAACCGCGACAATCCGACACCGCACGCAGGCGAAATCGAATCAACGAACCCTTGTGGAGAACAGCCGCTGCTGCCCTATGAATCCTGCAACCTGGGCTCGATCAATTTGAGTAAAATGGTTAAAGACGGCCAGATAGACTGGACAAGGCTAAAAGAGGTTGTCCACCTCGCCGTGCACTTTCTGGATAATGTCGTGGAGGTGAACAAATATCCCCTTCCCCAGATTGCGCAGATGACACTGGCGAACCGTAAAATCGGGCTGGGTGTCATGGGATGGGCGGATATGCTGATTCTGCTGGGCATTTCCTACTCCACCGATGAGGCAATTGAGCTTGCCCAAAAAGTCATGCAGTTTATCAATGAGCAGGGACACAGCGCTTCTAGGGAGCTGGCCAAAACACGCGGCCCCTTCCCGAATTTTAAAGGTTCCATCTATGATAAAAAAGGGCAACCGCCGCTGCGTAATGCCACCGTGACGACCATTGCGCCTACCGGAACTATTTCCATTATGGCTAATGCCTCTTCCGGCGTGGAACCGCTCTTCGCCGTTTCTTATGTCCGGCAGGTCATGGATAATGACATCCTGGTGGAAGTCCATCCGCATTTTAAAGCCATCGCCCAAAAAGGGGGATTTTACTCGCCGGAGTTGATGCAGCGCATTGCCGAACAGGGAACAATCCACGACATGGAAGAAATCCCCGCAGATATCCGCAATTATTTTGTCACCGCGCATGACATCTCGCCGGAAATGCATATTAAAATGCAGGCCGCCTTTCAGAAGCATACCGATAACGCTGTCAGCAAAACCGTCAATTTCACCAATGGGGCAACCGTGCAGGATGTTGCCAGAGTTTATGAGCTGGCTTATCAAATGGACTGCAAAGGCGTCACAATTTATCGCGATGGATCAAGAGATCAACAGGTGTTGACCAGAGGGAAAAAAGAAGAGAAGGCCGCACCCGAAAGTATAGAAAAAGAAAAACCGGCAACAAAACGCGAACGGCCAAAAATCCTGAAAGGATGGACCTATCAGATGCAGACCGGCTGCGGGCCGCTTTACGTGACAGTCAACGAGGACACCACGGGACTGTTTGAACTCTTCACGACGATGGGAAAGGCCGGCGGTTGTGCGGCTTCCCAGAGCGAAGCCATCGGACGCATGGTGTCGCTTGCCTGGCGGAGCGGCATCCAGGCGCGACAGGTAATCAAGCAGCTTCAGGGCATTTCCTGTCACTCGCCGTCCGGATTTGGTGAAAACAAGATCCTGTCTTGCGCCGACGCAGTGGCCAAAGCAATTCAATCTCATATTCTGGCCAATGGCGGCAAAGTGCAGCACGTAAAAAAACGCGCCTTTCTCAAGGGCGCCTGCCCCGAATGCGGCGGGATTGTCGAACATGAAGGCGGCTGCGCCGTCTGCCACATCTGCGGCTACAGCGAGTGCGCGTAAGCATACAATTCGTTACCCGGCAAATAAAGTGTTGCAATACCGATATTCAAGACCCTATTTATTTTGCGGAATAGATAATTTGAATAATCCCACAAAGCGGAGGGTATTATGCTCCAGGTTTGCCAAAATTCGCCACTCACATGGATTTCTTTGGGTAACAAGCGATAAGCAGACAACTGTCTGTTTTTCCTTGCATTGTTATCAATAAGTTGTATTATTCCTTCCGAATCAATAAACAAAGATACATCCCGAACAATCTAATAATGATTAACACAGTATGTTAACTATTTGTTGACAAGCAGGCTATATGAAGATATACTTCAGAACAAGCAAGCTACAAAAGATCTGCTCGCAGGAGCGAGAAATGGTCAAGCATTTCGGATCTAAAAACGCAGGTAAGCTAAAACAACGGCTGATGGAACTTGGCGCAGCCGACACTCTTGCGGATATTTCTCACTTGCCGCCGAAACGTTGTCATGAATTGACGGGAAAAGATGCAGGCATATTTTCTGTTGATGTAGAGCAACCCTACCGACTGTTGTTTATTCCTGCCGATGATACGGTGCCTCTTTTACCCGATGGAGGGATAGACCGGGAACAGGTGACTGAAATAGAGATAATTGAGATAAAAGATACACATTAAGAAAGGCTCAATATGAAAGCGCAAAAGCAATATGAATTTCAGCCGGATTATGCAGTATGTCCGGGCGAAACACTTCAGGAGGTCATGGAATCATTCAACATGAGCCAGAAAGAACTTGCCGTCCGTACCGTACTCACTGTGCAATCGCTCAACCGCATTTTTAAAGGTGAGCAACCCATTACCTATGAGAGTGCAAATCGGCTCGAACTGGCAACAGGTGTGTCAGCTCGTTACTGGAATAATCTGGAAGCTCAATATCGTGAATACTTAGCCAAGATCGAAGAACGAAAGGTTATGGAATCGGATTTGGATTGGTTAAAAACTATTCCAATAAAAGAATTAGTGGAGCGGGACATAATTAAGAAATCAGATAATACAGTAGCATTGTTGCGCGAGACTCTTAGTTTTTACGGTGTCAGCAGTGTCAGCGCATGGCGCGAAATATGGACCACTACTGCTGTGGCGGCTCGTCGATCTTTTTGCTTTGAATCACAACCCGGTCCCGCCTCCGCGTGGATTCGTCAAGGTGAACTGCAAGCGCATAAAATAAATTGTCAGGCCTTCGATAAATCTTTATTCTTGCAGGCGCTCAAGACAATTCGCAATTTGACCTGTGAGGAACCTGCTAAGTTCGAACCGGAAGTAAAACGCCTTTGTGCCGCCGCTGGTGTTGCCATTGCTCTGGTGCCGGAAATGAAGAAAGTGCCCTGGAATGGGGCGACAAAGTGGCTGTCCCCGCGCAAGGCCATGATTTTGTTATGCCTGCGCGGGAGAGGTGAAGACAAGTTCTGGTTTTCCTTTTTTCATGAAGCCGGACATGTGCTGCATGACAGCAGGAAAGATCTGCTCATAAACGATGAAAGCAGCAGCGATCAGCGCGAACAGCGCGCAAATCAATTCGCATCTGAATTTCTTATTCCACCTGAGTATAACGACGATATTCAGAACATCAACTCCCATGAAGACATCGTCACATTAGCCGGAAAATTGGAAATCGCCCCTGGCATTGTTGCAGGCCGTTACCAATTTTTGACAAAGAAGTGGCATTACTTCAAGACGCTGATTCGAACTTTGCAGTGGAATTATGCATGAGATTAAAAATATTAGTTTAATTCCGGTGACATAATGCGTCATTCAACCTTTTTCTATATGCGCCTTCGCTGTTTTGATCGCGAGGTCTTTATCCCTGGTGAAAAGCCACCATTGCGGTTTGGTGGTGTGCGGGCCGTTCTCTTTGTCGCGACCCCGGGAATAATACCAGTGGCCAAATCTTTCGACGGTAGAAAACGGATGATCGCCGGTGCAGAGAATGCTGCATGGTCGAATTTCCTTAAAAAAGATCGTCTCGGCGGGGGCTTCGTCACTTGCCAGATCAGCGGGTAAAGTAATATGGGATACGTCTATGCCCTGGCTCTCATTTTTATCCAGCCATTCGGAAATGTTCATGGTTTATTCCCTCTTTTCCTAAGCGATTTTATCTTTTTCGGCGATAAAACACTTGCTCAACTCTCCGGAATCCAGCATCGTCCACATTCTTTTCCGAACTATTTCTGTCATGAAGTCATTCTTGATAATCAGCATTTCTTCGCGGGCCAGCTCATTTAATATTTCCCTGATGTCTGCCGGTTCCTTTTTGGTAATCGTTGCCAGCCGCGGCAAGTGTTCTGTAATTTTTGCTCCGGGATTATCAATAAAATAAACAACAATGGCCATGCGCACCCACAGATTAGTCAACTCTTCGAGAGCCATATTGGAGTTTTTTAACCGGCGGGAAAATTCTTTGAGCATGTGCAGGGCCACATCCTGGCTTTCCCTCAGCATGTCACGGAAAGTATTGCCATCTATAACTGCCAGATGACTATTCTCACAGGCCCGCGCAGTCGCCGATCGGGATATGTCAATAAGAGCGGCCATTTCGCCAAAATATTGACCCGGCCCCATTTCGGCTAATACTTTTTTTACCTGACAATCAACTTTTTCCAAAAATATACGACCGGACAATACATAAAACATTTCATGTCCGCTATCACCTTCATTAAAAATAATGCTGTTCTTCTCATAGGCGCGGCCAAATTTTTTAAAGAGGCGCTCGTCAACTTTCATTATGGTTTTACGTGGTTTGAGAATCGCTGCTTCGAGCAGAAGAATATCACGGCGCTGATATGACGACATCATTTCCGCACAAAACAAGAAGATTAAGGCAATATAGAATGCACCGATGATCAGAATAACGGCTGCGGCCAGAGATCCGAAAATTACATCGTATCGGGTATAGTTTGTTATATACCAGGTAAAGAACTGTTTTACTATTTCCAGGAGCAATGCGCAGATTGCGCTGCCGGCTGCGGCAACGGACATACGAATCCTGGCGGTCGGAATGACCCGGTAAACAACAATGAAGAAAAGAGTTGTAATTAGATAAGGCACGACGTAGCGGAGCGTGACGGCGGACGCCGCCGAAAGCGAAAAGCCCATACTCTCCATGAGCAGAGCCGGCTGCGAGACCAGCAAAGCAGTGATATAACTGATGGCCACAGAGACGATTCCTACAATCCAGGCCATCGGAATCATGGAAATGGCGAGCAGCTTTGCCAGAAAATAATTACGTTTCTTCTGAGAACGGAAAATAATATTGAGTGCAGTGGCGAGCGAGTCGAAAATCATGGCGGAAAGCCAAATCAAGCCCAGCAGACCGGCCCAGCCCAGCAAATTCTTCTTCCTCTCAATTTGACCTAGTTGCGTTAAAAGTGTTTCCGAGAAGAAGCCACGGCTTATTGCTTCGGTAATTTCGGCCTGAATGTGTGGATGAGAGTTGAAAATATATCCGGCAACAACAATAGTCAGGATAAATAAGGGGATGGCGGAAAGGATGGCATAAAAGGCAATTGCCGCGGCCTGATTGGTATCGCCGTTGAGGCTGTAATTCTTCACCGCATCAACTAAAACATCCCAGCCGCTGGTGGCTTTAAGACGCAGATTTTCCAATTTATGCCGGGAACGGATTGATTTGATTATTTTCCTTTTAACCATAGTTTATTCCATTTAAATAAAATTATCCTACATTTTAATTTTCGTCAGGTCAAATTCTTATCTGCAGCAGCAAACGGCCCATCGAGCGGGCTTTTGGAGGCCCGGACATAGGGCGCAGCAGATGTGTCGCGAAACTGTGGCGTAGCTTAGGCACCGCAACATGCCTGCAAATAGCGGCCTTTCTGATCGCCTTCCATATACCAAGTTGCATTCAAAAGATAACGCGGCGGCAGTGAAACTCCAATTTCGAAAGCGAAGCGTAGCGAAATTGGTAAGTTGAACTATCCTGCGCCAGCTGTGGCAAGGAGGAGGCTCCGCAGGCGTATTGTGCAGACGTTGAGGAAGCCGACGACGCAGCCAACAAAGTTAGCTAAAGAATGCGACTTGGTATTATTATCCTGCATGGTGGAGTAACCAACATGGTCAATGTTTCGTTGACAGACAAGTCTGCGTTTCATATACTGCCACCAATTAAAAGCAAGTTCTCATAAATCAATTTAATTGAGACATAGAATGTAACATCTTATCAAAACCAAAGGAGGATTCCCGATGAAACTGAAAACCCTGCTCACTGCGCAATGCTTCTATGCAATCCTGGGAATAGGCTACAATGTCCTGAGCTTCCTGTCCGTATCGTCCGGGGGGCAGGCATTCTCGGCCACCGCTCCGCTGACGGGGGGCCTGACCATGTTGCTGTATGGACTGTGTCTGCTGCCAGGCTTCCTGGGATATACCGGCGTCTACAGGGCACTGATGGGCTTGGCCATCTTGGTCTTCGGCTATGGCGGTATCATTAAACATCTGCTCAATTATCCCGGCGGCCTCGATGCCTATTCCTCAATGACGGCCTACATCCTCGCCATAGGCATCAATGTCTTCGGCCTGGTGCTAAACGTGATCGCGGTATCGGGAAAGTTTCGCAATCCGGGTTCCGCCGCTTCCCGATAAACAATTATTGTCATGGCTGTTCCCGGCGCCAGGCTAATCCACCGCCGGGCAAATTAGAGGTAGAAACAAGGTGATAGCAGATATCAGGGACAAAGCACATGGAGTTAGAGATTAAGAGCGGCTGTTCCGGAGTAGACTGGAAGACAGTAGCGGAAACATTGAAACTTGTTGGCATGGCATACTACGATTCTGACGTGCACAAAAGAGCATTTGAAGCCAGCCATACCTCAGTATTTGTCTATTTTGGCGACCAGTTGATCGGTTTTGGTCGAGCAATTTCTGATGGTGTCTATCAGGCAGCCATCTATGATGTAGCCGTCATTCCTGAATTCCAGAAGAAGGGCATCGGAACTACAATAATAAAGAATATTCTGCACAGATTATCTCCCTGCAATGTCATTTTATATGCATCACCCGGGAAAGAAGAATTTTACCGGACACTCGGATTGCGGAAAATGCTGACGGGAATGGCACTTTTCAAAAAAGCGGAAGAGATGAAGGGAAAAGGATTCACGGAGTGAATTGACCGACGGCAAGCGGCGAAGGAGATAATCTTCCCTGAGAATAAGTCCAGCCTCCGCCTTGTGAGAAAGCATGACTTCAAAGAGATCGGAAGACTTGAGAAAACAGGCAAGATGACCTATGGTGATTTTGCCGGAACCTGGCGGGATGTTATTTTGGTGGAACGGCGCAGCACCGTGACAGGTCTATAAGCGAAATTACTTATAATGGAGAACAACAATAAAATTATAAAAGAGTGCTTAATTATGAAAATGTTTCGATCCATCTCATTATTATTTTTCACCGCGCTTCTTGTTGCTGCCTGTAACAATGCGCCGACAACTGATAACGTTAAGAACCGCGAGGCTAAAGAGGCCGCTTATGGGGATATCATTGTCCACGGCGGTATTGGCGACGCGAGCAACCTGATTCCACTTCTGGCCTCCGACAAACCTTCCCATGACATTGCGGGTTTAATCTATAACGGACTTGTTAAATATGACAAAAACATGAATATTGTCGGTGATCTGGCCGAGTCCTGGGATATTTCCAAAAGCGGTTTGATAATCACCTTCCATTTGCGCAAAGGCGTCTTGTGGCATGACGGCCGGCCTTTCACTGCCGCCGATGTCCTTTATACTTATCAGGTAACGACAGACCCCAAAACTCCCACGGCTTATGCCGGTGATTTTCTGAAAGTAAAGAAGGCCGAACTGCTTGATGATTACACCTTCCGGGTAACTTATGACAAACCTTTTGCCCCGGCGCTGATCAGCTGGGGTTCATCCATTCTGCCCAAACATCTTCTGGCCGGCGTTGATATTACCCGCAGCCCGCTCACCCGCCATCCCGTGGGCACCGGTCCCTATAAATTCAAGGAATGGGTTGCCGGGCAGAAAATCGTCCTCGTGTCCAATCATGATTATTTTGAAGGCCGGCCTTATATCGACGGTTACATCACCCGCATTATTCCCGATATGGCCACATTGTTTCTGGAACTGCGCAGCCAGGGAATTGACATTTCCGGATTATCTCCGCTGCAATTTACCAGGCAGACAGAAAGCAAATTATTCCGGGATAATTTTAACAAGTACCGTTATCTGTCCTTTGCCTACACTTACCTGGGATATAATTTAAAAAACCCGCTTTTCACCGATAAAAGAGTAAGGCAGGCCATATCGTATGCAATCAATAAGGAAGAGATCATCAGCGGTGTCCTTTTAGGCCTCGGAAAACCGGCAACCGGGCCTTATAAACCGGGAACCTGGGCTTATAACAGCAATGTAAAAACTTACAATTTCCATCCGCAGAAGGCCAAAGAACTCCTTCGAGAGGCGGGGTGGAAGGATATCAACGGTGACGGTGTGCTGGAAAAAGACGGCAAGCCATTTGTTTTTGAACTCGTTACCAATCAGGGCAATGAAACACGGCAGAAATGCGCGGAAATAATTCAAAGACAACTGGCAGACGTGGGCATCACGGTTAAAATCCGGATACTGGAATGGGCAGCTTTTGTTAATGATTTTATCACCAAAAGGCGTTTTGATGCCGTCATCATGGGCTGGACAATCCCGCCTGATCCCGATGCTTACGATGTCTGGCATTCCAGCAAAACAGCGCCGGAAGAATTAAATTTCATCTCTTACAAAAACACCGAAGTGGATGAGATGCTGGAGCGGGGCCGCAGTACTTTTGATCAGCAGGAAAGAAAAAAATATTACGATCGCTTTCAGGAAATAATCGCCGAGGATCAACCTTACACATTCCTTTACGTACCCGATGCTCTTATTATCATTAACAGCCGTTTTCGCGGAATTGAACCGGCGCCTATCGGGCTGGAATACAATTTCATCAAATGGTACGTACCTCGTGATGAACAAAAATTCGTGATGACACAATAACCGGCGAGATGATTTAGTTGTGTTCGTTTCGGCGGTTTTTTGACAAAACACCGGTTTATTAATCATCGGCAAAAGTGCGTCTGGCTGACAGGATGTAAATTCAGGCGTCAGTTTTGCAATTCCCAACAGAGATCATCGGAAATTTTCCAGCGTGTATGCAACGCGTCGCCTTTACTGCTATCAAGGCAGTAGTTTCTGCTGGGACAAATTGTTCTAAGTCCGGATGCTTTTTCGGAAATATAGCAGCAAGTTCGTTCCGGATCTTGCCCCTGGGAATATGCCGGGCGCTGCCCATAATTGTTATTGCCTCTGTAGCCGGGAGATTTTTCCGCATGTTGGAACGGCCGTCTATGAGGATGGACATTTTTTTTGCAGTGACCTTTATGAAATTCAGATGGAAATTGCAAAAAGAGTGGCTTATAAAGAGAAATAATTAATAATTGCTGATTTTCGGGAAGAAGGACTAATCTGATGAGAGTCTTCATAACAGGTGGCACCGGTTTTGTCGGCACCAGTTTGACAAGAAAACTCGCTGATCAAGGCCACCAGGTGACAGTTCTTGACCGGACTATAAAGGCTGCAGCAGAATTCCCTTCAACAGTCTCTTTTATAGAAGCTGACAGCACTTTCCGGGGTCCATGGCAGGAAAGAGCTGCGGGGCATGAATTGTTTATCAATCTGGCCGGCGCCTCAATCTTCAGCCGCTGGAATGAAAAGACAAAGACAGCGATCCGCGAAAGCCGTATCTTGACGACTAATAATCTGGTTGAAGCAATATCCTGGAACAAAAATACAGACACTCGTCTTTTCAGCACATCAGCGGTTGGTTATTACGGCTTTCATGAAGACGAAGATCTGACGGAAGAAGTTCCTCCGGGGAATGACTTTCTTGCCTCCGTGGCAAGAGATTGGGAGGCTGCCGCCAACCAGGCCGGAACTTCTCAGGCAAAAGTTATTATCTGCCGCTTCGGGATCGTGCTGGGCCGGCGAGGTGGTGCGCTGCAGCAGATGCTTCCCCTCTATAAGGCCTGTATGGGTTCTCCCTTGGGCAGCGGCAGGCAATGGTTTTCCTGGATCCATGAGCAGGATCTTGTCAACATCTTTCTCTTCCTTATTGATCAGCAGGATATTGAGGGTCCCTTCAATTGCACTGCTCCGCAGCCGGTGCGCAACTCAGAGATGACCCGGGCTATAGGTGCAGCATTGGGTGTGCCCACATTACCATTGCGTGTTCCCGGTTTCCTGATGAAGCTTATTCTGGGAGAATTCGGAACTATTCTCTTAGAGGGTCAAAAAGTAATTCCGGGGAGACTGGCAAAGCTGGGCTTTCCATTTGCATTCCCCACAATCCAATCAGCATTGCAAGACCTTTTGAAAAGAAATTCAAAGGACAAATAATGCAGCAGATACGCATCGGCATCAGCGCCTGTCTTCTTGGTCAGAATGTCCGCTACAACGGCGGGCATGCACTTGACCGCTTCCTGCGGGATACACTGGGCAAGTATGTCCAATATCTGCCTGTTTGCCCGGAGGTAGAATGCGGTTTTGGAGTTCCGCGGGAAACATTGCGCTTGATTGGTGATCCAAAACAGCCGCGCCTGGTGACAGGAAAATCAGGCGTCGACCATACGGACCGGATGGAGGCATGGGCCAGGAAGCGCGTGGGCGAGCTCCAGAACGAGAACCTCAGCGGGTTCATTTGCAAAAGCGACTCTCCTTCGAGTGGCATGGAGCGTGTGAAGGTTTACGATCACAACGGAGTCCCCCAAAAATCCGGCGTGGGCGTTTTCGCCCGCATCTTCATGGAACACTTCCCGCTGACACCTGTTGAAGAGGAAGGCCGTCTCCATGATCCGATTCTGCGGGAAAACTTCATTGACCGCATTTTCATTTACCGGCAATACCGTGAAGTAATGGAGGAGAAGAAACCCATTGCCGGCCTCGTTCGTTTTCACACCAGAAACAAACTTATGCTAATGGCCCACAGCCCGAAGCATCTTCAGCAGATGGGACATCTTGTGGCTCATTCGGAAGAGCTGTCCATAAAGGAACTTCTTCAGCTCTACGAGAATCTGCTGATGGAAACGATGGCGTTGAAGCCCTCCACAGCGAAGCACACCAATGTCCTGCAACATGCCATGGGCTATTTCAAGAAAAACCTCTCCGCCGACGAAAAGCAGGAGCTTCTTGATGTTATTGATAAATACCACAGGGGGATTATTCCGCTGATTGTTCCGGTGACTTTTCTGAATCATTATGTAAGGAAATATGATCAGCCCTATCTAAAAGAGCAGAGTTATCTCAATCCTCACCCGCTGGAACTCCAGCTGCGCAATCATGTTTGAGCATTAACAGGCGGTTTTTCCATTGAAATGATCCTCAATTTGTTGCGAATCATATCAGACTTGCGGGTGGGCATAGAGGTCTATGCCTTCCTGGATAAGGTTCCGGACATTCGAGATTAATCCGTCCAAATTGTCTGCAGAATGTCTTTCCACGGATACAGTTTCGTGAATTACCAGCATGACGCGGCCAGGAAAAAGATCTAACGTTCCGGGCGGCAATATATGTCTGGTATCGATGATGGAAACCGGCAGCAGGGGTATACCCAGCTCACGGGAAAGTATGAAGGCCCCTTTCTTAAACTCGCGCAGGTTTCCGTCCCGACTTCTCCTGCCCTCGGGGAGCATGATGAGGGAAATTCCGTTGACCAGAATTCTTTCAGCTTCTTTCAGCTTCTCACAGGCCTCCGTCCTGTCGTTCCGATCGATGTAGATATTTCCACCCAGTTTGCCGGCCAGACCGAACAACGGGACATTACGCAGTTCTTTTTTCATGACCCAACGGGTATCGATACCCAGAAAACCCCATATTACAAAGATATCGAAGGCGCTTTGGTGATTTGCCACGACCACATAGGATTGCTTTTCGACAATATTCTCCCGACCGATGACTTTCACCTGCACAGGGGTTAGGAAACAGTTAAAACGGGCCCATCGTTTGCCCGCTATTCTGTTGGCTGCATCAGGACCGGAAAAGATCATGATGAAGATACCCAGAATTATGAAAAAAACGGTCGAGAGCACAAGCAATGGCAAATAGATCAACCACTTGTAGGGTTGGTAAAAAATATGGAGGAGTTTCTTTTTCATGCGCATCTGCGAGTCTAAGGTAAATAGATTCTTATGGCATAATCCATTTACCGATGAAAAATGTTGCCGCCGCGACAATTGATGTTAGCGTCGTGCCCCAGAGTATATCCACGAATACTACCTTGACGGGCCAGTCTTTCATTGTTGCCAGGTTGGTCAGGTCGTAGGTCGCGTAGCAAAAAAAACCGAAGAGTGCTCCCATGATAAATGCCTGTTGCAGGGATTTTTTTTCCAGTGCGGGCAGGGTCGCAAAGATCAAGATACCCGCGATATAGAGAAGATAAAAAATCAGCGCGGCAACCCAGTTGACGTCCGGCCGGAGGAGATGTCCCAGGTTATGGCGATAGAAACTCTTGGCTATGACTCCGATCCAAAGCATATCAATCGCGAAGAATACGGGCAGAGCAAGAAGATAAAGATAGATAAGCCTCATAATCAATCCTCCTTTTTTTCATGCACCAACTTACATTTCCGCTTATTGTTTCGTCAACATAACAACATTATCAGCTCTTTTCATGTCAAGCAATCAAACGGGTTATCCGGACTACCTCGGTCTTTCCACCCAGCGCTGAGGGACTTTCCGCAGCTTTGACGTTTCGTAGCCCTGCACAATCAGCTCTGTGAAAAGTTTGGCGTAGTCCTCCTCCGCTATAGTGGGCGTGCGGGCCATGATCCATACATAGTCGCGTTTATTCCGGGCAATAATGGTCTGGGTGTAATCATCATTCAGATAAGTAATCAGATATTCCGCCTTCAAGGGCCAGATAAACTGCATCCGCCAAACGGCGTTACTGGTTTTGTCCAGGATGAAGCCCCGGGGCGTATAAGTTTTCAGAGGACCGTCAAAATTGTTTTTGCGGAAGGTGAATGTTACGGCAATTGTACCATCTTCATCAAGGCGGTAGGACTCCACGGCGTTATGCGCTCCCTTTTCGATCCACGTCGGGATACTGGCAATCACGTACCAGTTTCCCTGGAAACGCTGAATGTCAACCGATGCGACAGTCTTGAGCGGAGGCAGCTTCGTCATACAACATCCTGAAAGGTGGAACGTGCTCAGGATCAAAACAAAACTCACCGTTAAAATCATCTTTATGCTGTGCAAGTAGCTATTTTTCATAGCTTGCTGTCCAGATAGGAAGGTTGAAGTTTATTTGCCGGTTTAGTTTGTTTTATTCTGATTGTACTGCAATACTACAAGCATTGTTCTGTTAATCCCAACCTCGAAAATATGGAGGTTGCTGAATTATCTCTTTTTTTACATATACCATCTTTTTTACGTAAACAACATCAATAATTAAGTTTTGCAACATGAAAAAAGTGCAACTAAAACCTGCTCCTCGCGGAGGATCAACCCAATAGATTACTCCCTACTCTAGCTGGTGTTTTATCCTTTGTATTCATTCGTTTGATCAGGGTCTCCAGGTATCTGGACTTTACCTGGCGGCTCGCCATCGCTTGTTTAACGGGGGGCAGTTGGAGGATGACACCGAGAATAGCCGCCATGGCCCGATGACTGAAGAAAGCCTGATTGTCGAAAATAAGATTTTGCAGTTTTCCCCTTTCAATGGCCATCACAACTGCCAGATGAACTGAATTCAACGGTGTTATGACCCTCGCGGAACGTGATTTTAAGGCAATCCGCTTTTTCGGACAGACGCCGGCACAAAGGCCGCAACCGAGGCATATTTCTCTGTGCAGCCGGGCTTTTTTGCTTTCGGGCTGCGGGGATTATTCGCGGAAACGAGGCTCAGGGCGGCAACGGGGCAGATGTTAACGCACTGGCCGCAACCCGTACAGCTTCCTTCCTGAATCTGGGGCAGGAAATTTGTCGTATGCACAGGATGCAGAAGGCCGAAACGCCTGGCTGCGATCATAGCCTCGCAGCAGCAGCCACAACAATTGCAGATGAAATTGACCTTCTCGCGGACATTGGAACCGAACTGAACCAGTTTTTGATCATAGGCGACCTGGAGCAAATCCAGGCATTCCTCCGCACTAACCTGTCGGGCATGGCCGTGTTTGATCAGCGATCCCGCCGCCACGTTAAAGGTCATGCAGATCTCTTTTCGGGCGGCACAGTCACGGCCCAGATGCTGCATTTTATGGCGGCAGTAACAGATGCCGATGGCCCGGAAGGAAGCTGTTTTAATGACTTCCGTGGCCCGTTCATAATCGAAAACGGCAAGGCTGAATTCTTCGGTAAGGGATGGTTCGTGGATAAATACACGGCCCAAATGTGTTTCTCCCTCGGTAAAAAGAACCTTTATAAAGTCCTCTTCCACATTGAGATACTGATGGAAAAGTTCGCTGAGCATTTTCTGGTCAATGTCACTGCGGATCCTCATGAGAGAAAACTCAAAAAAACCGGCCATGGGAGGGGGAAGAACATAGGTTTGCTCCCCATCTTCCTCGATATCAAGAAGAATTGTCCGGCCGGCCAGATCATCCAATGTTTTCTGAGCAGATGACAGCTTCATTTTCCAGATGCGCGCCGCATGACTTGCCGAAAATGGTTTTATGGGAAGGAGTGCTACCAGGGCGGCATCTTTTGGGGTGAAGAGGATATTCAGGATTTTATAGAGTGTGTCCGCCGGGGGCGCTCCCTGGGGAAAACGATTCAGCCGGTCCACTAGAGCTGCAAAGCCCGTCTTAATCAGGTGATGGGTCATGGCAACCTCGATTTTTCCAGTGTCCTGATTTATAAAACCTGATCAATGAAGATATAATACCAATTCGCGCAAGCCGGCCGACATGATCAACAACCTGCGGGGGGCACCTCTTGATCCATGGTCCGTTTCACGGCTTGGGCGAGACCGTGAAGAGTAAATGGTTTCATGATAAATTCCCGAATACCAATTTTTTTTGATTCTTCTTCATTGATTCCTTCGCTGAATCCGGTGGTCAGAATGATCGGGAGCCCGGGACGTATCTTCAACATTTCCCTGGCCATATTGGTGCCCATCATGTGCGGCATGGTCATGTCCGTGATCACCAGGTCAAAGCGCTCCGGATGCGCCCGGAATGCCTCCAGGGCATCGCGGCTGCGGAGATGGATGGTGACATCATAACCAAGGGAGCTGAGCATCTCCCTGCCCAGGGAGGCGATGGCCTCTTCGTCGTCAACGTATAGTATATGACCCTTTCCCTGGGGAAGAGATACCATTCCCGGTCCTGCCAGTTCCTCATCGGCGAGTATCAAGGGCAGAAAAATCGTGAAAACGGTTCCTTTTCCCGGTTCACTTTCCACGGTAATAATCCCGCCATGATCCTTCACGATACCATAGACGACGGACAATCCCAGTCCGGTACCCTCTCCCGACTTCTTGGTCGTAAAGAAAGGATCGAAAATTTTATCCTTGATGGCCGGATCGATTCCCTCTCCCGTATCGCTTACTACCAGCTGCAAATAGGCACCTTCTTTCAGCTCGGGATCGTATGCCGGATTATCGGTTGAGAGAACCTGCCGGCTGATGTTTACCTCCAGGACGCCTTCCCTTTGCCTCATGGCGTGAACGGCATTGGTACAAAGATTCATCAGTACCTGGTGTATCTGGGTGGCGTCGGCGAGAACAGTATCCTGCGCGCTCCGGTAATACTGACGGATCTCCACGGTAGTGGGAAGGGATGACCTCAGTAATTTCATAGCCTCTTTGACAATCGGGATTACGGACACCGGTTTCTTTTCCTGCTCCCGCTGGCGGCTGAAGGTGAGGATCTGTTTGACCAGATCCCGGGAGCGATCGCAGGCTTTGAGAATCTGTTCCAGATAGGGATGAATTTTTGCGTCCGTCGTTTTGAATTTTATCAGCTCGGCATAACCCATCATTGCCCCGAGGATGTTGTTAAAGTCATGCGCTATACCGCCGGCCAGGGTGCCGATGGCCTCCATTTTCTGGCCTTGACGGAGTTGGGCTTCCAGTCTGACTGCCTCTGTGACGTCTCTTTTCAGCGCAACGTAGCCCGTGAGTTTATCAACCGAGGTGAGCAGGGGACTGATGGTCGCATCCTCAAGAATGAGCTTGCCGTCCTTACGCCTGTTCGTTATGCGTCCGCTCCAGATTTTACCGCTCTTGATCGTATTCCAGAGATGCCCGTAAAATTCCGGTCCGTGAACGCCGCTCTTCAGAAAGCTCGGAGTCTGTCCAATCGCTTCCCTCTGTGAGTATCCCGTGATTTTCTCAAAGGCGGGGTTCACATATTGAATTATCCCTTCCGGGTCAGTGATGATGATATCTTCCGCCACCTGCTCGATGGCAATACTCAAGCGCCTTAGTTCCTCTTCCGCTTTCACACGATCCGAGATATCGAAACTCACTCCGACCCCGTAACGTTTTCCGTCTAATTCAAAAGTCTGGGCCGTGGTGAATCTCGGGACTTCGGTGCCGTCCTCCTGCAGCGAGATATATTCAACGGAAGCCTGGTTATCCGTTAAGCCTTGTTCGAGAGACCTGCGCGCCCGCTCCCGATGTTCAGGGTGAATGTGACTCATATCCTCGAACAAGTTCCTGCCAATCAACGTTTTCCCATAGGACTGCACCAGATTGCGATTACAACGGATATAACAGCCATTTTCGTCAAGCACATAAGCGTGTCCCGGGAGAGCCTCGAAAAGCGCTTCAAAAAATCGGCGTTCCAGGGTCAATGCTTTTTCCGCACGCTTGCGCTCGGTGATGTCCAGTACCGTGGCACATACCCCTGCCGACGGATCCGCAGGATCGAACGGGCTCAGGCTGAGAATCACGACTATCAGTGCGCCGTCTTTGCGCCGGAGGATGGCCTCTTTCACACCCAGGCCTTCTTGCTCCATCTGTTCGTACAATTCTTTTCCTACGCGGAGGAACTCCTCCTCATCCGGATAAAGGATGCGTGTTTGCATCCCCTCCATCTCCTCCTTGGAATATCCGGTTATCCGGCAAAGCGCCGTATTCACCTGGATGAACGTCCGGTCTTTCAGTAGGGCCACACCGGCCGGTGTGGCCGCAAGGAGGCTCTTCATAACTCCTTCTCTCTGCCGCAGCGCCACTTCCGCCAGCTTAAGCTCGCTGATGTCGGAGATGATCGATAGAACCTGGGGTTCCCCCCTTACCGGGATCACCCGCGAAGATATAAGGGCATCAAACCGGTAGCCACTGGCCGGCGAACATATTATGGTTTCGAACTGATCAATGCCTCTATCCCCGCAGCGCTTGAATTCACGCTGAAGGGTAGCGTATTGATCAATGTCCATTACACCCAGCTCCAGAGGAGTCCTGCCCAGTACCTCGGGCAGACGAAGTCCGGTATACTCCAGGAATTTCTTGTTTACATCCACATACTCACCAGTGAGTCTGCTCAATGCAATGATATTGGGGCTTTGATCGAACATCATCCTGTAGGCAGCCTCGCTCTCCTTCAATGTCTCCTCGGCATGCTTACGCTCGGTTATATCCAGCAGGACGCCATGAAAAAGAAGCCTTTCTTTTTCCCGCTGCGGCGTGGCCATCCCCTGGAACCACATTAATTCACCATCCGGCTTGACAAACCGCCCCTCATATTTCCATATCGTACTTGCGGTTACAGCTTCCTCGATGGAGTTCAAGAAGCTGTTGCGATCTTCCTGCAGGACCTGAGCCGTGAATGACGGGAAGAAGGTATCGAGATCAGTGGATAATCCGAAGATCTCCTCTGCTCTCTCACTCACATAGCTTACTCCGTAATCCCCTGCGTCCGAGGCATAAAACTGGTATATAACGCCCGGTATATTTGTCGCTATGGCCTGCAGGAGGAAATCCCTATCTTTCATATCCGGATGCTCCTCGATGATCGATTTATATGTCGGTGAATGAGTATGTAGAGAACGGATGCGGGGATAATGATGAAGAGAAGGCCTTTCGATATTGCTATATATTTCATCAAGACAGGATCATGTGCCAGCCGGCCAAGAATGGTATCGGAGAAGTATATCCATAGTCCACCGACTAATGCATAGATCCCTATGATCTTCAGTGCAGCGAATCTATCATGTTCCGGCGATGCTGAGTTCATAGACCAACCTCCAATTGCCGCTTGGTTTCCCGGTAGCACCAAAGCATTGCAACCTCATTACCGTTTGTAATGTCTCATAATATTCGGAATCAGTCAATCATCGAGGGGAAAACTTTTTTTGTAAATACGCATGATCATATTCATTGCGATTTCCAGGGATAAAAAGGCGGCAGGAAGGAAGCGTCCGGAGTGTGTAACTGATAAGTTTTAGAAGTAGACGATGTTACCAATCAACTTAGCCTGTGCGCGAGTTGGCATAATTCAGGCAAAACTATTTTCTAAAGCACTGACATCGACGGAACCCATGTCCTTAGCGGTGGACTTGAAGTGCTGAATACCGGCTGATATTTCTTTTACGTTGGCCGGAGAGGTAACAATGCGGGCCGTCATGTTAGCTAGCTTTTCTATATCCTGCGACAGGTAATCAAAAAATCCGGCAATCATTGATTCCGTGATGCCGGCTAAATCAAGACTGCTGCGGTTATCGCCGGGCAGGTCAAAAGCAAAATCGGCAAGCAGCATGCGGTCTACCGCTTCAACAATGGAATAGGCAGAGGTATAAATCCGGTCGTAACTAAATTCGGCAAGCGGTCCCAGGCCGAAAAGCAATAAGATTTCCGTATTGATCCGCCCCGGAAACGGAATAATAATTTTTTCCCGAAATTCGCCGCTGATTCGTCCCTGTTTCATTTCCCGGGAAATAAAACCATTGAGACGCCAATCAATGAATTCGCAAATTCCGCGCGGCGGTTTTTCATCGGAAAAAATACCGAGCGCAAGGCACTTATGCCCTGGCAAATCAGGTGGTTCGGTCGAGAGGGTTACTTGCATGTTCCTTTTCTAATTTTAAATTAATGGCATCTAAAATGCCGTTAATAAAAGCTCCGGAATTTTCTGAACCGAAAGTTTTGCCCAGGTCAATTGCTTCATTCAATGTAACTTTGGGCGGAATATCCGGGCGGTAAAGAAATTCAAACACTGCTAAACGTAAAATACTGATATCCACTTTGGGCATCCGGCCGAGCGACCAGTTATCCGAGCAGCCGGCAATCAAAGAATCGAGTTCATCTCTGTGGCCCCAGGTACCTTCCACCAAAGACTCGGCAAATTCCTTCGCCTCTTTCGGGGCAACAAAATTACCCCAGAAAAGATCAAGTGCCTTCTGAACATCCAGATTTACAAAATTAAGACTGTAAAGAACCTGTAGCGCAACCTCGCGCGCCTTCCTCCGTCCGTGCATTAAAACCTCAAACTTCTACAGCTGATACCTGGATCCTTCGGTTCGCTGCGCACCTCAGGATAATTCGACTAATAAATTTCAGTGCGCTACGCTTCTGAAACTTGAGTCTCATTAAATTTTTTTGAACAAATCCACCATCTCTATTGCCGACATAGCTGCATCGGCTCCTTTGTTGCCTGATTTCGTCCCGGCACGTTCAATTGCCTGTTCGATAGTGTCTGTCGTCAATACACCAAAAACTACCGGAATTTCTGCTTCCAGGCCAACGCTGGCAATGCCCTTGGATACTTCGGCGCTGATGTATTCGAAATGAGGAGTTGCCCCGCGAATAACGGCCCCCAAACAAATAATCGCGTCAAAGCGGGCGCTTTTAGCCACTTTCTTTGCTGTCAGGGGTAACTCAAAGGCGCCGGGTACTTTATAAATCACGATATCTTTCTCGTCGGCGCCGGCTCGAATTAATGTATCGATGGCTCCTTCGATTAACCGGCCGCTGATAAAATCGTTGAAACGGCTGGCAACAATGCCAAACTTCATTCCCTTGGCAACAATTTTCCCCTCTACTATTTTCGGCATGATATATACCATCCTTGTCTATTAAATTTTATACCAATTCGAAATCAAAGCGCTATCTTTGTTGGCGTCGTCATCGGCTTCCTCAACGTATTATTAATACGCCTCGTCGCCTCCTCCTTGCCGCCGCGATATCATCTTCGATTTCAAAATGGTATTATTTATGTGCAAAAAATCTTTTTTGCACCGCCTATATTTCCTGAAGATGCCCCATTTTGTCCTGCTTTGTTTTCATATACCTGATATTGTTTTCATTAGGGGCTATCTCTATCGGAACTCTCTCGGTCATCTCGATTCCGTAGCCTTCCAGCCCGACAATTTTCTTGGGGTTGTTCGTCATCAATCTTATTTTACGCACTCCCAGATCAACCAGAATCTGGGCGCCGATGCCGTAATCCCGTAAATCCGGTTTAAATCCCAAGGCAAGATTGGCTTCCACCGTGTCATGTCCTTTTTCCTGGAGCGCATAGGCTTTAATTTTATTCACCAGACCGATTCCCCGGCCTTCCTGGCGCATATAAACGATTACGCCTTTGCCTTCTTTCCCCACCATAGACATTGCCCGGTGCAATTGATCGCCGCAATCGCAGCGCTCGGACCCAAAAAGATCTCCGGTCAGGCATTCCGAATGCACGCGCACCAGCACTTCATCATCTTCAGTAATTTCTCCTTTAACCAAAGCTATGTGCTGCCAGTCGTCGGCATCATTTTCATAAACGATAATTTTAAAATCACCGCCAAAACACGTCGGGATCGTCGCTTCCGCCATTCTACGGATAAGTGATTCATTCTGCATCCGGTAATCAATGAGATCGGCAATGGTGACAATTTTCAAGTTGTGGATGCCGGCAAATGTTTCCAAATCGGGCATCCGCGCCATTGTTCCATCGTCTTTCATGATCTCACAGATTACGCCCGAGGGAGTCAAACCGGCAATCCGGCATAAATCCACAGAACCTTCCGTTTGGCCGGTCCGCACCAGAACACCGCCTTTACGCGCAATGATTGGAAAAACATGTCCCGGGCTGACCAGGTCATCGGCCTTAGCTGCGCAATTAACCGCTGCCAGGATTGTTGTGGCACGGTCTGCGGCCGATATGCCGGTGGTAACGCCGTGGCGCGCTTCAATCGAAACGGTAAATGCCGTTTGAAAACGCGCCTGGTTGTCCTGAACCATTGGCCGGAGATTAAGCCGACCGGCCAATTCCTCGTTAATAGTTAAGCAAATCAAACCGCGGCCATGACGCGCCATGAAATTGATTGCTTCCGGCATCACAAACTGCGCCGCCATGCAGAGATCACCTTCATTTTCCCGATCTTCATCATCAACGAGAATGACCATTTTCCCGTTGCGGATATCATCAATTGCTTCCTGAATAGTGCTTATTGCCATTTTTACATCCCACTCCCGATGTTGCCCTGTTAACATACTCAATCTTACTCTCCCGGCGGGAGAGTTTAGATGAGCGGGTTTAACAAAATAACATCTATTTTAATTCATCTTTATTTCATGAAACCATATTTTGCCAGAAAATCATTGTCTATTCCAGGGGAAGGATGCAATAATTTTTCCACATACTTGCCCAAAACATCCGTTTCGATGTTTACCCACTCCGCCTCTTTTTTCGTCACCAAAGTAGTGTTGGTCGCCGTGTGCGGAATTATATTAACATAAAACCGGCCTTTTTCAAGCTTGTTCACAGTGAGGCTAATTCCGTCGATGGCCACAGATCCTTTTTCCACGATATAGCGCGACAGTTTTTCATCTATTTCCACAGCCAGAATAATCGACCCCGATTTTTGCGTCCGTGAAAGAATTCTGCAGGCGGCATCCACATGCCCCAGAACAAAATGGCCGCCGACAAAACCGCCGACACGCAAAGACTTTTCCAAATTTACTTTATCGCCGGATTTCAAATTCTTCAGCGTTGTCTTGCTCAGAGTCTCTGCCGAAACATCGGCCTGGAAAGTATTTTGCGTTTTGGCCGTAACTGTGAGACAGGCGCCATTTACGGCAATGCTGTCACCGATGGCAACATCGGTCAAGATAATATCGCCTGCAATTTCCAGGACAGCATCGGCGCCTTTCATCGTCAGGCGCTTGATTTTACCCTGTCCTTCCACAATTCCGGTAAACATAAAATTTCTCAACTTAAAAAATCAGCGGTGAAGCGCATCCGACATGCGAGACTGTGTCGCAATAGCAGATAAAACCATCAACACCGTCATGCCGGTGAAAACCGGCATCCAGAACTTACTGAAAATACTGGATTCCGTGTCGCGCTTCGCTTGCACGGAATGACAAACCGGTAATTATGACGCACTCTCTGCCGGGGGCCTTTTTACGAGATCGCCAAAGTTATTTTTTGTCCTTGCTCAACATATCTTTTAATTCCGCAATAAACTCACCAACATCGCGGAATTGCCGGTAAACAGACGCAAACCGGACATAGGCAACGCCATCGAGCGCCTTGAGTTGATTCATTACCTTTTCGCCGATAACAGTGGATGGAATCTCCTCTCCCTGAAATTCCTGACAGGCCTGTTCGACGTTTTCGATAATTTTTTCCATTGCATCCATACTGATTGGACGCTTTTCACATGCTTTCATCACCCCGTTGCGTATTTTCAGACGATCAAATACTTCCCGGCGACCATCTTTTTTCACTACCATGGGCAGGATATCTTCAACAAATTCATATGTGGTAAAACGCTTGCCACAGGCCAGGCACTCCCGGCGGCGGCGGATAGCCTTGCCGTCTTTGCTGATCCGCGAATCGATAACCTTGTTTTCAGCATTAGCGCAAAATGGACATTTCATGACTTTGATCCCGGTAGAAACTTATCTTAAATGATCTTCTGGATCCCGAAAGGCTTTGCCTTCGGGATCAATTCCACTAACGCTCCAAATTTCGCTTCGCTCATTTTCAGCGAGTGTCATTGATTTAGAGCTGCTTCACAATGATGTCGGCTTCTTTGAGCATGTCCGCCGCCAATTTGTCGGAATACCCATCACGAATAACGATGCGGACGATTCCCGCATTGATAATCATTTTAGCACAAATAACGCAAGGATGATTGGTGCAATACAGAGTAGAGCCTTTAGTGATAACGCCGTGCAATGCCGCCTGAATAATAACGTTTTGCTCCGCATGCAGGCCCCGGCACAATTCATGGCGCTCGCCGGAAGGAACATTAAGCTGCTCACGCAGGCATCCGATGTCCAGGCAGTGAGCCAGGGTGGAGGGTGCGCCGTTATATCCTGTGGCAAGAATACGGCGGTCACGTACCAGACCAGCGCCCACAGCGCGCCTGCGGCAGGTGCTGCGCCGGGAAACCAGTTCGATTATATCCAGAAAATATGTATCCCAATCGGGACGATGGTTAACCATTTCCGGTACAGTTTTTACCGCTGCTTTTTCCCCCGCCATATTTCCCCGCATTGCCAATTCCGGGCTTTTCAGCCCAATGCTGCTCTACACTTTTTTTATTCTCTGTTGGTACAGGGGATACTGGTCGCAAAGTGTTTTCACTTTTGCCGCCACTTCCCGGATTCTCTTTTCATCGTTTATATTGGAAATAACATCGGCAATATAAGAAGCGATCAGTCGCATTTCGTTTTCCTTCATGCCGCGCGTCGTCACAGCGGGCGTGCCAATTCGAATCCCGCTGGTAATCTGCGGCCCCTGCGTATCAAAGGGGATACCGTTTTTGTTTACTGTAATGGCGGCACGATCGAGTGCTTCCTGCGCTTCCTTGCCGTTTACCCCTTTGGCGGTCAAATCAACCAGCATCAGATGATTGTCCGTTCCCCCCGAAACAAGGCGGAAGCCCTGGTTTTTCAGTTCATCGGCCAGTGCCTGGGCATTTTTCAGAATTTGTTGCTGATACTGCTTAAATTCCGGTAACAGAGCTTCTTTAAAAGCGACGGCCTTAGCCGCGATAATGTGCATTAGCGGCCCGCCCTGCATGCCGGGAAAAACACGGCTGTTCAGAGTCTTGGCGAAAGCTTCTTTACACATAATCAATCCGCCCCGCGGGCCGCGTAAAGTCTTATGTGTTGTGGAAGTGACATATTCGCAAACCGGCACGGGAGTCGGATGAAGTCCCACGGCTACGAGTCCGGCGACATGGGCAATATCAGCCATGATGACGGCGCCAACTTCGTCGGCTATCTTCCGGAAGCGCGTAAAATCGAGAGTCCGGGGATAGGCACTGGCTCCGACAATAATCATTTTCGGTTTATGCTCTTTGGCTAATTTTTCCATTTCAACAAAATCAATTGTTTCCGTATCTTTGTCTACACCGTATGGAATAATCTTATAATATTTGCCGGAAAAGTTGGCCGGGCTGCCGTGTGATAAATGGCCGCCATGCGATAAATTCATGCCCAGAACAGTATCACCCGGCTGGAGTGCTGCAAAATAAACAGCCATATTCGCCTGAGATCCGGAGTGCGGCTGGACATTAACATTATCGGCGCCGAAAAGCTGTTTACAGCGGTCGATGGCCAGATTCTCCACGATATCAACAAATTCACAACCGCCGTAATAGCGTTTTCCCGGATAACCTTCGGCATATTTATTGGTCATGATGCTGCCCTGGGCTTCCAGTACAGCTTCGCTGACAAAATTCTCGGATGCAATAAGCTCCAGTTTGCCTGCCTGTCTTTGCGTCTCCAGGTCTATGGCATGTTGCACTTCCGGATCAACTTTTTCTAAAAAAGACATGAGACCAAATTCCTCCTGCATTTCATTAATCCCGCTCACGCGGGACGAGCGTTAATTCTCGGCAGCCTGCTGCGAGGTGGGTGATTCGTTAAATTTTTTAAATAGTAAAACCGCATTGACACCGCCGAAACCAAAAGTGCAGGACATGGCCGTGCGAATTTCTTTTTTGCGCGCATTATTGGCAACGTAGTCAAGATCGCATTCGGGATCGGGATGATCCAGATTGATCGTGGGTGGAATAATGCCTTCGGTCAATGCGAGAACCGAGAAGATGGCTTCCACACCGCCGGTTGCGCCCAGCATATGGCCGGTCATGGACTTGGTGGAGCTGATCATCAACTCCTGAGCATGCCCGCCAAAAACTGTTTTTACAGCCTGTGTTTCATACAGGTCATTGAGCGGTGTTGATGTTCCATGAGCGTTGATATAATCGATATCAGCCACATTTAAACCTGCGTCTTTCACGGCAACGAGCATACCACGGGCGGCGCCTTCATGTCCGGGCGGGGGCGCCGCCATGTGAAATGCATCGGATGTGCAACCGTAACCGGCAAGTTCAGCATAAATACGCGCTCCTCTGTTGCGGGCAATAGATAGTTCTTCCAGAATAATAATGCCGCAGCCTTCGCCGATGACAAAACCGTCACGTTCTTTATCAAAAGGCCTGCTGGCTTTTTGCGGTTCCGAGTTTTGTACCGATAACGCCCGCATCGAATTGAATCCGGCAACGGCAAGCGGTGTTATTGCCGCATCCGTCCCACCGGCGATCATGATATCGGCATCGCCATAGGCAATAGTTTTATAGGCATCGCCGATAGCCGATGTGCCGGCAGCACAAGCGGTAACGGCGCAGTCGATCGGGCCCTTGGCGCCAAAGCGGATGGACACATGACCCGACGCCAAATTAGCCAGAATGCCCGGAACGGCGAAGGGAGAAATCTTCCTTGGTCCGGAAATCCGGAGAACTTCTTTTTCCCGTTCCATTGACGCTAATCCGCCAATGGCCGAGCCGATGATGACTCCGGCACGCGTTGCCACCCCCGGGGTGATAGTCAGGCCGGCGTCAACCATGGCCATTTCAGCCGCAGCCAAGGCATAAAGAATAAAGTCATCGTAGCGGCGGACTTCTTTTTTATCCACAAATTGCAGCGGATCAAAATTTTTCAATTCGGCGGCAATCTTGGTATTAAAGGAGGTGCTGTCGAATTTTGTAATTACACCTGCTCCGGATTTGCCCGCAATTGCACCTTCCCAGGATTCCTGAGCGGAATTACCCAAGGGGGTTAATGCACCGAGACCCGTTACTACGACACGCCTTTTCATTGGCTTAAACCCTGCTGACTTCATAAAGAACTGAAAATATTGCCTGACAAACTAATTAATGCCCTTGCCTTTGAGAAAATCAACAACGTCTTTAATAGTTCGAATCTTTTCGAGTTCCTCGTCGGCTATTTCCAGACCGAACACTTCTTCCATCTCCATGATCAGTTCAACCAGATCCAGCGAATCTGCTCCCAAATCATCAATAAAAGAAGCTTCCAGAACACATTCTTCACGGGTTACATCCAGTTGCTCCATAACAAGCTTAATGACTTTTTCTTCTAATGTCATGTCCTATCCTCCTCAATTCGATTATTGCCTTGAAAATTGAATTATACGCTGCTCTTTTACCTTTTTTTAAAAAATAATTCCTTAGTTTTTTCTATGAAGCTAAAAATTCCAAAGTTCTATGCAGGGAAGCAGCATCTTCAATACTGTATAGTTTGATATTTCTATTTATCCTTTTAATCAAACCGCAAAGTGTCCTTTTGGGTCCGATTTCAATAATTGTATCCACACCCAGCGCCGCCATTTTTTCCACTGACTGCCGCCATTTGACGGGAGAAACAATTTGGCTTAGCAAAAGCTCGCGGGCATTATCCTGAGTGTAAAAAATATCGGGATCACAGTTCGGGATCACCGGAATACCAAAAGCCTGAAATTCGATATTATTGAGATTTTCGGCAAATTGACTTGCGGCGCCCTGCAATAAACTGCAATGGCAGGGAGCGCTAATCGGCAAAAGAACCGTTTTCATGGCGCCTTTTAGCTTTGCCTGAAGCATCACTTTTTCCACAGCGGTGGCGTGACCGGAGACGACAACCTGTTGCGGCGCATTGTAAATAACCACAGCAACCTGTTCTTGGTCATTGTCGAATTCTGCACATATTTTTTCCACGGCATCATCATCCATACCGAGAATTGCGCCCATCGCACCCATACCCGGCGGCAGAGCCTCCTGATGATAACGGGCGCGAGCCTGCACCAGAGGAAAAATATCGGCAAACTTGATGGCGCCGGCAGCGTAAAGAGCGCAATACTCACCAAGGCTGTGTCCGGCCAGAACTATCGGTGATAAAGAAGTTTTTTCTTTAAAAACACTATAAATTGCAATATTTAATGTTAAAACAGCAATTTGCGTGTTGACAGTTAAATTGAGGTCTTCCTGCGGCCCTTCCAAGCAGAGGCGGCGCATATCTACCTTAAGCAAAGAACTGGCACGATGAAAAACTTCCTGAACGCTAGCAAATTCGGCAAATAAAGAGCTTCCCATCCCCGTATGCTGTGTTCCCTGACCGGGAAATACTAGTGCTATTTTAGCCATCGCAGACCTCATCATCTATTATTAACTAAGTTGCACTTCTCAGATACTGATACGGCAAGGACAAGAAGGAGGTTGAAAAGACCAACCCGACAGTCGCCGAGAAACCTGCATGGACTTGCATCATGCTTATTGCCCACAGGTTGACGACGTCGATAACTTGAATCAACATAAAGTAGCGGGATTACGGGCGACTTCGTATCAGGAGATTTTTTCAATCGGTGTAATTTCCCGGCCTTTATAGATGCCGCATTTGGGGCAAACGCGATGGGGAAGCTTCACTTCCTTGCATTGCGGGCATACTGATGACGCGGGTTGTTGTAAAAAATCATGCGCCCTTCTCTGGTTGCGGCGCGTTTTGGAATGTCTTTTTACCGGATTTGGCATAACTTATCCTCTTTTATTAATTATTTTTTATTTTTATATTTTTTAATACAGCTAACCGCGGATCAACAAACTCCGAACGACAATTGCAGGAAGCCACATTCATGTTTGTGCCACATTGCGGGCATAAACCTTTACACTCTTCGGAACATAACGGTTTAATCGGAATCTGTAAAATAATCTGCTCACAGATGATCGGTGTAAGATCAATAAGATCACCTGAATAATAACTTATCTCCAACTCTTCAGCCTGAAGTTCCACATCTTCTTCCTTCTCCGGTTTCACGGGAACAAGTGTGTAAGAAAAATCACCTTCCACAAGAATGTTCGCATCTTCCAGGCAACGGCTGCACCCAATTCCCAGCCGGACGGAAATACCGCCCTGAATATAAATTGCGCTGGATGCTTTGGTTATCTTACACTGCACGTCAACTTTCCGTAAGATAAAATCATTCCGGTCAATATCCTGAAAGCATTCCTCAAGCCATTTGCCGTCTTCGGAAAAATTAAAATTCAGGCCTTCTTCAGGAATTGTAACCACATTAATTTTCAAAGAATTAGACATTGAAACTTTGCTGCCCCTGCGAAATTACGCATATTGCGTTAAGCGCGGAAGTTAATTATAAATCTTTGCCCTTGTCAAGCATAATTATTCATTTGCCCCGGTTTTGATGGATGCCTTTTTTATTGAGGACATCAGTCAAAATCTGACGATCCGCCTTCTTTACATTGCGGTAATTGATAAGAATTTCTTTTGTTTCTTTATTATTATCCTCGTCACTTTTTTTAAAATGAAGGAAGAAATGCTTGTCTTGATTTTGGATAGACCATGATTCAATTGTCGAATAAGGTATTTCTTTATTGGCGAAATTTCCTACTCTAAACATTATATAATCTCCGCTCAGTATGATCATCGGAGTTCTGGCGACATAGATAGTCGCGATTACAAAGATGATGCCCAGGAGAAAAGCGACAATTCCCATAAGCCTTGTTTCTCCGGCTGATAAATATTGCATCCCGACGATAAAGCAGCCAATGGCCAGACAAATAGCTATAACCGCTTGTCGCGGTCTTTCATATATTTTAATGTCCATGTTCATATTTTAACTGCCTCTTCTTATTTAGTAATGACGACCTCGTAAAAAGTGGAAAAAGCCCCAGAATCGTCATTCCGGCGAAAGCCGGAATCTAGATATATCAAAGACTTACAAAACGCTGGACACCGGTTTTCACCGGTGCGACGGACTTTTTACGAGTCCATCAGTAATAACTATTCAAACAATATTGCAAGGACTTTTTGACTTGTAATTTCCTGGCTTGAGGAAATGCGGCTTGACAAAAGGCAGCCGTCAATCCTATAAAGATTGCAAAAACAAGGTAAATATAATGACTGAAAAAATACGGACGCGTTTTGCACCATCCCCCACCGGCTTTCTTCATATCGGTGGTGCCAGAACGGCCCTTTTTAACTGGCTTTTTTCCCGCCACAACGGCGGTGAATTTGTGCTGCGGGTTGAAGATACCGATCAGGTTCGCTCTACCGATGAATCAACAAAAGCAATTCTCGATGCCATGACCTGGCTTGGCCTGAACTGGGACGAAGGGCCGTATTTTCAGGCACAACGTGTCGATCTACATCGGGAAATGGTGCAAAAATTAATTGCCGAAGGCAAAGCCTACTACTGCACCTGTACCGCGGAGGAATTAGAAGCAAACAGAAAACAGGCACTGGCTACCGGGAAAAAACCCAAATACAACGGTACCTGCCGCGACAAGAATTTAAAGAAATCGCCCGGCAGCGTCGTGCGCTTTCGCGGCGCCCAAGCCGGCGTGACTATTGTGGAAGACCTCATCAAAGGGAATATCACTTTCAATAATGATGAGTTGGACGATTTGATCATCGAACGCGGCGATGGGTATCCTACCTACAATTTTGCCGTGGTCATCGACGACGCCCTGATGAATATCACGCATGTAATCCGCGGTGATGACCATGTCAACAACACCCCGCGCCAGATTTTGATGTATGAGGCTCTCGGTTTTGCTGTTCCTAAATTTGCTCATGTTCCGATGATCCTTGGTTCCGATAAAGCGCGCTTAAGCAAACGCCACGGGGCTACCTCCGTTATGGCCTACAAAGAGATGGGCTTTCTGCCGGAAGCACTGGTCAATTATCTGGTACGTCTGAGCTGGTCGCATGGCGATCAGGAAATTTTTTCCCCGCAGGAACTGATAGATCTATTTACTCTGGACGCAGTCGGCAAATCACCGGCTGTTTTTAATCCCGAAAAATTACTCTGGCTGAACTCGCACTATATTAAGGAAGCAAATCCTGTGCGGTTAATGGAAGAAATGAAGCCCCTTTGGCCGGCAAATATCCAGACAGGCGATGCCGGATTCACTCAAAAAGTAATTGCCGACTTGCAGCCACGGGTCAAAACACTGGTCGAGATGGCCACGATGGCGAACTTTTATTTTGCCGATCAGGTTCAATATGAAGAGCAGGCTGCTCAGAAGTTTTTGGTGACCGACATAACCGCCCATATGCAGGCGATGGTCGCAGCAATTCCCACGGTGCAGAATTTCAGCAAGGAGGGCATCGAAGAATTCCTCAAGGCGTTTACCCAGGAACACGACATCAAGTTTAAAGTGATCGCTCAGCCGCTCCGGGTAGCGCTGACCGGAAAAACAGTTAGCCCCGGCATTGATGAAGTGATGGTAACCCTTGGCAAGGAGCGCGTCTTAAAAAGAATCAATGCCGCGATTGCCTATATTGAAGCTAGCAAATGATAAGTTCATACCATCGGCTTGTTGTTTTAACGTAATTTCGTCTTGACTTTTGTAATAGAATTGAATAGATACTCTCGCCTTAATATTTACTGGGGGATCGTCTAGCGGTAGGACTCAGGGCTCTGAACTCTGCTACCTAGGTTCGAATCCTGGTCCCCCAGCCATTGCATGGTCCCATCGTCTAGTGGTTAGGACGCTGGCCTCTCACGCCGGAAACCGGGGTTCAACTCCCCGTGGGACTACCAAAATGAAATCATATATTTAGAGAATATATTCATTCTAAAATCGAATCACCTTTAATCAATCCCCTACACTATCCCCTACATATTGAACAAAAAAGGAAGGTTTTTGGATTTATAAAACGGACTGGGGGAGGGGCAATATACGGCAAATTCAATCGTAAAAGTATAAACGCCCTCTTAGGTGCGGCATAATTTTTATAAATTGAAATCACCGGAGAAAACTACTGTTAAAAGTGGTCATTTTTCACTCAAAAAAGCTGCAAAACTGGTTAAAAATGGTCAAAAATGCAGTAAAAAGTTAACAAAAAGTACATAAGGAAGTTGATTGTGAATCGGCGTGCAATAATGACCTTCCTATAGGCAAAATCGGCATCCAAAATTGATCAATGTGAATCATATTATCATTAATATTATTTATGCAATATCTTAGATAAGGTTGGGTCAGTTTTGGAAGCCGATAGTGGGTCAATTTTCAATGCCTATTGACACAGAGGCAAAGATTTTAAAGTCAGGGGGGAGGGATACCCAGACATTAATAAAATCAAATAATTGTAATAAAACAGGCAAGAGTTAAAAATCATACCTTTTTTGCATCCGAGGCTTCAAATACAAAGCAATAGGCTGGATGATTGTGCCAGATCACTGAATACCGGAATACGGGTCGTAACATACATTGACTGATCGGAGATTTTCCTGTCTTTCGACAGCTTCCTGAAAGCAGTAAAACTTCGTCCTTGAAAAAAATGCCCGCTTTTAATCGTTAATCAATAATGTCCTTTCTTCCATAATTGTGATATACAGTAAGCAATGTTGACGGTTGGTGGAAAAGCGATGTATGGTCCGGCGTCTATTTGCCACGAAGCTGCAAGAGCGGAAACAATCGGAAGCATAACCTTAAACTTGCATGCATCGTATTTCTTGCCCTACTTCGACTCAAAATAATCGAGTGACAATCAGAATAAGCAGAGAATTCAGGACCGCTGGCTTTTTTTCGAAAGGAGCAAAAATGATATTACCGGAATATGTAACAGCGCAAGAGGTCGCAAGGGTTTGTTCGGAGATTGGGGTTGACGACTGGTCAAAACGTACTGAAGCGGTCGTTTCTTCGCAAGAGGCCTCTACAATCCTCGCCATTGTAAATACTGAGGGTATGCCTATACCTCTCGATAATTTCCGCATGGGGTTGGAGGTGGAATTGGAGCACGGCACGAGATTTCAAGATGCCAATGTTACGAACAACCATCCCATCCTGACCGGCAAGATCGTTCTGGCCCATCTCAAGGAAACCATGGACTACTACAGAAGAATCGATGTGGCCGAACTGGAAGGTGATCTTCTGAAAGCGGTTCTGTCCGGTAATGTAGATAAAATCACTTCCCAGTACAAAAAGCTTCTGGAAGCACAAAAGGCCTTAAATGAATCCGTTGCAGACCAGTTAAAATAGGGAGTGACTGACAGGAAGTACTTTTTCAACACCCGGCTTTCTACGCCGGTACCTGGAGCTGGACATGAATGAAGAAAATGATTTGCCCGGGCAGTTACGCGAACTGCTTGAAGATCAAAGACTTGCCGTGATATCGACCAGAACAGGCGATCAACCGTACAGCAATCTTATATGCTTTGTTGCCTCCAATGATCTGAGGTACATCCTGTTTGCCACAACCAGGGCCACGAGAAAGTATGCCAACCTGATGAAGGAGTCGCAGATCGCACTCCTCGTGGACAACCGTTCGCATGGACTGGTGGATCCCTTTCGCGCGCTGGCCTTGACCGCACTGGGCAAAGCCGTGGAGTTGAAGGGCACTGAGTCGGCGCAGGCACTCGGTATATACATAGCGCGGCACCCGCACATGCAGGAGTTCGTCTCCTCACCGTCTACTGCACTGTTCCGTATGAACGTCGAAAAGTACATTCTGGTCCGCCGCTTCCAAGATGTGATGGAACTGCAGGTAACCCTATGAGCATGGCCATTGAATTCCAGGACGTAGGCGATGAACAGCGGGAGTTGGTCGGCGGCAAGGCGTTTTCCCTGTGTATAATGGCCAGAGAAGGTCTGCCCGTTCCTGCCGGCATCTGCATCACCACGGAGGCCTACATCCGCTACCTGGATGACACAGGTCTCCGGGTCAAGATTCTTCGGGAACTCAACCGCAAGCGGTTCGAGGACATGCGCTGGGAAGAAATGTGGGACACCTCCCTCAGAATCAGGAACATGTTCCTGAAAACGCCGATGCCCGCGAGCCTTTCCGTAAGTCTGAAACACGATCTCCCGGGGTTTGCAGATGGCAGAGCAATAGCCGTGCGCTCGTCTGCCCCGGGTGAGGACTCCTCGAAGGCCTCCTTTGCGGGTCTCCACGATTCATATCTCAACATCCATGGTATGGACGCGCTGCTAGAGCACATCCGGCTCGTCTGGGCATCCCTCTGGTCCGATGCGGCGCTGCTCTACAGGCGTGAACTGGGCCTCGATGTGGAGAGTAGCTCCATGGCGGTGGTGGTGCAGGAGATTGTACCCGGGAGTCGCTCGGGAGTTGTGTTCGGAATCAATCCCAACGACCCCGCCCAGTCGGTGGTTGAGGCGGTTTATGGGCTCAATGAGGGGCTGGTAGGCGGCCAGGTGGAACCGGATCGCTGGATTATCGAACGCGCCGGCGGCCGGATCGTGTCGCACCATTCTCCGTTGAGAGACCGCTTTGTCTTGCTGGCAGAGGAGGGCGTGAAAACTGAGCCTCTCCCGCCGGACAAAATCCAGGCAGCCCCACTTGCTGATTGTGAGGTAAGGGATGTTCAGCGGATGGTGCTTCGCGGAGAGGCAATTTTCGGTGGACCGCAGGACATGGAGTGGACATATGACGGTGATAGGCTTTTCCTGCTACAGTCGCGGCCTATCACCACTGTCGGCGAGACTTCAACCGACGATCAGCGCCCCTGGTACAAGAGCCTTCACCGGACTTTCGAAAACCTCAAAGAGCTGCGCAGCCGGATCGAGGAGGAACTTATTCCGCAGATGCTACGCGATGCCGATCGCCTTGCTGTCCGAAGCCTGGCTTCACTGAATGAGGCAGAGCTCGTCGGCGAGATCGAAGAGCGTGCCCTCATTTACAAAAAATGGCAGGACATCTACCGGGAGGAATTCATCCCGCTGGCCCACGGCATTCGTCTCTTCGGGATGGTATACAACGATGCCGTCAGGCCGAGCGATCCCTTCGAGTTCATGGACCTGCTCGGAGCAACCGCAATGGTGAGTCTGGAGCGGAACCGCGCACTCGAGGACTTGGCAAGTGCTGTGCGCAACGATGCCTCCCTCAGGGACGCACTTGGCCGTGGAGTCATTCCCGAATCCTTCAGCGAGCGGTTCGAAGTGTTTATTATGAGGTTCGGAGACCTGTTTGAATCGTTGCCGGGCGCCAACCGGTATGGTGAGAGATTGATCCCCTTTGTTCTGGAATTGGCCGGACGAAAACCTCTCGAGGAGCGCGGTACCGGGTCTGACGTGGACGATCGGCGAGAGGTCTTTCTGTCTCACTTCACCGGCAAGAAGCGACAGGAGGCAGAAGAGCAGCTCGACCTTGGACGCGCGAGCTACAGGCTTCGGGACAACGACAACATGTATATCGGGCGGGTAAAAGCCCAACTCGTAAAGGCGCTGGACGAGTTGGGGCGCCGGAAGGAACAGGGTGTTTTCGTGCCGCGACCCGTGGCATGGTCCGGGGATGTGGCATCCGTTATCGGGGAATTGACCCGTACACATTCCCCGCTTACCGCCGACGCCGAAGCCAATGGCTTTTCGACACGAGCCCGTCAGATTGTCGGACAACCGGCTGGACCGGGCCTGGCCACCGGAACCGCACGCATCGTTATGGACGCTGCGGACGCATTTCGGTTCAAGGCGGGTGAGGTTATGGTTTGTGACGCTGTCGATCCGACCATGACCTTTGTTGTTCCCCTCGCCGCGGCTATCGTCGAACGCAGGGGTGGCATGCTCATACACGGTTCCATCATCGCCAGGGAATACGGTATCCCCTGCGTAACGGGAGTGCCCGACGCGACCAGCCGGATCCGGACAGGAGATACTCTCACCGTGGATGGGTATCTCGGCATCGTTATTATTGAAAGAGATGACTCATGAGCCCGCAGATCCCGCACATGGCCGAGACGGTCCTGCCCCGCGCCCCTGGGTTGTTCCGCGCCTGGCGGCCGGAACGATTCTCTCCGTTTGGCTGCAACTTGTGCCGCGGTATGGAGGGAGATCGCCGGCAACTACCACATGGCCTCCGCCCACCTGCCGCGGTTGAGCGGAGATGCACTGCCCGGTACGGAGTTCGAGAAATATCCGGACACCACCCGGCTGAAGCTGGATCGCCTGGTGCCGATGATGAGCGAATCCCTTGGCCTGGGCAGCTTCAGCATTATCACCCGCAGAGGGTTTGGCTGCTACTCCTGTCACTTTGGTCCGAACGGACCTATGTTCGGGCATTGAACACAGCTGATATTTTTCCGGATACTGCTTTTGCTCTTCTCTGCTCGCTGTATTCTCTATACTGTTTCCCCTGGTAATGCAGTCGGGAGGTGTTTCTTTGAGATCAGTTCACGGCCTTATGCAATCGAAATTGATGAGTGGCGGGACAAAGACATCAACATCGCAGTAGCTGTTATTAAGGCAGGAAACGGAATGGTGATAAGATGCAGGTCAACGGCCTACGTGTGAGAGCATTAAAAGACGTTGAGACAAAGAAGGGTCCCGTGGTGTACTGGATGAGCCGGGAGCAGCGCCTAAAGGACAACTGGGCTTTATTGCATGCTCAGGGGCTGGCCATGGAAAGAAAAGTTCCGCTTCTGGTCGTATTTTCCCTGGTTCCTCAATTTCTCGGTGCAGCGATGCGGCAGTATGATTTCATGCTTAAGGGTCTTGCCGATGTTGAAGATGATTTAGCGAAATTGTCAATTCCATTTTATTTATTGGAGGGTCTGCCGGAAAAAACCATAGCAGATTTCTCATCAGTGGTGCATGCCTCTGCGCTGGTCAGTGATTTTGACCCTTTGCGAATGAAAAGGGAATGGAAAGAGAAGTTGACCTCGCAGGTACATATACCGTTTTATGAAGTGGATGCGCACAATATCGTGCCCTGCTGGATTGCATCTTCCAAACAGGAATACGGCGCGTATACACTGCGGCCCAAACTAAAGAGATTGCTCCCGCAATTCTTGACGGAGTATCCGAAGCTGGAACGGCATCCTTACAAAATCAAGAGGATTGATGAGCGAATCGATTGGCAGAAAGTCCGTACCCGCTTGAAAATTGATCATTCAGTAGGTATCGATGATTCGCTGGACTCAGGAGAGGCTGCAGCAGCCAATATTTTAGGTCACTTCATAGCCAACAAGCTTAACGACTATAACCTGAAGCGCAATGATCCCTGCCTGGACGGCCAATCAAATCTATCCCCCTATTTGCATTTTGGTCAACTTGCGGCCCAAAGAGTGGCTTTGGAAGTGACAGGAGCCAAGGTCGATTGGCAATCGAAAGATGCCTTTCTGGAAGAACTCATTGTACGGCGCGAGCTCTCCGATAATTTTTGTTTTTACAATGAGACATATGACCGCTTTGAGGGATTTCCGCACTGGGCTCAGGAGTCACTCAACGAGCACCGCAGCGATAAACGGGAATATACCTATACCGTTTCACAGTTTGAAGAGGCTAACACTCACGATCCTCTCTGGAATGCGGCACAAAGGGAAATGGTCTGTAAAGGCAAAATGCACGGATATATGAGAATGTATTGGTGCAAGAAAATACTGGAATGGACGGAATCTCCTGAAGAGGCACTTGAATCAGCAATTTACCTCAATGATAAATATGAATTGGATGGCAGGGATCCGAATGGATATGCAGGGATGGCCTGGTCAATCGGCGGGGTGCATGACCGGGCCTGGTTTGATCGCAAGGTATTCGGAAAGGTTCGTTATATGAGTTACGGCGGGTGTCAGTCGAAGTTCGATGTCGATGAATACATCAAACAAAACAAAGTATAAAAGTAAATGGGGGTGTAGGTATGAGTAAAAAAGACAAGAAGATCATTCTAATAGCGCAGTGTCTGATCAATCCTTATTGTCGCGTACACATATTGGGGCAGAACTTCCCCTTAACCATTGAAGTAACAAACTACCTCCTGAGAAAGAACGTTGGCATCATCCAGTATCCCTGTCCCGAGACGACTGCCATGGGCCTGATGCGCAATCCCCAGGGCCGCCAGCAATACGACAACATCTTCTTTCGCAACCACTGCAAGGAGTTGCTTCAGGTGCCCATGCTCATGGTCCGGGAATTCCTCCAGAACCGCTACCGCCTGTGCTGCTTCATCGGCCTGGAAAACAGCCCCACCTGCGGTATCCACTGGGGGCGACACAAGGTGAATCGATATGGCACAGAGTCGCCCAACCAGGATGAAGGATCTGAGAAAAACCCGAAAGACCCGGTTCTCCGGGGGATCATGGCTGAGATCCTGGAGGAGGAATTGGCTAAAGAAGGAATCAAAACCCCATTTCTGGAACTGCCCGCCCTTTCTCCTGCCGACTCGGACAAGCGACAACATTTCTGGAAGGATCTTGAGGATGCTCTTTATTTAAATCCCGAAGAAGAGCGGGTCGTTTCTTGAGATCCCTCTTCATGCTTTGACTTCGTAACGCGAGTAATCACACTTCCGGCAAATCTCCTGAATGAGCACCTTTGCCGGGAACCTTTTTCCTTTGATCCCCAGGGAAGACAGTATGTCTATTTCTTCTTCTTTGCCGGCGGCATAATCACCGCGTCGATGACATCAATGACGCCGCTGGAGGCCATGAAGGCGGTCTTGACGACAGTCGCCTTACCCACCATCACCTTTTCCTCTTTGACGATAATTTTTATGGATGCCCCCTGCATCGAAGCATAACGCATCGAAAAAAAGGCGTGCTGCATAGGCCTGCAGGAAAAGTGCCTCAAAATGCTTTCCTGACGGGCATGTCGTCCAGGAAGAGAGTTGATTGCTTAAAAAAGGACTGCCGCCAAAAAAACCTACATATCATGCTTAACCCCTTCGTCGCCTCTGCTTTTCGATGAAAAACGATGAAAAATACACCTTGACACGAGAAAACACTACTTCTATACTCAGAACCGTCAGAAGCAATGTTTTATCAAATACCGTTCGGGATTGATGTCTTTTGATCAATCGGTTATTGACACCTACAGAGTATGACACTATATCAAATACTATTGTTACGGATTATTAACTGGTAATATAACCATCAGGTTCCCAATTATCCAATGAAATCCGAACACAGCCTATTCAGCCAGATAAGGTCATCTTTTGAAAAAACGCCTGAACGGTCAAACGGGGGCCGCCCTTTCGTCACGCTGAGTTATGCCCAGAGCATTGACGGGTCCATCGCATATCGACCGGGCAGGCCGCTGGCCTTGAGCGGCAGAGATTCCCTTCTTTTAACACATCATTTGCGATCTATCCACGAAAGTATTCTCGTCGGTATAGGCACTATTCTGGCCGATGATCCCTACCTGACAGTCCGGCACATCAATGCAAAGAGCCCTCAACCCGTCATCGTGGATGGGCGGCTCCGCTTCCCCCTCAATGCCCGCGCCCTGAAGCATAACCATCAAGCGCCATGGATTGCCACAAGCGAGAAGTCAGATGTGGAACGTGAGCAGACGTTAATTAATTCCGGTGCCAAGGTAATGCGGATTCCGTCCACGCCGGACGGGCTGATTGATTTAACCGTTCTGCTGAAACGGCTGCTGGAGATGAATATTACGAGCCTTATGGTAGAGGGGGGCGCTGAAATCATAACCAGTTTCCTCAAACTCCGCCTGGTTGATCAACTGGTTCTGACCATCAGCCCCGTTTACATCGGCGGCATGCATGCCATATGGCCCCTGCAGCTTGACCTCGCCAATCCGCCCGTTCTTGAAAACATATCATGGAAGACGTACGGATCAGACCTTGTCCTCCGGGCCGACTTGGCCTGGAAAAATTCATGAAACGGACCGCTTTATATTTTACGGGTCCCGGCCGCGTGGAAATCCGGGAGGAAACGCTGCCTGACCTGCCGTCCGGCAAGGTCCTGGTTGAGACGAGGCACTCGGCTATCAGCACCGGCACCGAGCTTCTTATATACCGCGGCCTGTGCCCTCCGGATTTACCCGTTGATGCAACAATTCCCGGCCTCCAGGGATCATTTGCCTATCCCGTGAAATACGGGTATGCGACCGTAGGGCAAGTCATTGCTGCGGGAAAGGCTGCGACCGGCGGATGGGAAGGCAGGATGGTCTTTTCATATCATCCTCATGAAAGCCATTTTATTGCCGACCCCGCTGAACTGATTCCTCTTCCTGCGGAAATGGCCCTCGAAGAGGCCCTGTTTCTCCCCAATCAGGAAACGGCAATTAATTTCGTGATGGACGGCCGACCCCTGATCGGCGAACAGGTTGTCGTTTTTGGCCAGGGGATTGTCGGCTTGCTGACGACTTCCCTCCTCTCTCTTTATCCTCTGAAGCAATTATTGACCGTCGACAAGTATCCCCTGCGCCGGAAATTATCCATAATGGCCGGAGCGCATGAAGCTTTCGATCCCTCGGGAGAGGACTTTCCCGTCAGCATCATGAAACGGCTTGAATCGCCGGGAGTTCATGCGGGAGCGGATCTGGCCTTCGAGGTATCGGGCTCCCCCGATGCACTCCAGCAGGCCATCGCTGTCACGGGCTTCAGCGGCAGGATCGTCATCGGATCCTGGTATGGCCTGAAGGATGTTCATCTCAACCTAGGGGGATCGTTCCACCGCAGCCGCATTCGGCTGATCAGCAGTCAGGTCAGCAGTATCGACCAGGAATTCCTCGGCCGGTGGACAAAATCCAGACGCCTGGCGTTTGCCGCGGTGCTTCTCGAAAAGGTGAAGCCTCTGCGCTTCGTGACCCACCGTTTCCCTTTCCACTCGGCGGCAGATGCCTATGCCTGCCTGGACAAAAACCCGGATGAATGCGTTCAGGCATTGCTCAACTACGGCGGACCTTAAAGGCCGGCGCACACGAACACCCGCCTATGTCGCGGGCCAGCGAAAATGAAAGGACGAACAAGATGTACACAGTGGCAGTGAAGCGGCAATTTATTGCAAGGCACTATCTGATCGGCGGTAACTGGGGGAGCGAAAATCAGGAGCATTCTCATTTTTACCGCCTGGAAGTCAGTCTGGAAGGGCCTCAGCTGGATGAGCACGGCTATCTGATTGACATCACCGCGATCAATGGTCTTCTGGATGGTATCGTGATTCGTCTCCACGACCGCGTTCTCAATGATATCCAGGAACTTGCCGGCTTGAATCCCAGCATCGAGCATCTGGCCGGATTATGCTGCCAATGGGTGCATGATGGCCTGCCTAATCCGCCGATAGACGCGATCTGCGTCAAGATCTTCGAAAATGAAGATGCCTGGGCATCCGTTCGTCGCCTGATCAAATGAAGATTGCTTTGATGATTTATGGGGCTCTCGACCGGGTGTCGGGAGGCTATCTCTACGACCGCATGATGGTGGAACATCTGGAGCGTATGGGTCATCAGGTGGAAATCGTCACCTTGCCTGGAAAGCCTTATGCGCTCAACTTCACAGACAATTTCTCCAGCAGTGCATTGCGGACCCTGCAGGAAAGCCGGCCCGATATTCTGCTGCAGGACGAGCTGTGTCATCCCTCTCTTTTCCTTTTAAACGGAAAACTTAAAAAAATCCTGAGATGCCCCATCATCTCAATCGTGCATCATCTGAGAAGTTCAGAGGCACGTCCGGCCTGGCAGAATGTCTTTTATCAGAGGGTGGAAAAGAAGTATCTCCGTGCCCTGGATGGCTGCATTTTCAACAGCGAAACAACCCGCGCCGTCATTCTTCATCTTCTCGGCGAAGAACGCCCTTGCGTTGTGGCTTATCCAGGAGGAGACCATATCGCCTCCGACATTTCCAACGGCAGGATCCTGGAGCGCAGCCTTAAACCGGGACCCCTGAAGCTCCTTTTCATCGGGAACGTCATCGCGCGCAAGGGTCTCCATATCTTGATCAGCGCTCTGGGCAGCCTCATGGACCAGCATTGGCAGCTGACTGTTGCGGGTAGTCTTTCTGCTGACAGCCGCTATGCCGCGAGTGTTAAACGCCTGATTGAGGGCACAGGCCTTCAGGAGCGGGTGGTGTTTAAGGGAACGGTCGATCACGAAACCTTGACGGGACTGCTGGAAAATCATCACTGCCTGGCCGTTCCGTCCTTTTATGAGGGATTTGGCATCGTCTATCTTGAAGCCATGGCCTTTGGACTGCCGGTCATCGCCTCGACAGCGGGAGCCGTTCCCGAGGTCGTGGCGGACGGCCATGAAGGGTTTCTTGTCCCTCCCGGAGAGGTGGCGGCGCTGGCCAACCGCATCAGCATACTTGCCGGTGATCGCGATCGTCTCGCCGCAATGGGACTGGCGGCACGAAATCGTTACGTGAAGCATCCTTCCTGGGCGGATGGCGCGGTGAGTATCCATAACTTTTTTCACAGGATCGGCGGCACGGCTATGTCGTCAGAGTTCCGAAAAGGATAGATCATCCATGCCTCCATCCAACTATATAAATTTTCAACGCTTTTTGGCAGCCAAAAAAAGTGTGGATGATAGTTCTATCAACCGGCATGTGCTGCACCACCTGGCGAAAGAGCTTGCGAATCGTTCATATCCGGGGCAACTGCAGGTCGTGGAGGTCGGCGCCGGCATCGGCACCATGCTGGAGCGATTGACGGGCTGGCAGATTCTGCCGGATGTCTGTTATCAAGCCATTGACCTGGACCCCGCCAACATAAAAGAGGCCAGACGCCTTCTCCCCGTCTGGAGCAGCGCAATGGGCCTCGAAATGACCGAAACGCCGGACGGCGGCGAATTGTTCGCGAAAGACGGCTCACGTCATATTGCGGTTAGTTTCGCCGCCATGGACATTTATGACTGGATAGCCGGGCAAGGAGAAAATAAAACATTCGATCTTCTGATCGCCCATGCCTTCATGGATCTGGTGGATGCCTCCCGCGCTCTCACGGCAATGCGGTCCGTGGTGAAAAAGGACGGCCTTCTTTATCTGACGGCCAATTTTGACGGGATCACCATTCTTGAGCCGCCCCTCGATCCCGCACTGGACCGGCATATCCTGTCCCTTTATCATGACAGCATGGATAAGCGTCTGGTCAACGGCCGGCTTTCGGGCGACAGCAAAACCGGCCGCCATCTTTTTTCCCGCTTGTCTGAACAGGGCATCGGGCTGCTCGCGGCCGGCAGTTCCGACTGGGTCGTTTTTCCCGCAGCAGGTCGGTATCCAGGCGATGAGGCTTATTTCCTCCAGTATATCATCAGCCTGATCGAAACCACCCTGAAGGGCCATGCGTCCCTGGAAGCTGGATCGTTTCGGCGATGGATTTCCGAACGTCGCTCCCAGATTGAACAGGGTAAAGTTGTCCTGATCGTCCATCAGTTGGATTTCCTCGGTTTCGTTTCTTAGAGATAGGTAGATTCCTGGTGAAAAAGCCGGAGAGGGTGTGCGCGCAAATGCCCTGCCCGTAAAAAAGACTGCGGGTTGAAAATCCGCGATTAGCAGGACATAGGCTGATCAGCATGTCAGCTCATCCTCTCCTGGGTTAGGCCTACCAATAAACGTCCATTTAATTTCGTTCAAAAAGATATTTTTATCGGGTCAGCCAAGTCTGGAAATCATCATTATAACAATTAAATCAATAAGCTCTGATCATTAAAAAATATCTTAAAAAAGATTGACACTGAATCCAAATAGGTTACATTGGAAACAAATGCTCAAGCAGCTATTGCCATGACAATGGGATGTCAATCATTAAATATCCCATTATTCCACAATTAGATTATTTTTTGCCGCAGCAATTTATATGATGGGAAGATTTATTGAGGCATTATCTCCAGCAGTCACTGAATGCAGGGGAAGATCATCTAAAGCCGGAGCAGTACTTTATTGTCCAGCGCTTATATTTCCAGGATGCACAGACTTAAAAAAGAGTTGGCCGACAAAATACTGCAGGATCATCCCAATATTACACATTTGCCGGATAAGCTGGGAAAAACGGCTTAGTGCAGAGAGCAGATAACGCGAATGACCGGAGGAATTTTATCATTGAGTTCTCCGCAAAGGGCCGGGCTATTCCTTTATAACGAAAATTAGATTCGGGCTGGTCGGATGGCTAAAAAAACTACATATGCGGCACTGGAAGAGAGAGTCCGGATCCTGGCAGACGAAAACAGGGCTCTTGTGTCAGCGGGTGAACATCAGCGAAAACAACTGGAGGAGTGTATAAGATTCGAAAAGGACCTCCGGGAGAAAATCTGGAAGGAACTGGAACAGGTTCTGGAATTTGAGAAACTTCTCTCCGAGATTTCCGCAACCTTCACGAATATCCCTGCCAAGGAGGTGGATCGGGAAATCAAGGACATACTCCGGCGTGTTGCAGGCATGTTTGGACTCGAACGTGGTTCCGTCATGCAATATTCTAATGATCTCGGACAGATTTGTGCGACACACTCGTGGGCGAGAGAGGGGCTTCCGGAGTTTTTTGACCTCTCTGAAGACGGCACTTTTATTACGAATCAACATTTTCCCTGGGTTACTAAAAGGATGTCCCATCAGGAAATCGTGTTTTTTTCGGACGTTGCTGAATTGCCCAGGGAGGCCAAAAAAGACAAACAGACGTTTCAAAAGTTGGGGGTGAAATCCGGAATATCCATACCCTACTTTGTTGAAGGTTCCTTCTTGTTTACCGTCACATTCGGATCTACCCGCTCAGGAAGCTCCTGGCCGGAGGACTTGATTCATCGGCTTAGACGCCTCGGAGAGATCCTGTTGAATGCCCTTCTGCGGAAGAATGCAGACGAGGAAATCCAGAAGGCCTTTTCCGAGATCCGGGAGTTGAAGGATCGCCTGCAGGAGGAGAACATCCTTCTCCTGAAAGAGATCAAGACCATCAGGAAGCATCCTGAAATCATCGGAGAGAGCGATGCGATGAAAAAGGTCCTCGCCAGAGCAGAGCAGGTGGCGAAAGCCCAGACGACCGTGCTCATCCTGGGTGAGACCGGCACGGGTAAGGAACTGGTCGCGCGGGCCATTCATGGTTTCAGTGCACGGAAGAACCGTCCTATGGTTACTGTAAACTGCGCCGCTCTGCCTGCTACCCTGGTGGAGGCCGAGTTGTTCGGTCGGGAAAAGGGGGCCTACACTGGTGCCCTTTCCAAGCAGGTCGGGCGCTTTGAAATCGCCGATGGGTCAACCATTTTTCTCGACGAAATCGGCGAATTGCCCATGGAGATCCAGGTCAAACTGCTTCGTGTCCTGGAGAGAGGGGAGTTCGAGAGGTTGGGAAGTTCGAAGACTTTGAGAGTTAATGTGCGGGTGATCACTGCGACCAATCGAGACCTGCAAAAGGCGATTGAGGAAGGCAGATTCAGGGAAGACCTCTATTATCGTTTGAATGTCTTTCCCATCCAGATACCTCCTTTGAGAGAACATACGAACGACATCCTTCCTCTCACATGGTCCTTTATCAAGGAGTTCAGCCATGCCATGGGCAAACCGATAGACTCGATACCGAAGGGCGGTCTCGACGCAATGCTTTGCTACCCCTGGCCCGGCAATATCAGGGAACTTCGGAATCTTATAGAGCGGGCGATGATCGAGAGCAGGGGCAAAACCCTTATTGTGAAATTGCCGGCGCGTCACAGTACCAGGATATCTCACGCCCTAACCATGGAAGAATTAGAATGCGAACATATCAAAGACATATTGAAGAAAACCAATTGGCGAATCAGGGGCGCAAACGGCGCGGCGGAGATCCTGGGGCTCAACCCCAGCACCCTGTATGCCCGAATGAAGAAGCTTGGTGTCGAACGCCCCCGGGCACATCCATATCCTGACGAACCATCCAAATATTGACTCCCAAATTGCCTGCCTTCGCGTCAACCATAAGCGACTCCATTAAATAAACGTTAAAAGTACAGCTAGATACACAATCTGTGATCTATTCCAGGCACTGGCATGAACTTCGCAGTTCACAAGAAGCGAACAGTTGCAGGGGAGGGGGTGCGGAATGATCATTTCAGCCGTCAGGATCGCGGCGGGGCCCAAGACGAGAGACGAAATGCTGGCGATTTTGTTTTCAGTGAAAGGGCCGACCGAAAGCGAACCGGCGTGCATCAGTTGCCGCATCTACACGGAACCTCGAAACGATAAGAACATTACCTATGAAGAGGTGTGGCAGGATGAAGCCGGCCTCTGCCGGCATCTCCGCTCGCCTCATTACCGCAAAGTACTTGCTGCAATGGACCTCTCCAGCGAGCCTCCGGAAGTTAAATTCAGCACGGTTTTGAGGACTGAGGGAATGGAGGTTATACAAAGGGTCCTGGGTAAAGCGGATCCTGTAGCGATGAGTTGGACGAAAGCGGCAGCCTCGCGGTCCGATCGCGAAGAATAAGATTCTGATCGGGGTAATTACCCCGAAAAACAAGGAGGAAACGGAAATGACATATCCTAGCGTTTACCCCACGGGGGCGACCATCTACAATCCTGACAAGTGTTGGAATGGCTATACTATCTATCAGGCAAGGGAACTGGGGGCTCTGCTTATCGACATGAACGGAAGCGAGGTGAAGTTGTGGAAGGGACTTCATGGTTTTCCCAACCAGATCCTGCCGGGCGGCTACGTTATGGGTCACACGGGGCTCAGGCCCACTGCCTTTTCTTCGCAGGACCAGACCGACCTCGTGCAGGTGGATTTCGATGGAAAGATTGTGTGGAAGTTCGACAGATGGGAATTCATTGAGGACCCGGGCGAGGAGCCCCAATGGATGGCCCGTCAACACCACGATTTCCAACGCCAGGGAAACCCGGTCGGTTATTACGTGCCGGGCATGGACCCCTGTGTAGATCACGGCAATACCTGGATTCTCTCTCACAAGAACGTCATCAAAAAGGAGATTTCCGAAAAGCCGCTTCTCGACGATGTCTTCCTGGAGGTGAACTGGGAGGGCGATGTGGTCTGGGAGTGGTCGTGCAGCGATCATTTCGAGGAGCTGGATTTCAGCGAGGAGGCCAGAAACATCCTGGCCCGCAACCCCAACATAGTGTCCTCCGGCGGTGGTGTGGGGGACTGGATGCACATCAACTGCATGTCACTGCTGGGGCCGAACCGGTGGTACGACGGAGGGGATCAGCGCTTCCACCCCGACAACATCATCTGGGACGCCCGCGAGAGCAACATCCTGGCTATTACCAGCAAGAAGACCGGCAAGATCGTCTGGAAGGTTGGTCCGGACTATAATGCCAGCAAGGCCCTGAAGAAGCTCGGCTGGATCATCGGACAGCATCACACCCACATGATCCCCAGGGGACTCCCGGGGGAGGGGAACATCCTGGTTTACGACAACGGCGGATGGGCGGGTTACGGCGCGCCCAACCCCGGTGCCCCCATGGGCATCAAGAACGCGCTGAGGGACTATTCGCGGGTGCTGGAATTCGATCCGGTCACGCTGGAGATTGTCTGGCAACATACGCCCAAGGAGGCAGGGCTGCTCCACCCCACGGACAGCAACCGCTATTACAGTCCTTTCATCAGCTCCGCCCAGCGGCTGCCGAACGGCAACACCCTGATCACGGAAGGCTCCGGCGGCCGGATCATCGAAGTTACGCCCGAACACGAGCTGGTTTGGGAATACATCACTCCCTATTGGGGCTCCATGCTGCACATGAATATGATTTATCGGGCCTACCGTGTGCCTTATGAGTGGGTGCCCCAGTTGGAGCGGCCCGAACAAACCCCCATCCGGCCGATCGATGTGACCACCTTCCGCGTGCCCGGCGCTGCGGCGCCCGGTCACAGGCAGGTCACCGAAGTTGAAGGGGTTCGGCCGTACCAGGGCGATGCGGCCTTGTGCGTCCAAGTCGATGTGGAAACCGAAAGAAAGTAAAAGAACAACCAAAACAATAAGGAGAATAAAGCGATGAGACATTTTTCCAGGTACCTTTTTATCTTGACACTGAGTGCGGCCATAATCTTTTCCGGCGCGGTCGCCGGATGGTCTGCGGAAAAGTTCGAGCTTAAACTTGCATGCGAGTATATGGACAGGCACCCCACATCCGTCAATGCGTTTATCCCCTGGACCAAGAAAATGGGAGAACTAAGCCAGGGAAGGCTCCAGATCCAGTTCTACAACCCCAACTCCCTGTGCCCGAATAATCAAAACTATGCCAGCACCGTGGCCGGGGCCGTGGACATCGGGGCCGGCGGAACAATCTATAATGTAGGCAAGTTCAATCTCGCGGAAATCACCGAGCTGCCTTTTCTTTTCAACGGGTCAGAGTCCGCCAGCCTTACCATGTGGGAACTCTACAATCGCTTTCCGGAGTGGCGCAATGAGTACAAGGAAGTGAAGATGCTCTGGCAATGGGCCAGCGCCCTGTTCCAGCTGCATACGGTGAAAAAGCCGGTCCGCACCCTGGAGGATCTCAAGGGCCTCAAGATCATTACGTGGAGCGCGTCCGGCAGCAACCTGATCCGGATGCTCGGCGCAAACGCGGTCGAAGGGAAACCAACGGACACCTATCTGGCGCTGGAGCGGGGCATGGCGGACGGCGTTCTGTGTCCTCTTGCACCTTTGCGTTCTTACAAGATCTCGGATGCAGCCAAGTACCATACCATCGTCAACCTGAATGCCAGTGGTTTCTGGGCCGGAATGAACCAGGCCAAGTGGAACAGCCTGCCGCCGGACCTCCAGAAGCTCATCAGCGATAGTACCGGGGTAAAGATGGCTCAACTGGCCGGCAAGACTCTGGACGAGGCTGCCATCCAGGATTCGCAGTTCTTGAAGAAACAGAAGCACGAATTCTTCGTGCTGAGCCCTGCCGAGCAGGAGAAATGGCGTGTGAAGCTCCAGCCTGTCACCGAAGAATGGCTCAAGAAGATGGAAAAGAAAGGGTACAAGAACGTCAGAGAGATCTATAAAACGACGGTCAGCCTGAGCAAACAATACAATCAAAAAACCAAAGGCGGTTATGCGGAGTAAATGAACAACATTATCCCTGTCCGGGTTTCATCCCCACTTGGGAGAGCCCGGCAGGAAGGGGAAAACCGCCCCGACGCAAAGCGATAGAAGTGCCCGCAACGGGCCAAGAAGGAGAAGTTCACTATGACTTCAGGATTTTTCGACTCGGCAGCGGCTGTTCTGGAAAAGGGAGTAAGGCCGGCCTCCAGATTCTTCAATTACATTGCCTGTGCAGTCCTCTGCATCATGCCCATCCCGGTGCTTGTGGATATCTTCCTCCGGTATACATTTTCCTATTCCATCCCGGGGGGAATCGAGCTTCAGGAATTCCTGATGCTGATCCTCGTGTTCTTCGGGTTCGCCGCTGTAGAACGGGAGGGAGGCGGGCATATCCAGATTGACCTGGTGGTCGGGAAGCTCAAAGGCCGGGCAAAGAATGCCGTCGAGAGCTTCATCTACAGTATTTCCTTTCTGATCATGATCCTCATCTCCTCCCAACTCGTGAGCCAGGGCATCAAGAAGTTCCAGAACAGTGAAGTGAGCAGATCCCTGGAGCTCCCGGTAGCGGTGTTCTTTTTCCTGGCTGCCCTGACAGTCTTTCTGCTGGCCCTGGTCCTGCTCGTGAAACTCCTGCAGTCCCTCGGCCGCACAGCGCAGCAGGGCGGATGGGGATGGTCCATTGGGGCAGTACTGATGGCCTGTGCCCTGATCTTCGGGCCCATGGCGGGGTTTATACCCGGGGGGCTGAGCTCCTCTACCTGCGGGATCCTGGGCATGTTCTTTCTCTTTGCCCTCCTCTTTCTGGGGGTGCCCATCGGGTTCGGCATGGCCATCACGGGTTTCGTGGGCATGATTGTGCTCAACAAGTCTCTCCCCCCCTCCCTGGCCATGCTGGGTATAGGGCCTTATGATACCGGGGCCAGCTATATGCTCACCGTTGTGCCCATGTTCATCCTCATGGGCGAGCTGGCCTTTCACTCCGGGATCAGCGGCGATCTCTTTGAGGCGGCCAGCAAGTGGTTCGGCCGTATGCGGGGCGGAATTGCCATGTCCGCGGTGGCAGGGTGCGCCGGTTTTGCCGCGATCTGCGGCGACAGTCTGGCCACAGCCGTCACCATGGGGTCAATCTCCATCCCGGAGATGAAGAAGAAAAATTACGATATGGCGCTGGCTACCGGATCCCTGGCTGCCGGGGGTACGTTGGGCATCCTCATCCCGCCGAGCGTAGGATTTATATTTTATGCCATTGTGACGGAGGAATCCATCGGCAAGCTTTTTGTGGCCGGCATCATTCCCGGCATCCTGCTGGCCATCCTCTTTATCCTCTACATCGCCGTCATCACCCGGCTCAGGCCCCAGTTGGCGCCCCAGGGGGAACCCTGCACATTCCGGGAGAAGCTCATTGGCCTCAAAGGGGTCCTGGGCATGCTGACGCTCTTCATCGTGGTTCTGGGCGGAATTATGACCGGACTATTCACTGCCATTGAGGGGGGCGCTGTGGGAGCAATCGGGGCCTTTGTCTTCGCACTCGCTAAACGCCGCCTGCCCTTCGCCACGCTGGTCGCCGCCCTCAAGAGCACTCTCACTATCACCTGCAAGCTGCTCATGATCCTCATGGGCGTGGGCATCCTGGGATACTTCCTGGCAGGCACCCGGCTTCCCTTTTTTCTGGCCGATCAAATCAGCGGGATGGGGGTAAGCCGTTACGTCGTCTTTGCCTTTGTCATTATCTTCTTCCTCATCCTGGGGTGTCTGCTGAACGTCATCCCCATGATTCTGCTGGTGTTGCCCACCATTTTCCCCATGATCACGGCCCTGGGTTTTGATCCGATCTGGTTCGGCGTGATATGCGTTGTCATGATGGAGGCGGGCCAGATCACACCGCCCATCGGCGTGAACGTCTTTGCCATCTCCACCGCGTCCGGGGTTCCCATGTACACGGTCTTCCGGGGAATTTTCCCATTTTTCCTGTGTATGATGCTCCTGGTTGTGCTTCTGGTCATTTTCCCCGGACTGGCCACGTGGCTGCCCAGTGTGATGTTCTGATGGCCCCTCAGGCGGGAGAGGAAATATTGTGTGGGGAAGGCTGCCCTTCTCAAAGACCGGGTTTTGAACTGTACATCAGGGGGATATGACAATGAAGGAATTTGATGTGGTTGTCATCGGTGGAGGTCCCGGCGGATATGTGGCCGCGGTCAGGGCAAGTCAACTGGGGCTGAAAGTGGCGCTGGTCGAAAAGGAACACTTAGGTGGTGTTTGCCTGAACTGGGGTTGCATTCCCACCAAGTCCCTGCTGCAGAACGCAGAGGTGATCCATCTTCTGTCCAAGGGCAAAACCTTTGGTTTCCAGTTCGATAATCTCTCTGTGGATTATGCCGAGGCCCAGCGCCGCAGCCGCAGTGTGGTGAGTCGTCAGACCAGGAGAGTCGGCATCCTCTTGAAGAACCATGGTATTGCCGTCCATGAGGGCTTGGGCAGGCTCAGGAGCGCCCGGGAGGTGGTGATTGAACCCTCCGGTGAGATGCTGCAGGCCGGGAATATCATCCTGGCCACCGGGGCGAAACCTCGCCCTATGCCGGGAATCCCCTTTGACGGCGAGCGGGTGATCAATTTCCGGCAAGCCCTGGAACTGACGGAAGTGCCGCAGGATATTTTGATCGTGGGCGCAGGTCCGATCGGCATGGAGTTCGCAACGCTCTGGAGTCGCTACGGGGCCAAAGTGACCGTGGTGGAGATGATGCCCCATGCCCTGCCCCTGGAGGATGAAGAGATCTCCGCCGAAGCCGAGAAGCAGTTCAAACGGGCGGGAATCAGGATCATGACGGGCGCCCGGGTGGAAGGCATCGTCCATCGGGGAGAAGCCCTGGATGTGACAGTGGTGACAGGGGAGAAAAACGAGATCCTTCCGGCGCAGAAAGTCCTGTCCGCCATCGGCTTTGCTCCCTCGACCGAAGACCTGGGACTCGAGACGGCAGGAGTCAAGACCTTTCGCGGGCGTATCGAGATCGATGACCGGATGTCTACGTCGATCCCCGGCATTTACGCCATCGGAGACGTGACGGGGAAACTGGGATTGGCCCACACGGCCTCGGCCCAGGCGATGATTGCCGCAGAGGCGATTGCCGGGCGTAAAACAGAAACCTTGTCTTACGTGAACATTCCGCGCTGCACCTATGCCTATCCGGAGATGGCTTCGGTGGGGCTCACCGAAAGGCAGGCCCGGGAGCAGGGTCATGACGTGATCACGGCCAAGTGCCCCTTTGCCGCCAACGGCAAGGCCGTCGCCATGGATGAGAATTTCGGCTTTGTCAAGATTGTGGCCCAGGTCGGGAATATGAGGATCCTGGGGGTGCACCTGATCGGCGCGCATGTGACGGAAATGATTGCCGGGCCGGCATGCCTGATCGGGATGGGGGCAACGGCCGAACAATTGGGTCTCACCGTCCATCCCCACCCCTCACTGAGTGAGGCCCTCATGGAGGCGGCGCATGCGCTCATGGGTCGCGCGATTCATATATGATACAGTGACCCGCGTTTCAGAGTAGATGCTAAAATCAAATCAGGAATAAGGAGATGTTGTCATGAGCAACACCGTCTATACAGCCACAGGTTGCAGTCGCTGCAAAATCGCCAAGAACTTCATGGATGAGCGGGGAATTGCCTACCAGGACTTCAACATCAAGGCTGACGGGAAGGAAGCCTTCGGGCAGTTTTACAGGACCAACCGAAGCGCCGTCTATCGTGGCAAGGAGGGGATTGAGTTCCCGGTATTCACCGATGGGACGATCGTCCGCCAGGGCGTGGGCGTGGTCATCGCATTTCTCCATGCAGGTACGAGGCTGGACGGTTTTATCGGGCGGAGCGAACTTTCCCATGGCTGGATGGATGGGATCCATGTTTCCGAAGGCGACCCCGCGTTGACCGATGCTCTGGTGATGGTGTTGGGCTATATCAAGAGGCAGGGGATGAATCTGCAGCTTGATACGGACGGAAGGAATCCGCAGGTGCTCGAGAGGCTGCTGGCGGAGAAGTTGGGAGACCGTGTGCAAATGGAGGTCAAGGGGCCATTGAACGTTTATGGAAGGATGCCGGGCCGGGAGATGGAACCGGCCGAAGTGAAGAAGACGATCGAGATTGTAACCCGATTCCCGGAGTACCAATTCCGGACAACCGTTGGCCCTGTTGTCCGGACGAAAGAAGAACCGCAGGAAATCGGTTACCTCACGCCCGATGAAGTTGCCCAAACAGCCAGGCTCATTCAGGAGTCGACCGGGAGCTACAAGCAGCCCTATGTGCTACGGATCTTCGAAACGGAGGGCGCTGCCGATGAAAGTCTGAGGTCCAGCGGGAAATTGACCTCCGCAGACCTGTTGGGGCACCGGTCCGCGGCCAGGAAATTCCAGGTGCAAACAGAGATCGAAAAGGTCTAGGCGAAGGACAAGAATAATTTATCAAGGAGAATCGAGATGTCCAAAGCAAATCCCACCGACCGACTGTATTCCAAAGATCATGAGTGGATCAAAGACAATGGCGACGGTACATCTGTCGTCGGCATTACCGATTACGCACAGGAAATGCTGACGGATATCGTGTTTGTGGAACTGCCCCCGATCGGCCAGATTGTTGGACAGGATGGGCCGCTGGCCGTAGTCGAATCCGTTAAATCCGTATCCGATGTTTACGCGCCGGTAAGCGGCGAAGTCATCGACGTCAACAAAACGTTGGAAGAAACGCCGGAGCTAATCAATCAGGACGCCTTCGGCGAGGGCTGGATTGCCAGGTTGAAATTGGGAAATGCCGCCGAAGTGAAATCACTTCTCAATGCTGCCGATTATGATGCTCTGATCAAAGAGGAAAAACACTAACGTGGATTATTGTCCCCACAAGTCTGACGATATTGCTCAAATACAGGCGGCAAGAGGCATAGGAAGCGTCGAAGAATTGTTTGCCCATATCCCGAAAAATTGCGTTTAAAACAAATAACCGATTGCTTTTCTGGATACTTATTATCCAACTGGATACAAATTGCTGCATACACCCTAGCCATTTTTAATGAAAAGAATCCAAGCAAAAAACGGAAAATTGCTATATATGCTTTGATATCTTATTCTTATGTTGCTTTTGTCTTTTAGGTGTAATTCTTGCTTATTATTCATGGAAATACACTGATAAAGTGGAGTTTAAAGATTTAAAACACATTTGCAGAATTAAGGCAGGAGGTGGAATATGAAGAAAGTTGCCTACTCGGTTCTTATCCTCATCATGGCCATGTTTCTCATAAACCCATTGTCCAGTGAAGCAAGAGGAGGACATTGGGGAGGCGGTCATGGTGGAGGTTGGTGGGCGCCCTGGGCGGTAATAGGAGGGGCAGCTGTCCTGGCGTCTTATTATTCACCTTATTATGCACCTCCACAGGTGGTGATCCGCGAACAGCCTCCGGTTTATGTTCAACCTGATCCGCCGGTACCTCCATTATCGACTGGACGGATCTTTGTCTATCCCCGGCAGGGCCAGAACGAAGAGCTACAGGCCAAGGATCGTTACGAATGCCATAACTGGGGTGTAAGCCAGACAAATTACGACCCGACTCAGCCTCCCAGTGGGACGCCGGAAGCCCAGTTGAACCAAATGCGGACTGACTATCAACGGGCGATGGGCGCTTGTCTTGACGGTCGCGGGTACACCATGAAGTAGCCACCGCAATCATGCCCGGCCTTCGGCCGTCAGGGCATCGTGCAGCTCATCAGGATGGCAACGGCATCGGAATTCCCGACGGCTGGCATCGTTGCGTGCTTTGCTGTAAGGCAATCCTTCAGCCATGCGGTTGCGTTCGTGCAACTTATGTAACAGCACAAATCCCCTTTCCTTCTCTTCAATGGCATCGTCAATCCAGACCTCACCCCCGGGAAAGAATTGATAAACATGGTCATGGCCGCCGGCCGTGAAGTCGATGTCGAAAGCGCTGCGCACCAACCGGCCAAACCTTTTTGAATGCCGTTTTCGGGGAAAAACAATAGGGAAATTCATCAGGCGGCTCCTCTCCGTAATGGATGTGTCCGCCCATGCGGTATCAGGTTGGGCTGAAGAATAATTTCCGCAGAGCACCTCTTGCTGTTTGGAAACAAAACAAATGATTTTAATATTACCACAGCTCCTTATCCAGAATTTCAATGAACCTGGAGTAAGCCTTCCGGTCGCCCAGAATCGTGTCATGAGTGCAGTCAAAGCCGAATGTTTTAATCGCGCTATCGACCGCCCGCGCATCCAGGGCTTTTTCCCGGGAGAGTTTGTCATTTTTTCCATAAAAAATATAATGGTCAATCGTCGGGGACAACTTTTCTGCCATGGTGGTTTTGATAAAAGCGCTTTGGGTTCCCAGATCAACCCAAATGGGGATGCTTTTATGCGTGATGATCTGCGAGAGATCGGCGGCTCCAAATCCACCCCAGGGGGTGGCGAACGACACAAAAAGTTTTATAAAATTATTTTGTTTGTCCGAAGCATACCGGGTTAAAAAGGCTCGTGTTGTTAATCCGCCGACGCTGTGGGCAACTATAGCCATTTTCGAAAAGCCGTATTTTTTATGGAGTTCCTGTAACTCATCGTTGAGCAGGGCTGCGGCAAGAGGAAGACGAATGCCCGACGGATAGTAAAAGAACCAGGGTTGATAACGGCTTCGGTCCAGACGCATGTAAAAATATATCCAGTTCTGCGGGCTGCCTTCTGCGCCGTGCACAAAAAGAATGGGGATTTTCCGGGGAGAATACTCTTCTGTGAGATAAATGTGCGCGCCGAATGCTTTCATAAATGAGGATGGATTCCAATAGCCTGTCTGCGCGTTTTCCGGTGAAAAATATTCATGATAGATTTTTAATACCTGGCCGTTATGCGTCACCTGTTTGATGATTCCCTGATCCTTCTTAAACATCAAATCATCAGGGAGTGTCATTTTCCGGCCGTTGTCCCTGGCGGTCCGGATGACGACGCCGGTGATAAGTTCGTTTTCGTGGATGGATATTTCTCCGGCGGCAGAAGGTGACCCGTAGGCGCCGGAAATTTCGTCATTTTCATAAATCCCGTTATGATTGTAGTCCGTGATTGTGTAAATGTTGTAGCGTCCCTGGGACAGGTAGAGCATAAAAGCACCCTGGCCGTTGACGACTGCATATTCACCGAATGCCTTATTGCCGTCCGCCGGACGATAGGTGATGATGAGAGTGGAAGCATTGACTTTATCAGTACTGATGATCCTGCCTTTAATAATGGCGGAATTATATGCCGGCACATCGTTTTTTTCAGTCTGTTGAACCGGCCTTACCAGTATGTCATCCTTCTCGGGAATGCTCAGATAGCGGCAACTCACCATCCCGGAAAGTATGATGACGGCTAAGGCGGATAACCCGACAAATCGGCAATAGTTCGATAGCCTGTTCATTTATTCTTTATTTCGCTCTCCAGATATTCAACAATCTTTTGATGGTTATTTTCTCTGCCCAGATCAAGGGCTGTTTTCCCTTCGACGTTTTTAAAGTTCAATCCTGCTCCATTTTCCACAAGAAAAAAAGCTATTTTATCCGCTCCGTATTGTGCCGCCAGCATCAGCGGTGTAAATCTATGCTGATCCTGGATATTGAGGTTAGCTTTCTTTTTAACAAGGATGGAAACAATATCAGACATTTTTTTATGGACTGCCAGATGCAGAGCCGTTTGCCCCTGATTGTTTGCAGTGTTCATGTTCTGTGGTTTTGTCAGTAAAAAAGAAGCCACTGATGTGTAACCGCTCTGGATACTTTTCATCAAAGGCGTGTCGCCGCCGGCATCCTGCGCCGAGACCTCCGCTCCTCTGGCGATTAAAAGCCGGGTATTGGTTTCATCGCCTTTTCCCGCGGCCAAATGCAGCGGTGTCTTAAGGTCGTGATCTTTAATATTCACCCTGGCGTTATGATTGATCAGCAACGTAGCAAAGTCATAGAGCCGGTAGTCAATCGCCATGTGCAGCGCCGTTTCTCCGGAACCGTTTTGGCTGTCGATCCCTTTCCCTGTTGCCAACAGCAGCGGAATACTATCCCAGCTGTTGTTGTAAATTGCCCACATCAGAGCCGTGTAACCATATTTATCCTGTCTAACCGGGTCAGCGCCGGTCTGCAGCAATAACTCTACAATGCCCGGGTGGCGCTCATTGACTGCAATCATTAAGGGCGTGAGGCCATCTGTGTCCGAATTATTGATATTGACCTTTTTGATAATGAAATACTCAGCCAGGCCTTCATGTCCGTATTGTATGGCGTACATTAAACCTGTCCACTGATAGGAATCGGTCATGGTGACGTCGATTACTTTTTTTTCCACCAGACGCATAATGTTGACGGTATCGCCTTTTCTGGCCGCGTCGAAGAAATAGACTTCCGGTGCGGCATACGCTGCTGCAACCTGATTGTGTTGCAGAATTTGTGGTGATGGACAGGCGCACAGGGAAATGACCATGATCAATAACAATATTTTAATGTTTGAACCATGCATTTGAGATGAACTCCTGGCAAGGGATGCGTTCACTGAAAAAGATATAGTACTTTTATCACGACCTGTTGGTTAATTCAACTGTCTTGGAGTGTCCGGATCAGGGACACCCGCTTCCATCTCAAGTGGATGATACTGTTCCTGATTGCCGGGTTTATCGGTAAGTTCGGCCGGATAACCGCCGAAGCCATCATAGCTGAAGAATATACCGGGGGCTGACTATATTCAGTCATAACGCATTGTGAGAAAAGGCGTGCGGCAGAGGTCTGCCTGAATTGGGATCAAATAGTCCTTATTGACGACTGAGCTGATCAAAAAGTGAGTAGATTCCTCCAAAGAAAGGATATCTCCATGTACCTTTAATGCGGTCATTGATACAGCAGCCCACATCCTGTGGCGAATATTTTATTGACATAAAAGGCCGCGCTTCTTATACTGCCACGCATAAAAAGCAAGTTCTTATCCAATAGCAAAATTCTTCCCCGGAGGTTGATTCATGAAATCCCGTACTGTAAGGATCGTCCTCGTCATCATTCTAGTGCTGATCCTTGGCGTTAGCCTTGGCCTGTATAATAAATGGAACATTGTTGCCTGGTACCTGGGGCTTCCAGCCCCTCAGTATTCAGTAAAAGTGCTCCATGATGTAAAAGTCCCGATGCGCGACGGCGTAAAACTTTCGGCTGATATCTACAGGCCGTCTGCGGAGGGTAAATATCCGGTGATTTTATTGCGGACCATGTACGGCAAGGGCAATGCCAATCATAAATATGCCTTTACCGGCAGCGTATTCGCGTCCCAGGGCTTTATCTTCGTTGTGCAGGACGTTCGCGGCAAGTTTGATTCCGCAGGCGATTTTTATCCCTACATTTATGAAGCCGCGGACGGGTTCGACACCATCGAATGGGCGGGTACCCGGGAATGGAGTACCGGCAAGGTGGGCACCTACGGCTTTTCCTACTGGGGTTCCACGCAATGGCTTGCGGCCCCCATGGGCAGCAAATACCTCAAGGCCATGGTGCCCGTCGTCACCAGCCAGGATGTTTACCAGCGCTGGATATACAATGGTATTTTCCGGATCAATGATGTGCTGGTGTGGCATTATGAGAACGCCCCGAAACGCGCACAAAGCGCCAAGGGTGTGGATTGGGACACCGCCGTCCGAAAACTCCCGCTCCTAAAGGCCGATGATGCTCTGGGGGTCGATATCCCCGCGTACAATGACTGGATCCGTCATCCTCAGCCCGGACCATATTGGGACAGGATAAGGGTGGACAATAAAGTGGCGAAGATTACGGCCCCGGCGCTCATCATCGACGGCTGGTACGATTACTATCTGAACCTCGCCCTTGGCGACTACAACCGCATGATAAAAAACGGCGGGAGCGCGGAAGCGCGGCGCAGCATGCTCCTTGTGGGGCCGTGGACGCATGCCTCGACATCAAAATTCAGTGACGCCGACTTCGGCAAAGAAGCTTCTTTTTTAAAAAAGTTCCGGATGATATTGCTGTGGTTCAATTACTGGCTCAAGGGGGAGCAAAACGGTATCCTCTCCGAGGGTCCGGTTAAAATTTTCACCATGGGCGCCAATACCTGGAAAACAGTCGGGGAATGGCCCCTGAAAAACACCCGTTATACGGCCTACTATCTTCACAGCGAAGGGAATGCCAACACCGTGCGCGGCAATGGCATACTCTCCGCGGTTAAACCGGCAACGGAGAAACCCGATTCCTTTTTAAGCGACCCGGAAAACCCGGTGCCCTCCGTCGGCGGCACCTCCATTTTCGGGAACGCCAAGGCCGGCCCGGTAGACCAGCAGACCGTGGAATCACGCGACGATGTGCTCGTATATACCTCGGCGCCGCTTACGGAAGATCTTGAGGTTACGGGGCCTGTTAAGCTTGTATTCTATGCTGCTTCATCGGCAAGGGACACCGATTTCGCAGCCAAGCTGGCTGATGTCGATCCTGCAGGAAAATCGATTAACATCCAGGCGGGGGTCATTCGCGCCCGTTATCGCGATTCCCTGGAGCGTCCTTCGCTCTTGGAAAAAGGGAAAATATACCGAATGGAGATCGAGATCGGAAATACCAGCAATCTCTTTAAAAAAGGCCATCGTATCCGTCTGCAGCTTGCCGGCTCCAATTTTCCGGAATACGGCCGCAACCTGAACACCGGAGCGGACAACGGCACCACTGCGGAAATGGTAAAATCCCGGCAGCTTGTCTACCATGACCGCGATAACCCGTCCCAGCTCATCCTTCCGGTGATACCGAAAGGAAATTGACGGCTGATGCATTGAGCACAAAATGGATGTCATTTCTGCCATTCAAAATAATCTAACATCTCCGGGGGGATTTGTTTTTTGTCCACTTCAAATAATTCAATGAGAATATCATCCGGCGCGGGAACCATAATATACCGCCAGAATCCGGCATCGGTGATGTCTTTGGAAAAGATAATCCCGCCGAGTTTCATTTTCGCAACGACGCCTTGAATATCATCCGTCTGGATTCCAAAATGATGGATACTGCCGCGTCCGGAGAGCCTGGGCGGCTGATCATAAAAATGGATTCGACCCCTGCCTATTTTCATAAATACGTTTCTGGCCCCGGCGAAATCCATATCCAGAATAACTTTGCCGTTAAAATAGTCTTCATAAAATTTAATGCTGCAATTAAGGTCGGCGGCAAATATATGTACATGATGCAGATGATTTTCCATAGCCTTCTCCTCACTGTTTATTAAGGTCGATCATTCTAAACTAGAAATAAACATTACTACTTTCCCGCCTCCCGGGTGAATTCAACTTGCATGTGCGCCATTCTCGTCATATCGGAAGGTCTCATCAGGTATCCCATAGTTAAGGCAGTTGCGTGAGTATTAAGTTTTTTAAAGTTGAAAGCAACTTCTTTTTCTGCGGCCTTTATAATTCGTTTATTTGGAGAAACATTAATCCGACAAATTATCGGTATTTGTCAGCTTCTAAAATTTTCCGGTTTAATTTTCTTGACATGGAATTTATTTTCCCTATAATCACAAAATCGAAAAAGCGGCATCTGTTTCAAGCAAACCTTTCTCCAAAGTAATAGAACAAAAAATATTTCTACCGGGATGAGGTTTTCGTTATGGACATGAAACGCGATTACTATGAAGATGTTCAACTATTCGAAAGCAATGTTGTTCTCTTCTGGTCGGCGGCGCTCCTGTTGCTTCTTATTGCTATCCCCTTCTTTGCTCCCAAGTACTACATCTTTCTAATGAACGTTGTCATCGTTCACGTCATCCTGGCTGTCGGCTTGAATATTCTGGTCGGTTACACGGGACAGATATCTCTGGGACATGCCGGTTTCTTTGCCATTGGCGCCTACGGCACAGCCCTCCTGATGATGAAGCTGCAGATGCCGTTCATACCTGCCATCCTGCTGGCCGGATTCATTGCCGCATTCTTCGGATTCATTCTCGGGTTGCCTGCGCTGCGTCTTGAGGGGCCATATCTGGCTGTGGCTTCCCTGGGCTTCGGCATGGCCATTATGCATGTGATCGGGCACTGGCAATTCTTCGGAGGGCGAACCGGTATTCAGGTTCCGCCTCTGGACATCGGAGTGTCGCAATGGGGGCTCGGCTTTATCCTCAAGGAGGACTGGCAGAAATATTATCTGATTTTGGCGGTTGCGGTGATCATGATCATCGCTGCCCGCAACATTATGAAGACCAGGGTAGGCAGGTCTTTCGTTGCCATACGCGACAGTGACATTGCCGCGGAAGTCATCGGCATCAATCTTACGATTTATAAGACGCTGGCCTTTGCCATCAGTGCTTTCTATGCAGGAATTGCGGGCGGCCTGTTCGGTTTTGTGCTGGGATTTTTCGATCCATTTACCTTCAACATGATGCTTTCCATTATTTTTCTGGTAATGGTCGTGGTTGGCGGGCTCGGTTCCGTTGCGGGACCGATAATGGGCGCAGCGCTCATTACCTATTTGCAGTATAGCCTGCTCAAAAATGTTGCCGAGATACCCGTAATCGGTAAATTCATGCTGACAGTTTCCAGCAAGTGGTTTACGGTTGTAGGTCTCGAAAACATCAACGGCATTGTTTTGGGTCTCATCATGATCAGTATTGTAATCTTTGAGCCTCTGGGCATGTACGGCATCTGGATCCGCATTAAAAAATACTGGATGACCTGGCCATTCTAATAAACACAGACGCGCCCGTGGTTCAGGGCTGCAGTCCAGCAGGATTTGCAGAGCTTTCGCAATACCGGGATAACGACAACTAGGGGGAACAGATGATCGGACAACTTATCGTTGAAGGCTTGGCCATAGGGGCGTGTTACGGATTATTCGGGATTGCCGTGGTCATCATCTACAAAACTTCGGAAGTTGTTAATTTTGCCCAGGGCGAAATGGCCATGCTGTCGACGTTCGTAGCCTTTCACATCCTCAACTATTATCACTATCCCTTCTGGCTGGCTTTTATCATCACCATGGTGTTTGCCATTATTCTCGGTGTCCTGATTGAATTCCTGTTTTTGCGACCGGCCAAACATCCCAGTCTCCTCGGGCTCATCGTCATTACCCTGGGCGCCGAGATGCTGCTGATGGGCCTGGCAGGATGGAAATGGGGGCCGGAACAGAATGAGTTCGTTGTTCCCATGTCCTACCAGGTGACTCACGAACCCATCTCGGGCATAATCATCACCGACTGGTCCATTGCCGTATTTGTCACCTCTGCCGTTGTCATGACCCTGCTGTTCCTTTTCTTCAAATATACCAAGCTGGGAATCGCCATGCGCGCCACCCAGCAGAATCAGCATGCCGCCAAAATCATGGGCATCCGCGTCGAACGCGTATTTTCCATTGCCTGGGGATTCAGTTCCATGATCGGCACCATTGCGGCAATGTTTTTCGCGTCGCGATCGACCCTCGATCCGGGGTTCATGCTGGAGCCGTTTCTCCGGGCGTTTGCTGCGGCCGTGCTGGGCGGGTTGATGAGCATTCCGGGTGTGTTTATCGGAGGGGAACTGCTGGGACTGATCGAAAATTTCTTCGGTTATGTCTGGCCGGAGTGGAAACCAATCGTGGCTTTTGTCGTTATCATTCTCGTGTTGTGTATTCGTCCGAGCGGCCTGTTTGCCAAACACTATGTGAAGAAAGTGTAGTCATGCTATTGTTGATGATGAGGGGATCTAAATTCCTTTTTCAATTTATCCGGGGCAGCATTGCCGTAGCAATCATCCTTTGCTGTCTGGGCTTTTATGATGAAGGCCGTTGTGCGGAGCCTTCCGTGAAGGTCGCAGTTTTGCAGGAAGAACAGGCGATTTTTGCAGCAGCTAAAGTGTATCTCGATGCGGAAGTCCGAAGGGATCTGCCCACGGTTTACGCCTGCCTGGCGCCGTCTTCGGTTTATTGCGCCACCCATAACTATGAGGCCTTTCTGGCCGAGGCCAATGCCTCTCCGGTGAGGATCGTGGGATATAAAATAATCCGGATTGCCCACATCAGGGACAATGAAGACCTTAAAAGCTTTCCCAAGGTAGAGAAGTTTGCCCATGTCGAAGTCGATATCGTCGTTTTTTACAAGGACACGAAGGAAAAGGGCGATATCAATTTCGGGTTTACGTTCGTCAAGGAAATGGGCAAGTGGTATAAAGGCTGATATCAGTTAAAAAAAGCAAAAGGAGAGAGAGATTATGAAGAAGCAAAGCTTAAGCGTTTTATCTTTCATTATTGCCATGTCGTTTTTCATTTTAACAACGTCAGTCAATGCTGCGCCGGGATTTGATGACAAAGAAATCCGGATTGCCGCCTGGGGTCCCCAGACAGGCCCTGCGGCCGCCTGGGGGAATGTGGCGCGTGGCCCCAATGTCATGGCGGCGATTATTAATGAAGAAGGTGGTATTAACGGACGGAAGTTGAAACATTTTGTTCGCGACGACCAGTACAATCCCGCCCAGACGAAGGTCGTAGTGAAGGAGCTGGTGGAACAGCAGGGTATCTTCGCCTTTGTCTGCGGAACGTCTGCCGCCGGTGGCATGGCGGTAAAAGATTATTTGAAGGAAAACAAGGTAATCTGGGTCGGACCGGCCACGTCGGTAAATGAATACGTATTTCCCGTTAACCCCTATCTGTTCACCATTATGCCCCTTTACGAAGACGAGGCGAGTATTCTGACAAAATATGTTGTTGAGAAACTCAAGATGAAAAAGATTGCGGTATTCTATCAGAATGATGCTTACGGGAAAAACGGCCTGGAGGGAGTCCGACAGCGTTTAAAGCACTACAAGATGACCGCTGTGGCGGAGATCCCTGTCGAGCCCACTGAGCAGGATCTCGGATCGCAAATGCAGAAATTCAAAAGTGCCGGCGCCGAAGCAGTCCTGATGTGGGTTGCTCCCAAAACAGCGGTTATTGCCCTGAAAACCAGTAAAGCCATGGGATATTCACCCCAGTGGCTTTCTTCCGATACGCTGAGTGATTATGACCTGATGTTCAAAATATCCGGTGGCTTGTGGGAAGGCGTAATTACCGGTGCTTTCACTCTCCCCCCCGATTCGGATAATCCGACTATGGTTAAGTACCGGGAGGCAGCGAAGAAATACACACCGGCTGAACGATGGGGTGTGTTCTATCACGCCGGTATCATGTTCACTGAGCCTCTTATTTATGCCCTGAAGAAGGTCGGCAAGAATCTGAGCACAGAGGCTTGTCTGAAAGAGCTTAATAAAATTAAAGATTTTCAGGGAACCGGTGGGAAAATTACCTGGACGCCGACTCGTCATCAGGGGACGGACTCCATCATGATCATGAAATGCGGTCCAAATGCGACCTACGTACCGCTTCAGGGTTGGACAGCCAATGAACTGGCCACGTGGAAGAAGAAGTAATCGACTGGAAGTGGGCTGGCGTCCCTGGATGTCGAAGGCATGAGGGAACGCCGGTTCGAAATTCATGGAGAATGACCGGCCGGAAAATGGCCGGGGCAAGATGACTGCTCGAAAGAAAAACATGCATGGAGGAGTTATGAAATTGAATCGATGGATGGGGTTCATCACCATTTCCTTACTGAGTCTCATTGTTTTTACAATGCCGGCAGTGGCGGCTAAGGGATTTGATGACAAAGAAATCCGCATCGGTCAGTTCGGACCACTTACGGGACCGGCCGCACCCTGGGGTGCAGTTCTGCGGGGCAGTGCTCTTGCCTTTCAGCTGGTTAACGACAGTGGCGGGATTCATGGAAGGAAAATCAAATATCTCATGCGGGATGATCAATATAATCCCGCGCAAACCGTGACAGTCGTCAAGGAGCTTGTGGAAAAACAGGATATTTTCGCCCTTGTCGGCGGTGTCGCCGGTGCGGGCAGTGTCGCTGCGAAAGAATATATTTCCCAGAACAAAATTATCTGGGTCGGGCCGACAGCATCGTCACGGGAACTCGTTTTCCCTCTTGATCCGTCCTTGTTTCTCCTGACGCCCCTGTATGAGGATGAGGCGAGCATTGTAACTAAATATCTGGTCGAGACCCTGAAAGTCAAAAAGATCGGACTTCTGTATCAAAATGATTCTTATGGCAACGCCGGTTTGACCGGAGTCAAACAACGTCTCGCCAAGCACAAGATGGAGCTTGTTGCGGAAATACCGGTTGAACCAACGGAGCGGGATCTGGCTTCTCATATTATGAAGATGAAGAATGCACAACCGGAAGCCGTCATCCTCTGGGTGGCGCCGACAACAGCGGTTATTAGTCTGAAAACGGCAGCCACCATGGGTTTCAAGCCCCAGTGGGCGGCCGGGAATCCCCTTGCCGATTATCCCATGATGTACAAGATTTCCGGGGGCCTCTGGGAAGGGGTGATCAATACGGCGATCGTCGAACCGCCGGACTCGACCCTGCCTCTGGTCGTAAAATACAAGGAAGCGGCCAAGAAATACATGCCGGAAGAGCGGTGGGGTCTTTTTTTCATGGCCGGTTTACTTGTGGCAGATCCGCTTGTTGAAGCCTTCCGGAGGGTCGGGAAAAAGCTGAGTACCGAAGCGGTTGTTAAAGAACTCAATTCAATGAAGAATTACAAAACGATAGGTCCCTCCATCACCTGGAACAAGAATCTGCATCAGGGGGTGGATTCCGCCATGATCTGGAAATGCGGCCCCAATGGAAGCACGATTGTTCTGCAGGACTGGACGTCTAATGAACTGGCTACGTGGAAGAAGAAGTAGTCCCGGACGTTTTGGGTGTCAGAGTGGGCGGTATTGAACACAATGAGGGGGTAGTAGCACATTTCCCCCTTAACGTGGGACCTTTCGCGAAGATCAACATACGCAAACGAAACGAAGGGAAATGCGATTACGATGGACCATTTCAGGGTTGAAAATCTGAGTATCAGTTTTGGCGGCCTCAAAGCGGTCAGTAACGTGAGTTTTAACGTCGAGAAGAACTCGATCTTTTCGATTATCGGTCCCAACGGTTCGGGTAAGACGACGATCTTCAACCTGATCAGCTGTATCTACAAAGCGGATCAGGGGAGAGTGATTCTGGACGGTGAAGACATGTTCGGTCATTATCCGGACTGGGTGGCCAGGAAAGGAATCGCCCGCACTTTTCAGAATATCGAGCTCTTTTCCAATGCGACCGTCATGGACAACTTGATGCTGGGGCGCCATATCCATATGAAGACGGGCATATTTTCCGGTGCCTTCATGTGGGGCCGGCGGTCCCGGGCCGCCCAGGAAGAAATCCGGCATCGGGAGATCGTTGAGGGAATCATCGACTTTCTCGATCTGCAGTTGGTGCGGGACCAATTCGTTGCCAATCTGCCTTATGGAAAGCGGAAACTCGTCGAACTCGGACGGGCTCTGGCGCTCGAACCCAAGGTTCTTCTGCTGGACGAACCGTCTGCGGGAATGAATACCGAAGAAAAAGAAGATCTTAACATCTGGGTAAAGGACATTCGGGAAGATTATAAGGTGACCATCCTTCTTATCGAGCACGACATGAACATGATCATGGGGATATCCGACCGGGTCTTTGCCATCAATCATGGGGAAAAAATTACCGAGGGCATCCCGCAGGAGGTGCAGAGTCATCCTGAGGTGATCAAGGCATATCTTGGGGAGGAGGTCGTCCATGCTTAAAGTCAAGAACATCGAAACCTGGTATGACCTGATCCGGGCTCTCCATGGCATTTCCTTTGAGGTCAAGCAGGGGGATATCATTGCTCTGCTCGGTTCCAACGGCGCCGGGAAAACAACGACCTTAAAGACGATTATGCGCCTGCTCTATGACCTCAAGGAGGAGCAGCCGGAAAAAGGGACGATTGAATTTCTGGGCCAGCGTATCGACCGCAAGGACACGGACCATATCGTCCGCATGGGCATCAGCTACGTCCCGGAAGGCCGGGAAGTGTTTCCCGAGTTGACGGTGATGGAAAATCTTCTCATGGGCGCCTACACACGGCGGGACTCAAAAGGTATTAAGGATGACATAGAGAAAGTTTTCAATTATTTCCCCATCTTAAGACAAAGAACAGCGCAGGAGGCCGGCTATATGAGTGGCGGTGAGCAGCAGATGCTGGCCATTGGCCGGGCTCTGATGAGCCGTCCTAAACTCTTGATGCTCGATGAGCCTTCTTTAGGACTTTCTCCGCTCCTGACTAAAGAGATCTTCACCATCATCCGGGACATCAACCAGAAGGACGGTGTGACGATCCTTCTGGTGGAACAGAATGTTAATATGGCCCTCAAATATGCGAATTTTGCATTCCTGATGGAAAACGGCCGAATTGTCCGGGCGGACAAACCGGAAGTGTTGCGGGAAGATCCCGATGTTAAGGAGTTCTACCTCGGTATCGCCACGGAAATATCGGTCAAGGGTTACAAAAGGTATCGGCGGAAGGTCCGGTTCCGTTAATCCCGCTGCCGCGGGACGAGCGTTAATTCTCGTGAGCGAACTCGTGATATAATGACGTTCATTTCATACCTCGACAGCTTGCTGCGAGGTGGTTGATTCAGGGGAGATGATGATGTCAATTGATACATTGCCAAAGGCTTTTTTGGACAGGGCTCAGAGAGACCCCCATCGTGTTGCCATGAGGTGGAAGCATCTGGGTATCTGGAGAGATATCACCTGGGAGCAATACCTGGAAAATACAAAGCGGGTATCTCTGGGGCTTTATGCATTGGGGGTTAAGCGGGGAGATCATGTTGCCATCATCGGGGAGAACAAGCCGGAGTGGCTTTATTGCGCCTTCGGGGCCATGTGCTCGGGCGCGATCTATGTTGGAATCTACACAACAAATCCGGCCAAAGAGTGTGAATACGTCGTTGGTCATTCAGAATCCGTAGTTTATCTGTGCGAAGATGAGGAACAACTCGACAAGGCGCTGGAATTCAAGGGAAAAACGCCGAATTTAAGAAAGATGATTGTCTGGGATATGGAGGGTTTGCGGCATTACCAGGATCCCATGCTGATGAGCTTTGATGATCTCCTGGAACTCGGCAGAAAAACGGCTGAAGAAAATCCCGGGCTTTTTGTTGATCTGATTAATCAGACCAAACCGGAAGATGTCGCCGGTATTATTTACACGTCAGGAACGACGGGTATGCCTAAGGGGGCGATGTTGACCCACGAGGGTTATCTCTGGATGGGGCAGAAGGTCTGCGAGGTCGCGAAGGTCACAGAAGCCGACGAAACAATATCCTTCCTGCCGCTCAATCATATCTTTGAGCAGATCTTCGATTTTCTCGTGCATATAGTTGTGGGACATGTTGTTAATTTCACAGAGAATACCGATACGGTAATGTCCGATATGATCGATGTTTCTCCGACTGTTTTTCATGCCGTACCGAGAATATGGGAGAAGTATTATTCGGGAATCATCATCCGCATCGACGACGCTACCTGGCTGAAGCGGCAGGCGTATCACCTGGCGGTGAAGATCGGTACGGTTTACAATGATCTGATCCTCGCCAGGAAGAAGCCGCCCCTCTCTCTGGTGATCGCTTATAAGCTCGCCTATTCCATCGTCTTCTGGAAACTCAAGAAACGTCTTGGTTTTGACAGGATGCGTCTCGGTATTTCCGGGGCGGCGCCCATCTCCCATAATATCCTCAAGTTTTTCCAAAGCATGGGTATTCCCATCCGTGAAGGCTACGGGTTGACGGAAACAACCGGAGCCACCCATATGTCGGACATAGAAAACTTCAAACTCGGAACCGTGGGCAAGGCACTTCCGGAAACAGAAGTTAAAATTGCCGCAGACGGTGAAATCCTCGTCAAACACAAGGCGATTATCAAGGGTTATTACAAAGATGAGGAGACGACCCGGGAAGTCATTATTGATGGGTGGCTGTATACGGGCGATGTGGGGGAGATTGACGATGAGGGATACCTCAAAATCACCGATCGTAAAAAAGATTTGATCATTACGGCCGGCGGTAAAAACATCGCGCCCCAATACATTGAAAATCTCTTGAAGTTTTCCCCTTACGTCAACGATGCGGTTGTCATCGGAGATCGGCGGAAATATGTTACCGCACTGATTGTCATTGATGAAGATAACGTTGTAAAGTATGCTCAGGATCGAAAAGTTCAATATACGACTTTTGCGTCGATGACGAAAACCGAAGAAGTGATTGAGTTAATCCAGCAGGAAATCAATAAAGTGAATGCGCAGGTGGCGCGTGTTGAGAACATAAGGAAATTCAGAATACTGGATAAAAAACTCTATACCGAGGACGGCGAAGTGACTCCGACAATGAAAGTGAAGCGCAAGGCCATTAATGCGCAGTTTGGCGACGTCATTGAGGAGATGTACAGAAACGATTAATATATATTAAAATTCCCGCTCTTTGGGAAAAAAGTAATTGACATACAAGAGGGATTTTTCTATATTTCCCCAGTCAGAAAGCAATATCTCATCAAATCCAATTAGCAAATTATCAGGATCAAAAATTTTCCGTCCCTCATTACAGGGACGTCTATTAAAAAAGGAGGACGCTATGAAATATCCAGAAGTTGCGTTTGAACCGTTTTTCAGTTGGGTTAACAGGCCCCGGATCATGTACTCACCGGGTTTGCGCAGTGAAGTGGGCTTTGAGATGGCCCAGTTGGGGGGAACAAAGGTAGTCATCTACACCGACAAGGGCTTGGTTGGGGCCGGGGTGGCCCAGATGGTTATCGACGCGGTCCGGAATTCGGAACTGGAGCTCGTTGGGGTTTTCGACTCGATTCTCCAGGATGCCCGGATCGACATTATTAACGACGGTGCCCGGTTTTACCGGGAGAACGGTGCCGACTGCCTGATCGCCCTGGGTGGCGGGAGCGTCATGGATACGGCGAAGGCGGTGAATATTCTGATTGGCGGCGGGGAAGATGACTTTACTCCTTTAGCCGCGCAGGCCGCTCTCTGGGACGGGGCAAAGCAGCTGCCGCCCCACATTGCCTTTCCGACGACCGCGGGAACGGGTTGCGAGATTACGAACGCCATGGTTGTTCTGGATGTCGATGCGCACGCTAAGCTCTCAGTCACTCATCCGTACTGCAACTCCGACATCGCCATGCTGGACCCGGAACTTATGGTCAAACTGCCCGCGAAGATCACAGCCTTCACCGGGATGGACGCCTTGACCCATGCCGTTGAGGGGACAACCTCGACCTCCGCCCAGCCGATCAGCGACGCCCTGTGCCTGCATGCCATCCGTCTGATTTTCAAATATCTCCCTCTGGCTGTCAAAGAACCGGAAAACATCGATGCCCGGGGACATATGCTGCTGGCCAGCTGCATCGCCGGGATGGGATTTGTCAACAGCCTGACAGGCGCCGTCCATGCCCTGGCCCATGCCCTGGGCGGGAAGTACGGCATTCCGCACGGTCTGGCCAATGCGATCCTGCTGCCCCACGTAATGGATTTTAATGTTTCGGAACGACCTGAGCGGTTCATGATGATTGCCGACGCCATGGGAATCCCTGTGGACGGGAAAGATCCCGAGGCCGCAGGACGGCTGGCAGTGCAGGCGGTAAAAGACCTTCTCAAAGAGGTCGGCCTCACCCAGACCTTGAAGGACTTTGGCGTTCCGGCAGACAGGGAGGCTTTGAAACCACTGGTGGAACTGGCAGCGGGTGACGGTCAGATCAGCTATAATCCTCGTTATTGTGAGGAAGAGGATATCCTGAACTTGTATCTTAACGCTTTATAAAACATTAAAAAAGGGAGGAAAACATCATGGAATTCTGGAAAGACGAAGCGGAACCGATCAAGGCATTTTTGGCGCTATTCGCGGCATCAGCCGCCGACCCCGAACTGTTCGAAGGCTTGAAAAAGGTCAATCAGCTCATCTGGTTCGACTATACCGAAAGCGGTCCCAATTGCTCCTTCTATGTTGATGCCCGGGGGGGGGAACTGAAATTCGGGGCGGGAAAACCGGCCGATCCGCCGGATCTGACTATGAGTCTTTCCGCTGATGATGCCCATCGTTCCTGGTCCGACAAGCTCAATCCCGTCATGGCTATCACCCGCAAGAAGATCCGGGTGAAGGGTTCGGCGACGGGGCTGCTCAAACTTGCCCCCAAGCTCAAGAAGGTCGCCGCCATCTATCTGAAGGTACTCAAAGATCTGGGATGGGAAGATAAGATCATCAAATAACAGATGTCGGGTATGAAGACAGGGCGAAAGGCAAAAGGCTGAAGGTTGCGATGTTTGGCCTTTTGCCTTGGCGCCGGGAAAGTATGGAGAGAAACGAACCGGATGCACACGGCATCCGGATGATCTGAGGGGTGGTTTATGAACGGCAACACGGGCAAGATTGTCAATGTGGATCTGACGGCGGGTAAGATGACGGTGGAGACCCTGCCGGAGGAATACTACCGGAAGTATATCGGTGGCAGCGGTCTGGCGGCGAAGCTTTTCTGGGAGCGAGGTAATTTTGCAGCCGATCCTTTGTCCCCGGAGGCCATGCTCCTGTTTATGAACGGTCCGTTTGCGGGTTTGCGCTTGTCCGGGGCAAGCCGGAACAGTGTAGCCGGCTGTTCGCCGTTGACGGGCCACTGGGGTGATTCTTCGTGTGGGGGTTTTTTTGCGCCGGAGCTGCGGTATGCCGGCTTTGACGGCCTGATTCTTACGGGGAAGGCGGCCAAACCTTCCATACTGCTTATTGTGGACGACAAGGTCACTGTGGAGGATGGAAGCGCTTACTGGGGTAAGGGTACCGATGAGGTTACCGCCGCCCTGAAGGCGAAGTACGGCAAAGATTACCGTACTCTGGTCATCGGACCGGCGGCGGAGCATCTCGTCCGCTACACAATGATCTTAAACGACGGACACCACGCGACGGGACGGGCCGGTTTCGGCGCCGTCATGGGGTCAAAAAACCTCAAAGCCATCGTCATCAAAGCGACGAAAAAGGATATGATGCTCGCCGATCCTGCCGCCTTTGATGTCCTCCGCAAGGACCTGAACGTGCGGATCAAAGATGCCCTGGCGTCGGATGTTCTGCATGAGAACGGGACGGCGGCAAACCTGATGGGCGGGGTATACAGCGGCGACGTACCAGTGAAGAACTGGACGTCCAATTTCTGGGAGGAAGCGGCTGATGCTCTGACCGGGAGCACCTTGACAGACAACTATCTCACCAGGCGGGGAGCTTGCGCCTACTGCGGGATTGCGTGCAAGCGTTATGTGGAAGTGAAGGACGGGCCGTATGCTATCCCCGACGGACCGGGTCCGGAATATGAGACGATTGTAGCCTTCGGGACGCTCATCGGGTCGATCGATCTGGCGGCGACATGCAAGGCCGGCCGGGTCTGCAATGACCTGGGGCTGGATTCCATTTCTGCCGGCGGGACGATTGCCTGGGCGATGGAGGCTTTCGAGCGGGGTGATTTGACGCTTACGGATACGGGGGGGGTCGAACTTAAGTGGGGGGACTTGGACACAGTGATTAACAGGGTCCTCCCAATGATTTCCCGGCGTGAGGGGAAGCTGGGCGAGCTGCTGGCGGATGGGAGCGTGGCGGCGGCCAAGAAGATCGGTAAGGGGTTGGACTACACTGTTCACAGCAAGGGCCTGGAGGCTCCGATGCACGATCCCCGGGGCGGGGGTCACGGGATGGCCCTGACTTACGCGATGAGTCCCCGTGGTGCCTGCCACGTGGCGGACCCGATGCTCTTCGTGGAGATGGGCGCCCGGTATTATCCGGAGATCGGCTTTGATTTTATGCTGGAACCAAAAACGGGGGAGAACAAGGCCGAGGCGGCGGTGATGTCGGTGGCCCTGGGGGCGATCGAAAACAGTGCCTGTTTCTGCCAGTTCGCCGACGCAGAGGTGACGATTCCGGATTGGCTCGCGCTGTTCAATACCGTGGCAGGTTATGGTTGGGAGGCCAAGGACATGATGGCGGCGGGTAAACGGGTGTTCTTCCTGAAGCGTCTGATCAATTACCGGTACGGCCTGACGTCGGCCGACGACTGCCTTACCCCCCGTATGCTGGAACCAGGCAAGGACGGCGAAGCGGAAGGGTCGCAGGTGGATCTGGAGCCGATGAAGGCTCGGTTCTATGAATTGATGGACATCGATCCGGTCTCGGGCATCCCGACGCCGGCTGCACTGGCAGCCCTCGGTATGGCCGATGAGGCCAAGCATGTGGCGTAAACCAGGCAGGAGTGGTTGCCTTGACTCGATCTTGAGGCAATGATGATCTATAAAGCGCTTGCCGTTCCCGGAGAGCGATCCGGGAACGGCAAGCGTAAAAAAGTCATTCCCCGCTAAATCCCGCTCACGCGGGACGAGCGTTAATTATCCGCAGAGAGCTCGCGAGGCGGTTGATCAAGAAGTTCATAGTATTGACAAAGCTTTGCAGATGGCTTATACCAATCCCCAATAAAAGCGCTATTTTTGTTAGCATCGTCGTCGGCTTCCGCAGCGCATAACCTGATGACCTGACCACCTGAAGGTGGCGAGAGGTCATGCGAGGTCATGCTTATGCAATACACTTTGTCGCCTCCTCCGGGCCGCCGCGATAGCAGCTTGAATTGAGAAATGGTATTGTATCACCATCCATGAAAACAACAAATAAAAGGGCGCCGGTGCTGGTTGGCGCCGCACAATATACCCAGCCCAAGAACGCTATCCCTGCACTGGACCCGCTGGGGCTTATGATCAAGGCCAGCCGGGAAGCACTTGTGGATGCCGGTTCCTCAGGCCTTACGGCTCTTGTTGATACGGTATGCGTGGTCAATAGTTTTTCCCGGGATGATGAGAACACTCCCTGGGCGCTGGCCAGGGCATTGGGCATTCGGCCACGGGAGGCTATTTACTCGGCGATAGGCGGTAACACTCCCCAGAAGCTGGTCAATCGGTTTGCCCGGGACATTGCCGCAGGTAGAAGAAGGGCGGTATTGATTTCCGGCGCGGAAGCCGTTTACGCCATGTACAGGGCATCCCGCGGAAAAACAACACTTCACTGGCCTGATAATATAACCCTTCAGCAACTGAAGGCAAATAATCTTCCCGCTAATTTTGACGCCATGCTTCATCTGGGTTGCGCCCATGAAAAGAAAATACTGGAAGCACAGGGCGATAAGTATGAAGAACCCAACAACAGGATCGAAAATGCCTACGATCTTTTCCTGCCCCAGTATATGTATCCTCTTTTTGAAACCGCCCTGCGCAGTGTCGCCGGAAGAACGCCGGAGGAACATCGTCTCTATATGGGCAGACGCTATGAACGTCTTTCCCGAATCGCTTCAGAGAATCCCTATGCCTGGAACCGCAAGGCACTGTCAGCCCAAGAGATTACACTGCCGACAGCTCATAACCGCTATGTCGTCTATCCCTATACCCTCCGTATGATGGCCAACATCAATGTGGATCAATCGGCGGCGCTGATTTTAACAAGTGAGGACGATGCCCGGGCACTTCTCATCGAACGTTCACGATGGGTTTATCCCATGGGCGGGGCGGAATTGAATAATATCTGGCATGTCACACAAAGACCGCGGCTTTATGATTCACCGGCTATAACGGAAGCATCCCGCTTAGCCCTGCAGCAAGCCGGTTTGTCGCTCGGCGATATAGGGATATTTGATCTGTACAGCTGCTTCCCCTCTGCCGTGGATATTTCCCGCCTAGCTATCGGAATTGCGGAAAACGATCCCCGCGATTTATCGTTAACCGGGGGCCTGGCTTATTTTGGCGGCCCCGGGAACAATTATTCCCTGCATGCCATCGTTTCCGGCATGGAGCGCATTCGCCAAAACCGTCGCTTAAAGGCGATGGTAACAGCCAATGGGTGGTATAACTCCAAACATGCCGTCGGCATCTATGGTGCGGAACCTCCGGATAATCCCTGGGAGGATGAAGATTATTCGGCAATCCAGAAATCAATCGATGCGGAAGCTTTGCCAGCGCCGGTGGAACGGGCGGAAGGTCCTTTGACAGTTGAGGCATATTCGATTTGCTATGACCCGGCCGGACATCCGGAGCGTGTTATCGTCATCGGTCGCCTGCGGAGCGGACGGCGCGCTCTGGCCGATATTCAGGCCGATACTTCCCGGCTCAGAGGGCTCGAAAAGGTTTCGCTGGTAGGAAAGACAGGCGAAGCAGGATTTAACTTGGCATCCGGCCGGAATACCGTAGTGTTTGATCCTGCCTTGTATTCAAACTGCTAGTCCGTGAAATGCCGGAAAAGCCTCAGAATTGTCATTCCGGCGAAAGAGACTGTGTCGTAATAATGGAAATTACCACAATGGTCGTCATGCCGGTGCAGACCGGCATCCAGAAATCATTAATTTTACTGGATTCCTGGTCGCGCTTCGCTTGCCCGGAATGACAAAAAAGTAATTGCGACACAGTCTCGAAAGCCGGAATTCAGATATTTCAAAGACTTACAAAACGCTGGACACCGGTTCGCGTGCCCTTCAGGGTATTCACCGTTGTGACGGCCTTTTTACGAGACCATCATTTAATCCCGCTCACGCGGGACGAACGTTAATTCTCCGCAGCAAGCTGCGAAATAGTGACGTTCATTTCATGCCTCTACAGCTTGCTGCGAGGTGGTTGATTAATTTCATCTGACTTTTTAGCAGAATTGGCCGGAGAATCAATCAGGCAATCCTTCTGTTCCGGATCCTGCTGAAAATATGCCTTGATTTTAATCCGGATCGCTTCCGGAAGATTGATCCCTATTTCCCGAATCCGGCTTTCATACTTTTTGAACGAACGGGTGTGTTGCGAAGTGTTGATGAATATCCGGAAATAGGAACGAATGCTCCCCTCCAGTTCCGCCCGGTATTCCAAGTCCTGATTCAATAAATCCTCGACCGGCGCAATGAATCTATAATTGATCGGGCGGCAGATGGCACGATAGGCGACAAAACGCATAACCATCTCACTTTCGTAATCTTTTGCCCGGATTGATTTTTCGACAAGGTTCAAATCGATGCTATCCATGATCTGGAAGGCGTACCGGGGTTTTAAGATTGTCTCGATGATTTTCTGGGCTTCCTTAAACTGCGAACAGGAATTGACATCTCCTGCAAAATCGGGATCACACCGGACGTAAACCACAAAATCAATGTCGGACGTGTTTTCGCAAAGCCCCATGTTGGTAGAACCCATAACATCCATTGCTATGTCGCCATGCACATTCTCTTCAATGAGGCCGGCGATCTGTTCGAGCTTTTCCAGACGATCTTCCGTTTCTTCCGTCTGAAATGTGCGGTAAAACTGCTTAATCTCATTATAGAGCTGAACTTCCGGAATATGAGAGGATTTTGTTTCCTGCGTGTCGAAATTGCGGCCTGCTTTGAGGGCGGCATAGCGCTCAACATCTACCAATGATTCCTGCCATTTTCCGTTTTGGGGATAATAATCGGCAATGTCATAAATACGGTTTTCCACGAGCTTTTTGAAAATAATTTTCTTGACCTGTGTATTATCAATTTCAATAGCATAGAAAAACCCGCCTTCCGCCACACCGCCGGTTAAAGTTGTTACTTCTCCGAAATTGGATGGATTCAGGTGAATCGTGTTTTCACTGATTTGCAATCCCCAGTCCATGTGGATATGTCCCGTCAGGCACATTAATACCGGATTATTATCGCAATAGTGGCGCAGCGCCGGAGAACCGGATGTTCCGAATTGGTTCACCCGGTCGTGAATGCCGTGCGCCGGTTGATGGCTGACAATAATATCCGGTTTTACGGCCTTGAAGAAATTGAACATTTCATTGCGGCCGCCTTCCCACGGCATGCTTCCCCGATAATGGACAACATAGCGCTCCGGGATGCCCGGTGTCCAGATATCCGCTCCGCCATAGCCGGCAATTTTCAAACCCTGCATATCATGCCAGTGAAGATGAAGATCGCGCTCATGGAGTGATGTGTATTTCAGATCCATGTCGTAATTACCGGGCAGAGCAAAAATCTGCGATTTTTGCTTTGTCGAAAGAATGTTTTCCAGAACTTTATATTTTTGCTGGAGAACCCGGCGGGCGCGGATGGTGTATTGCTGATACCTTGCCCCGTATTCCTCGATTTCAGCAGTCATATCCGGCTGCTCCAGCAATTCGTCCACGAAGTCCTCGATTGTCATGGATTCTTTATTCTTTCTGACGCGCAGACCGTGAAAGTAGGATTGCAGTTCATGATAGTTAATGGCGGTATTCATATTGTAAAAAGGGATATCAATAAGGTCACCGGCAATAATATAAACATCGGCCACTGTCTCGGACAAAAGCAGTCTTATGCGCTCAAAGGCACCGTGAATATCAGCCACATAAATAATTTTCATAGATAAAGTTCCGCCTTATGTTAAGTTCCTTGTAGCACATTTTACGCTTCTCTTCCTTCTTTTTGCTGCAAGTAGAATCCCGGTCTCTTATCGCCCGACAGGGAAATCCGGCTGTATGTTGGAAACATTCTAACGGAAATCACGGAATGCGAGACGATGGGAGATGATGTACGTGTGCCTCAGGATCATTCTCTCTAAGGCAATTAATTCCTGTATAATTGAAAAGTCATTTTGCGGGAAATCGCCCATTATTTTTAAAAAGTTCAATTATATTAAAGGGATCAGGGCTGTCAAATTTCTTAAATACTTCTTGACATCAGAGAGATATTAAGGTACTTCAGCACAGGTATTGTTACCGGCGGTCAAACAATGACCGCTGTTCATAGGTTCCAGTAAAATCGTTTCGGAGTAATTCGCAATACCGGTAAAACAAAACCCGCAGATGATTGAACTTATGGATTTTGCCAGTGCCCATAGACCCTTGAAAAACAAATATTATTGCTCCTTTGTCATTCCGGCTTGTGACATCGTGTGACCTTGAGGTTATCGAGTTGTCAGTTTGCGGAATACGATATGACGGAAGAAAGCATCGCTGCTTTATGCCGGAGAAGTTCGGGAAACAGTCCCTGCGGGCGATTGTAGCTTCGCTTCCCGCATTGCCACACGGAACATTTTTTCCCATGTCTCACTTCTTTGCATGAAGGCGGGAATGGTATTTTGAACAAATATGTAAAAATCATAATGTCTTGAGTTGGAATTGATAGAACTGTTCACATTTCCTTTATCCTCGCGGATAAAAAACTCTTTCCCCTCAAAAGGTTTTATCTCTCTTAAGGATTTTCAGCAGATGGACATGAATCTTATGATCACAAGTCTACATCAAATCAATATTAGGAGGTATATATGAGTAACGGGTTAGTGAATACCAGAGATCAGCAGTTTGTCCTCTTTGAACAACTGGGCATCGAGAAGTTGTTCGCAACGGAGAAGTTCAAGGATTTCTCCAAGGATGATGTGTTGATGATGCAGAACGAGGCCGAGAAAATGGCCCTCAACGTTATCCTTCCCACCTACACGGAAGGAGACAAGGAAGGTTGTCACCTGAAGGACGGCAACGTATCGATACCGAAAAGCTACAAGGATGCCTTCGAAAAATTCAAGGAAGGCGGATGGATGTGTCCCACGAAATCTGTCGATGTCGGTGGACAGGGAATGCCGGTGGTCATGTCCACGGCGTACCTCGAGTTGTTTGCCGCCGCCAATATCGCTTTTTGCATGTATGGCGGTCTCACTATCGGCGCCGCCGGCCTGATCGAAAAATTTGGTACGGAAGAGCAGAAGAACAAGTACATGGTCAAGATGTATTCCGGCGAATGGTGCGGCACCATGTGTCTGACCGAACCGGGTGCGGGCAGCGATGTCGGGGCGCTGAAAACGACAGCCAAGAGACTTCCCGACGGAACATACAGCATCTCGGGAACAAAGTGCTTTATCTCCGCCGGCGACCACGATCTGACGCCGAATATTATTCATCCGGTCCTGGCCAGAATAGAAGGTGATCCTCCCGGAACGGGCGGCATCTCCATCTTCATCGTTCCGAAGTTCAAAGTCAAAGAAGACGGAAGCCTTGGCAAGCTCAACGACGTTCACACCGGTAACGTGGAACACAAGATGGGAATTAAGGGAAATGCCACCTGTACGCTGAACTTCGGCGATGACGGCAAGTGTATCGGCGAACTTCTCGGCAAAGAAAAAGAAGGCATGAAGGTCATGTTCCAGATGATGAACGAAGCCCGTCTGGAAGTCGGTATGCAGGGTCTGGGACATGGTACCGCCGCCTACGAACATGCAGTTGCGTATGCCAAAGACCGTATCCAGAGTGTTCCCGTCTGGGAAATGAAGAATCCGGATGCCAAATCCGTCGCCATCATTCAACATCCGGACGTCCGCCGGGATCTGATGTGGATGAAATCCTACGTGGAAGGCATTCGCGCCCTGAATTACTTTGCAGCCTACTGCATGGATATGGCCGAAGCGTCTTCAACGAAGGAAGACCATGATAAATGGCACGGTTTTGTGGAGTTGCTGACACCTCTGTGCAAGGCCTTCTCCTCGGATCGCGGATTCGATGTCTGCAATAAGGCTATTGACATATACGGCGGGTACGGCTTCTGTCAGGAATATCCTGTCGAGCAGTATCTGCGTGACTGCAAAATCGCCGCCATCTACGAAGGAACGAACGGTATCCAGTCTCTGGATCTCGTGGGAAGAAAGCTGGGCCAGCGCAAGGGCGCCAACATGATGGCCATGCTGGGACTAATCGGCGCAACGATTGCCAAAGCCAAGACTTTTGAAGATCTCAAAAAGTACGCCGTTAAGCTGGAAGATTCTTTCAACGCCCTGGTGGACTTAGTGATGACATTGGCCGGCCTCGGAAAGAGCGCCAATTTCCTCGTTCCGATTCTTTATGCTTCCTCAGTGCTCGATATTTTCGGTGACGTCTTGATGGGCCATTTTCTTCTTGATGCTGCCTGTATCGCCGAGGAAAAACTGGGTGCCATTTACAAGGATGCCGGTGCTGATGAATCCAAGGGTAAGCAGCGCGGATTGATCCGCACCAACGCCGACGTGGCTTACTATGCAGGGAAAGTGGCTTCGGCGAAATTCTTCGCAACGGAAATTCTCCCGACCATTAAGAGTCGCTGCGAAGTTATCAAGGCCGGTGATAAGATTGCGATAGAAATTGCTGACGAGTCATTTACCATTATTTAATGTTAACAAATAACTTATAACCCGGTGACGGACGTCGATGCGACCTTTCATGGCATACATCGGCGCCGCACCGCGGTAATCTCTCTTGAGGAGGAAAGTATGTCTTATAAAATTAAAAAAGCAGCTGTTCTGGGTGCCGGTGTTATGGGCGCCACCATCGCGGCCCATTTGACCAATGCGGGGATCGAGTGTGTTCTTCTGGACATTATCCCTTTTGAACTCACAGACGCCGACAAGGCGAAGGGACTCACGGAAAAGAGTCCGGCCTGGCGGAACCGTTTTGCCGCCAACGGTTTGGCCGGCATCATGAAAGCAAAACCCGCTGCATTTTTCACCAAGAAAAACGCATCCATGATCAAAATCGGCAACCTCGAAGACAACATGGATATGCTCAAAGATGTCGACTGGGTATGCGAAGTCGTTATCGAAAACCTGAAAATCAAGCAGGAACTTTTTGCCAAGCTGGAAAAAGCCGTAAACCCGAATTGCATTATCTCCACGAACACCTCCGGTATTCCCATTAAGGACGTTTCGGCTAAATTCAGCGCCAACATGAAAGCACATTTCCTGGGTACCCACTTCTTCAATCCTCCCCGCTATATGAAGCTGCTGGAAATTATTCCCGGCAAGGAAACGAAGAAAGAGATCGTCGATTACATGACCACCTTCTGCGAAGAAGTTCTGGGCAAGGGTGTTGTCGTTTGCAAAGATTCGCCGAACTTCATCGGAAACCGTATCGGTATCTTCGATATCTCCAATGTCATCCACCTGATGGTGGAAAAAGACATGAAGATTGAAGAAATCGACGCAATCTTCGGGAAGGCAATGGGGCGCCCGGGTACGGCCGTTTTCGGTACGATGGACCTTGTCGGTCTTGATACCGGCATCCACGTTATGAAAAACCTCCATGACGCCGTTCCGGATGACGAAATGAAGGAATGGTTCCTGCCCACCGACTTCCTGACTGCAATGATGGAGAAAAAGTGGCTCGGCAACAAGACGAAGCAGGGCTTCTACAAGAAAACGAAAGATGAAAAAGGCAAGAAACTTAAATTAGTCATCGATTACAAGACACTGGAATACAAACCGGCCCCGAAGGTAAAGTTTGACTCCGTTTCTGCAGCCAATAAGACCGAAGGCGGCGTTGGTGCCAAGATAAAAGTCCTTTTCAACGGCAAAGATGCTGCCGCCGAGTTCGTCCGCGAATTCCTCTGCAACAATTTCATTTATGCCGCCAACCGGATTCCCGAGATTGCCGAGAGAGTTCTGGAAATCGACAATACCATGAAGTGGGGCTACAATCAGAAACTCGGTCCCTTCGAAGTATGGGATGCCGTGGGTGTGAAAGAAGCCGTTGAAGTAATGAAAAAGCTCAAGAAAAAAGTGCCCAAGAAGATCGAAGAAATGCTGAAAGCCGGTTGCGAATCCTTCTACACCAAGAAGAAAGACGGTCAGTATATCTATGATTTTGCAACCAAGGGCTATGTGAAGATCGAGGAAACTCCGAAGATCATTCTCCTGCCCTCCCTGAAAGACCAGAAAAAGGTCGTCAAAGAAAACGCCAGTGCCAGTTTGGTCGATATCGGCGACGGTGTCGCCTGTCTTGAGTTCCATACGAAGATGAATGCCATCGACGACGGCATGGTCGAGATGATTAAAGCCAGTTGCGATATTGTGGAAAAAGACTTCAAGGGTATGGTTGTTGCCAATCACGATGAACGTGCTTTCTCCGCCGGCGCCAATGTCTTCAAGGTGCTCATGGCGATCCAGAAAGGCGAATGGGATTTCGTGGAGAACAGCATTGCCGACCTCCAGAATGCCCTTATGAGAATGAAATATCTCTCCAAACCCACGGTTACGGCTCCTGCTGGTATGGCTCTGGGCGGGGGATGTGAAATAACCATGCACGGCGCACGATGCCAACCCTGTGGCGAGACCTACATTGGTCTGGTCGAAGTGGGTGTTGGTCTTATTCCTGCCGGCGGCGGCTGCAAGGAACTTGCACTGCGTCTTACCGAAGGCATTCCGACCGGAGCCATTGAGGCAGGTCTGAACATCCAGCAGTTTTATACCAAGGCCTTCGAGAACATCGCTACGGCCAAAGTGGCGACCAGCGCGGCGGAAGCCATGGAACTGGGCTACATCCGGAAAACGGAAAACATCAGTCTCGGCCGTGATCAGCAGATCTGGGATGCCAAGCAACTTGTCCTCGGTATGTCGCTGTATTACAAACCGGGACGGCAGGCACTGATTCCCGTCATGGGCGAAAACTTCCGCGGGTTGATCAATGCGGCACTTTACAACATGCGTGCCGGCAATTACGTTTCCGACTACGATGTCCATGTCTCCAAGAAGGTCGCCTACATTCTGTCGGGCGGGGACTGCGCCGAAGGAACGTATGTCACGGAACAGGAACTTCTGGATCTGGAAAGAGAAGCCTTCCTGAGCCTCGCCGGCGAGCAGAAATCCCAGGATCGTATTATGCACATGTTGTCGACAGGCAAGCCCCTGCGCAACTAACAACCAATAATTGACAGGACGCCGGTTCCCCGGATCCGGCGTCCGTTACATACAAGGAGGAACATCATGAGAGAAGCTGTCATTGTAGAAGCCGTCAGAAGTGCCGGTGGACGTTCAAAAAGAGGCGGTCTCGCCGCAACCCGATCGGATGAAATCGGCATTCAAGTTATAAAAGGTCTGCTGGCCAGAGTCCCCCAGCTGGATCCCGCAGACGTTGACGATCTTATCTGCGGCTGTGCCTTCCCGGAAGGGGAGCAGGGCATGCAGTTGGGAAAGATTCTTGCTGTTGGCGCCGGTCTGCCTGAGTCTGCTTCCGGCATGACCATCAACCGTTTCTGCTCTTCGGGCGTGCAATCCATGGCCGATGCAACAGCCAAGATCAACATGGGCTGGTCCGACGTCATCATCGCCGGCGGCTGTGAATCCATGTCCCACATCCCTATGGGCGGTTCCATTATGCGCCCCAATGTAGATTGGCCCAGTGATGCACCCTGGGTATACATCTCCATGGGCATGACGGCGGAAAACATCGCTGCCAACTACAAAATTTCACGGGAAGACATGGATGCCATGGGCATGGAGAGCAACCGCCGAGCCTATGAAGCCATTAAGGCCGGTAAATTCAAGGGTGAAATCATCCCCATTAATGCTTTCAAATACAAGATCGCCAAAAACGGCAAGCGCATCCGTGAAACTTACGTTTTCGATACTGATGACGGAGTGAGATGGCCGGTAACGCTGGCGGATATGGCCAAACTGAAATCCCCCTTCAAGGCCGGCGGACAATGTACGGCCGCCAACTCGTCTCAGACGACGGATGGTGCCGGTTTCGCCTTGATCATGACGGCGGAGAAGGCCAAGGCCATCGGCGTGAAACCCCTGGCGAAACTGACCAACTATGCCGTAGCGGGCTGCAAGCCCGAAGAAATGGGCGTTGGCCCGAAGTACGCCATTCCCAAGGTCCTCAAGCAGGCGGGACTGACAACCAAAGATATCGATGTCTTTGAAATCAATGAAGCATTCGCTGCCCAGGCCCTGTATTCAATCCGTGAGATCGGCATCGAGGACAGGCTCAAAGCCGGCGATATTAACCCCAATGGCGGCGCCATCGCTCTGGGTCATCCTCTGGGAGCATCGGGCGCCAAACTGACGGCCCAGTTGCTTGCTGAGCTGAAACGCCGCGGCGGCAAGGGCAAGCGAGGTATCGTTTCGATGTGTATCGGCGGCGGTATGGGTGCTGCGGCTATCTTTGAGATGCTGTAGCAACTGATATAGTAATTCAAAGTATGATTATTACAGGGGCGTCGGCGCTTTTTGGATAAAGCGTCGTCGCCTTTTTTAATCAACCACCTCGCAGCAAGCTTACGAGGTATGAAATGAACGTCATTATATCGCGAGCTCGCTGCAGAGAATTAACGCTCGTCCCGAAACAGCGGGATTAAATAAAATCTAATATCATTTCGCTTCCTGCAAACTACAATGCCCTGTTATCCACAACAGGTAAACTCGATTAAAATACACGATTTCAAACGTTTATCATTGACATGCCAGCGAGTTTTTCTTATACTCCGCCCCACCATAACTAAGTTCTAATTCAATCTTGGACTACCGTTACCATATATTTCGAGTGCTAAGGTGAAGAAGTGAACATGGAAAACATCTTTTTTGAAAAGCCGATTTTAAATTCCCCATATGAATACCCATCCCGCCACTGGGAACTCGACGCCCAAGGGCAGCCAACACAACAAATAATAGAAAAACGTCGCCGCGCCGAGTTTATTACTCCAATCCCCAAACCCAAAAAACGTAAAAGCACGACTGTCCAGTCGGACATAGTATTTGACGAGGGAAAAGGCTTATCCACACAACAACAACGGTACGATCCCACGCCAATTATTAACGATCTGCGTTATCACGTGGATAAGTGGCGCAGTCTCCCCAATCCTAATGACTGGAAAGTGACACCGGAAACAGCCCGGTTGCTCCAACATTGGCGGCAGCACCAGTTTAACACCCTCCGACCTTTCTTTTGCCAGATCGAAGCGGTGGAAACGGCCATCTGGCTTGCCGAGGTTGCCCCCGGTGAAAAAGCCGGTAAATCTTTTCTGGAGCATCTGGTTAATGCCAATAATGATGCTAATCCCAACCTGATGCGGTTGGCTCTGAAACTGGCCACCGGCACAGGTAAAACTACTGTTATGGCCATGTTGATTATCTGGCAGACCATTAATGCTGTGCGCCGTCCCAACAGCAAAAAATTCACACGCGGCTTTCTGGTGGTCACCCCCGGCATCACTATTAAAGACCGGCTACGTGTTCTCCAACCTAACGATCCGGACAGTTACTATCAGAGCCGCGAGCTTGTTCCCGGCGATATGATGCGGGATCTGGAACGGGCCAAAATTGTTGTTACCAATTATCATGCTTTTAAACTGCGTGATCGAATGGAACTGTCCAAGGGTGGGCGGTCCCTGCTTCAAGGAAGGGGCGGCGAAGAACTCAAAACACTAGAAACCGAAGGCCAGATGATTCAGCGTGTCATGCCGGAATTGATGGGCATGAAGAACATTCTGGCCATCAACGACGAAGCTCACCATTGCTACCGGGAAAAACCTGAGCAGGATGATGAAGAAGAACTGAAAGGCGATGATCGAAAAGAAGCCGAAAAGAATAATGAGGCAGCGCGTCTCTGGATAACCGGTCTGGAAACCATTAACCGCAAAATCGGTCTGACACAAGTGATCGATTTATCCGCCACACCTTTCTTTTTACGGGGTTCTGGTTATGCTGAAGGCACCCTGTTTCCCTGGACAATGTGCGACTTTTCTTTGATGGACGCCATAGAATGCGGCATCGTCAAATTGCCGCGAGTGCCCGTGGCGGACAATATTCCCGGCATGGAAATGCCGATGTTCCGCAACCTCTGGGAACATATCCGCAAGGACATGCCGAAGAAAGGCCGAGGCAAATCAACAGTACTTGATCCGCGTAAACTACCTACCCGGCTTCAGACTGCCCTTGAGGCGCTCTACGGCCATTATGTAAAGACATACAATTTGTGGCAGGAAGGCGGCATGAAATTGCCTCCCTGCTTTATAGTTGTCTGCAATAATACATCCACATCTAAGCTTGTTTACGACTACATGTCCGGCTTTGAACAACCCGTCCGTGAGGATGGTGTTACACCGCCGCCTTTTTTAGGCACATTTCGCTTGTTTTCCAACTTTGATGAATACGGCAATCCGCTGGCCAGGCCGCGCACGCTTCTGATCGACAGCGAACAACTGGAATCGGGCGATGCCCTGGACGATAATTTCCGCACTATGGCGGCTTTGGAAATTGATCGCTTTCGCCGGGAAATCATTGAACGCACCGGCGACCGCAGCCAGGCCGAGAACCTCACCGATCAGGATTTGCTGCGGGAAGTCATGAACACCGTCGGCAAGAAAGATAGACTTGGTGAATCCATCCGTTGTGTCGTGTCCGTATCCATGCTCACGGAAGGTTGGGATGCCAATACGGTCACGCATGTTTTAGGCGTTCGCGCTTTCGGCACCCAGCTTTTATGCGAACAAGTCATTGGCCGCGCCCTGCGTCGTCAATCCTATGACCTTAATGAGGATGGTCTGTTCAATGTCGAATATGCTGACGTGCTAGGCATTCCATTTGATTTTACCGCCAAACCTGTAGTAGCACCGCCGCAGCCGCCGCGCGAAACCATCCGGGTCAAGGCCATGCGGCCGGATCGCGACCATCTGGAAATCCGCTTTCCCCGCGTGGCAGGTTATCGCGTTGAACTGCCACAGGAGAAACTGACCGCCAAATTCAACAATGACTCCGTTCTGGATTTGACCCCTGATCTCGTCGGTCCAACCATTACCCAGAGTCAGGGTATTATCGGTAAAGGAGTCGATTTAACCCTTGTCCATACCGGCGATCTTCGACGCTCCACTCTTTTGTTTCATCTTACAACTCGGCTACTGGAGACCAAATGGCGCGACACCGGTGAAGAACCAAAGTATCATTTATTCGGTCAGTTGAAGCGCATAACCAAGGATTGGCTTGACCATTGCCTGGTTTGTAAAGGTGGAACGTATCCTGCTCAACTTATGTATCGTGAACTTGCGGATATGGCCTGCAATCGAATCACTGATGGCATTACGCGTTCTTTGGAAGGAAATAATCCAATTGTTGCCGTGCTCGATAGCTATAACCCGACCGGCTCCACAATTCATGTTAATTTTAACACATCCAGAACCGACCGTTGGGAAACTGATGCGCGGAGCTGTCACGTCAACTGGGTTATTCTCGACAGCGACTGGGAGGCGGAATTCTGCCGCGTAGCGGAATCCCACCCGCAGGTAAGATCCTATGTTAAAAATCACAGTCTCGGCCTGGAAGTGCCGTACAATTTCGGATCGCTTAAACGCATCTATCTTCCCGACTTTATCGTCCGGGTGGATGACGGACACGGAGAGAAAGACCTTTTGAATCTGATCGTGGAAATCAAAGGTTATCGGCGCGAGGATGCCAAGGAAAAGAAATCGACCATGGAAAACTATTGGATTCCCGGCGTCAACAACAACGGGCATTATGGCCGCTGGGCCTTTGCCGAACTGACGGAAGTGTATCAAATTGAATCCGACTTTAAAGCCAAGGTAGAAAACGAGTTTAATAAGATGATTGGGAAATTTGCCACCGATTTTAGAGGTTAAACATGTCCTCCGAACGAATGAAAATTACGGACGGCTTCGGCGTTACGATCCGAAAAAAGCCGGAATTGGCCTTTAAGGCCGTAGGTGGGATAACCGGGGAAGTTACCGGGGAAGTCGCCGGGTAAGTAAAGAAAATCCTAACGGTTCTGGTTGGAGAGATGAAACGTACAGACACCCAGAAGGCGAACTCAAGAGGCAAACGGTGAGTAAATGAAATACCGGATATACATTGACGAAGTTGGCAATCCCGATTTGGATAGTTCAGAGAATCCGAACCACCAATTTCTTAGCCTTACGGGGGTGATTATAGAACTGGAATATGCCGCAACAGTTTTGCATCCTCAAATGGAGGCATTAAAACAGTGTTATTTTCATGCGCATCCTGATGAGCCTGTTATTTTCCATCGCAAGGAAATGATTAACTATAAGCCACCATTTGAAGCCTTATCTGATGATTCTGTAAGGGCAACCTTTGATAATGATCTCCTTCGACTTATGAAAAATTGGCAATACACGGTGATTTCCGTATGCTTAGACAAGAAGAAGCATAAAGAATCTTATACGGTATGGCGCTTTGAACCATATCATTACTGTTTGGCTGTCTTGCTGGAACGTTTTATGTTTTTTTTAAAAAGAAACGATGTCTGTGGCGACGCTATGGCTGAATCGCGAGGTGGAAAAGAAGATAGGCGATTAAAAGATTCATTTGAGCGGCTCTGGCAAAATGGAACGGATTATGTTGCGCCGGAACAGTTTCAGGCATGCTTGACCAGCCGCCAGTTGAAAGTAAAAACAAAAGCAAACAATATTGCCGGACTACAGCTTTGTGATTTAATAGCTCATTCAAGCCGTAATGAAATCTTACGCGAACAGGGCATACCGACCGCACGCGTTCTACCTTTTGGTGAGAAGGTCATTAAGATTCTTCAAGATAAATATGATCGTGAAGAGCAACGCTGTTTTGGGAAAAAGTTTATTTGAGATAATAATGAAAAAGGCCCTTACGGGCCTTCCGATGGCTGCGCCATCCACCTCCGGATAACCGGATTGAGTGCATTTTGACAAATAGCCTTATGGAAGTCAAGCTTTTTTATGTAATTTTCGTTGACATAAAAAAAGGATCTTGTGACAGGAGGTGTAGAAAAGAGTGAAGTGAGAAGAGTGAAGAGGTAAAGATAAATGGAACAGCCGCGGCGGGATTTGCCGGAACGGACGTTTGAGTTTGCACGGCGGATAGTCAATCTATGCCGGGTATTGGATCAAAAACCGGGCGCGAGCCGGACATTGGCTAACCAACTGCTAAAGTCTGGTACGTCAATCGGCGCGAATGTGCAGGAAGGTTAGGCCGGCCAAAGTCGGGCAGATTTCATCGCAAAATATTCCATTGCCTGCAAGGAAGCACGCGAAACTCATTACTGGCTGCGCCTGCTTGTGGCTGCTGAATTGGTTGAAGAACCAGAACTGCAGGACATGATTGATGAAGCTAACCAGCTTGTGGCAATCTTGACCTCGATAGTGAAGAAATGCAGGGAGAAGAAGGGCTAAAAGAGAATGGTAAAATGAGAAGAGTAAAGTGAGAAAGAATTTTCTCTCTTTTCTTTTCACTCTTCACCCTTCAAACTTCACACTTCTGCGACGAGAGGACTATAGAAAGTGAAACAAAAAAAGACAAACAGTAAAACAATAGAAACACTGACTCATGCTGACGCGCGTCGCAGGAACATCCCCACCGCCGAGTTTCAGTCCGTGCTGCAAAAGGAAGCGCAAGACACACTGTCCGTGACCCTGCCGCGCAACGCTGCCGGTCTGGAAGAAGAAAAAGCAAGCCGCAATCGCGACCTCGACCCGCAACTCGTCTGGCACGGCAAGGATGAAAAGGACTGGTCTGACCTGGTGGTGAATGCCCCACCTATTTATATCCAGGAAAAAGTCCACCCGAAAGTGCTGATTGACGACCTGCTGCGACAAACGGCCAGTAGTAATTCACAAGCTGCCGGTTACCAAAACGATCTTTTTGCTGATTTCAACGGCATTCCGACTGAAGCCGCCAAAACCGAGTTCTACCAGCACGATGCCAATTGGACCAACCGCATGATCTTGGGCGATAGCCTTCAAGTCATGGCCAGTTTGGCTGAGCGCGAAGGCTTGCGCGGCAAGGTGCAGTGCATCTATTTCGATCCGCCTTACGGCATCAAATTCAACTCTAATTTTCAATGGTCAACAACCAGTCGTGATGTCAAGGACGGCAATATTGACCACATCACCCGCGAGCCGGAACAGGTCAAAGCCTTCCGGGATACTTGGCGTGATGGAATTCATTCCTACCTGACCTATCTGCGCGATCGCCTGACCGTGGCCAGAGATTTACTGACGGAAAGCGGCTCAATCTTTGTTCAGATTGGCGACGAAAATGTCCATCGTGTCCGGGCGCTGATGGATGAAGTGTTTGGGCCAGATAACTTCGTTTCAGTAATCACAGTCAAGAAGACGGCAGTCCAGACAGACCTCGCCATATCAAGTGTAGCTGACTATATCATTTGGTTTTGTAAGTTCCATGATCATATTAAGTATCGAACACCCTTCGTATCAAAGTTGGTTGGCGATGCTGGGTCTGAGCAATATCGCTGGGTGCGGCATGATGATGGAAGCTTTTCGCGTATCCAAGATCAGTATGAACAATCAGCGAATGCGCTGTGCCGTCCCGATAATCTAACATCTAGCCATGAATACATCCGAGGAAGAGAAAAGATAGAGTTCCGTGGAGAAAGTTATGGTCCAGGTGGTCGATACTGGTCAACAAGTCCAGTATCCATCGGACGCTTGGGGAAAGCTGACCGATTGCATGCGGGTGGGAAAACTCTGAGCTATGCACGGTTCCTTTCGGATTTTTTTGTAATGCCACTTCTTAACGTTTGGACAGATACAGGTACTGGGGGATATGGCGATGAACGCCTTTACGTTGTCCAAACTACGACGAAGGTCATCCAGCGCTGCATCCTCATGGCCACCGACCCCGGCGATTTGGTGCTCGACCCTACCTGCGGTTCTGGCACAACTGCCTATGTCTCCGAACAATGGGGTCGTCGCTGGATTACTATCGACACGTCGCGCGTGGCGCTTGCCCTTGCACGTGCACGCATCATGGGTGCACGCTATCCCTACTATCTGCTTGCCGACAGTCGCGACGGCCAGATCAAAGAAGCCGAAATAAGCCGCAAAGAACCCTCCACCGCACCCACACGCGGCGACATTCGTCAGGGCTTTGTCTATGAGCGAGTGCCGCACATTACACTCAAATCCATCGCCAACAACACCGAAATCGACGTGATCTGGGAAAAGTGGCAGGAAAAGCTCGAACCCATCCGCAAACAGCTTAATGAATCTCTGGGGCGTGTTGCCCCCTCACCCAAACCCTCTCCCGCGCGGGGAGAGGGAGAAAAAAGGGCGTGGGAAGAATGGGAAATCCCGCGTGACCTCTCCGCCGTCTTACCGGCGAAGGCCGGTAACCAGAAATTGACAAAAGAAGCGGAAGCTTTGCACAAGCAGTGGTGGCAATATCGCATCGAGCGTCAAAAGGAAATCGACGCCTCAATTGCTGCCAAGGCGGACGTCGAATATCTGTATGACAAATCCTACGACGACAAAAAGAAGGTGCGCGTCGCCGGGCCGTTCACGGTTGAGAGCCTTCTGCCTCACCGCGTTTTGACGGTTGATGAAAATGATGAATTAATCGATGGCGTGGCCGATTCCGCTTCATCTGACTATGGCACCGTGCGCGACTTCACGCAGATCATTTTGGAAAACCTGAAAATTGCCGGCGTCCAGCAGGCCCACAAGGATGATAAAATCAACTTTACATCTTTAACCCCGTGGCCAGGCCACTATATCTGCGCCGAAGGACGATATGAAGAAAAGGGCGAAGTTGGAAGAGTGAAGAGTGAAATAATAAACGGGCAGTCGTCCGACTTTCACACTTCACCCCTCACTCTTCACACTTCAGTGAAACGCGCTGCAATCTTCGTCGGCCCGGAATTCGGCACCGTTTCCCGCCCCGATCTGGTTGCCGCCGCTCGCGAGGCAGGCGATGCCGACTTTGATGTGCTCATCACCTGCGCCTTTAACTACGATGCCCATTCCTCGGAATTCAATAAACTGGGCCGCATCCCCGTCCTCAAAGCCCGGATGAATGCCGATCTGCACATGGCCGATGATCTGAAGAACACCGGCAAGGGCAATCTGTTTATCATTTTTGGCGAACCGGATATAGAAGTGGCAAGTGAAGAGTGGTTGGTGGATAGTTCAGGAAGGAGAGTTGCTCCATATGAAATCTTTAAGCTCGTATCGGGAGTTAGTAGTCTGGCAGAGATCAATAGACTTAGCCGGGAAGATTTATGCGATTACGCGAAATTATCCTGCCGAGGAGAGGTTTGGGATTACCTCGCAAATGCGTCGGGCGGCAACCTCGATTCCGGCAAACATCGCCGAGGGCCAGGCGCGCCGGAGTACGGGGGAGTTTCTTCAATCGCTTGGCATTGCGCGGGGGTCGCTGGGGGAGCTGGAAACATTTCTGATTTTATCGGCAAACTTGCACTTTCTGGAAACGCCGGTTTCCGAGAGTTTATTGAGCGAGTGCACCGAGATCAGCAAAATGTTAAATGCTCTGATCAAATCACTATCCACTCGCCACTAATCACTCGTAACTATTTCCAAGTCACTATTATTGGCGTGGATGTCTTCCACCCCAATACCGGCGAAGTCCGCAGTGACGGGGCCGAAGGCATTGCCTGCTGGTTTATTGACACGGACTACAACGAAGAGAGCTTCTTCGTCCGTCATGCCTATTTCCTGGGTGCGAATGACCCATACAAGGCATTGAAGACCACCCTGAAAGCAGAAATCAATGAAGAAGCCTGGGCCACGCTAAACAGCGACATTTCCCGCCCCTTCGACAAACCCAAATCCGGCCGAATCGCCGTAAAAGTAATCAATCATTTAGGTGATGAAGTTATGAAGGTGTTTAGGGTATGAGTGATTTTGAAAGATAAGCCAGTCTCATCTGGAGAAACAATGAATATTCAAACAGATACCCATGCGCTTTAATTACATTGTCCGCGTGTAGCGGCATCTGGCTGGTCTGCTCTTATGAAAAAAACTCTTTACACTTATCAGATACTGTGCAAATATACTATACAAATGTATAGTATAGATAGCTTAACACCAAGACAAGAGGAAATGCTTAACTTTCTCAAGGATTTCCAATCCAAAGAAGGGATGGCACCTACTTACAGGGAAATCGCAGCCCGTTTCAGGTTTAAAAGTACAAAGGCTGCATCTGATCATATAAGCGCCCTTGAAAAAAAGGGACATGTGCGTCGCCATTGTGGGCGTTCGCGCGGTATTGAGTTGCTGCCGTCCAAGAAGAGCATCTCTACTACGGCACTTTCCATCCCGGTCTTGGGAAATATTCCGGCTGGATACCCTGAGGAACAAACTGAAAAGGTGCATGGTATGATTGCTGTAGATCAAATGATACTTGGACCCACGAAAGACCACAGATTATTTGCTGTAAAAGTCGATGGCGAATCTATGGAGGGGCGTGGCATCTATAAAGGTGATTGGGTTGTTGTTGATGCGGATGATTCGCCACGGGAAGGCAATATGGTTGTGGCTTTAATTGACGGCCGGAACACATTAAAAACCCTTGCGCGAAAAAAGGAGAGCTTTTTTTTGAGAGCGGAGAACCCAGATTACTCAGATTTGATCCCAATTACAGAAATGGTAATCCAGGGTACAGTTAGAGCCGTTCTCAGACGGGTGAGTTAACGATATGGTGAGTGCAACGATGATGACAGACCTTGTGAAGGCACACACTGCGCCCCAGACGGGTATGGCTTTTTATCACTCCCTGGCGGCACTTCAACGTGACGTTACATTGTTGGGCTATCTATCAGTCATCGAGCGTGCATGGCAGGAAATGAACCTTGATGGGATACTCTGTCTGGATGGCCGACCCGTTCTATATCTAAAAGAGTATAATAGACCATTTTCTCCCTCCGAGCGCATCATCGCTCAAAGATGCTTCTGGAATCAAGGCGTTGCCAATGTTCTGGTCTTGGCAGACCCTACATCGGTTTATATCTATTCGGGGCTTGCAAAACCGCCGAGAGATCAATCTGCTGAAGAAGAAGAATACTCACTGGTTGAAACATTGACAAAGACTGACTATGTCCAACGAATACAATCTTTTTATCATCATCTGGCAACAGGTAATTATTACGAAACAAAAAAGAAATATTTTGATCCGGACCAGTCCGTAGATTCATGGCTTTTGGATAACCTTCGCTCTCTGCGAAACTCCTTAATCGATGGTGAAGAACGACTCGAAATAGAAAGGGCTCACGCCTTCATCGGTCGCATGCTTTTCCTCTGTTATCTTCTTGATCGTGCTATCATTTCGGTCGGTAAATCGGATAAAAAACGTACCGGCACAATGGTGCTTGCCGAGATATTGGAAGGTCACATCTCTCACAAGTCACGAATAGCCTATCTTTATGATGTGCTTTTTTCCGACCTCAAGGAACGTTTTAACGGGAATATGTTTGATCAGAACCTTGATAAAGAAAAATTCCTCATTCGTCATGTACATATAGAAAAACTAATTCAGTTTCTTGGTGGCCACGATGTGGCTAGCGGACAACGTACTTTAGGATTCTGGCCTTACGACTTTAAGATGATTCCCGTTGAAACAATCAGTGCAATTTACCAGGAATTTTTGACTGCAGAAGATCAGGAAAAACAGCACAAACATGGCGCTTTTTACACCCCCAGATTCCTGGCGGAAATGGTTGTCGATATAGCGATACGAGATAATCCGGACGCCTGGAACTGGTCATATTTGGATCCGTCGTGCGGATCGGGTATTTTTCTGGTGATTCTATTCAATCGTCTTGCAAATCGATGGATACAATCTCAAACGGGCAAGATTCACTATGTAAAAAAAGTAAAAGCGCTCAAGGAGATTCTGACACGACAGATTCGAGGTGTGGATATTGAGGAAACAGCCTGCAGGATTGCCTGCTTCAGCCTATACTTAGCTTACTTGGATTTCTTTGATCCTCCCGATATCCAAAACTATGTGGAAAAAACCGGACAACCGCTACCGAAACTTTTGAACTATGGAGATACACCTGATCGCCCCCAAGCGGTTATTCCTGTCGTTCATAAGGCTGATTTCTTTGATGATAAGACGCTAAATGGGGAAAAATTCGATTGTGTTATCGGCAATCCACCCTGGGAAGGACGACAGAGCAAACAACTTGCACAAAAGTTCATGCGAGGGGCACCACGTTTCCTCAAGAGCGGCGGGACCGGTTGCCTTCTGTTGCCGTCTAAAATTATCCAAAACCAGACAGATGCCTTTCAGGCGGAATGGCTACGGCAGGTTACGCTGGAAAGGGTCATCCAACTGTCTGATTATAGGTTTCTTCTTTTTCAGGATGCACTGTGCCCGGCAATTATTGCACGCTTCAGGAATGAGCCTTCTAAGCCAGAGCAGCATAAGATAGAGTTCACCGCACCTAAATTCAACCGCGATGGACTGAGGAAAGGTATCATCACCATAAATCATTCTGCACAGGCATGGATACCGCTGGCCGATATTCTTGCTGCCACGCAATCAAAGATTGCACCTGTTGTATGGAAACGCCACCTTTGGGGTACCTCTCGGGACCAGAAACTGATTGCGATGCTTCAAGCTATGCCATCTCTATATCAGCAAGTTGATGTGCTCAGCGAATTACGAAAACAAAAATCCATAGGAACAAAACGGTGGGTAGCTGGTGATGGAATTAAACCATGGCCGCAATCAAAAATTAAATTGGATCGACAGCCTAAAAAGCTTGTTTGGTCACTAGACATGCCTTTTGTTGAAACAACCCCATGGAAAAGTGATTTAATATTATTTCTTGATGATACGATTTCATTAGGGGAAAGGTTGAGAAAAAAACAGTACCGCCTTGATGTATTGTATAGCCAGCCGCCTTCAGTCCTGTTCTGTGCCCCAATGGTTCTATTTAGTCGTGGATTTGATAAAGTCGCATATTCTGATTTTAATGTTCTATTTCAGCATTCCCTCCGCTCCATCAAAGGCCCCATTGAAGATATTGATCTATTGATTTTCCTTACAGTTTATTTGCGGTCAAGTTTGGCTAGATACTTCCTGTTTCATACCTCGGCTAGTTGGGGAAGCGAGCGAAATCAAGTTCATCTCAGCGAAGTATTGCAGATTCCGTTTCCTTTGCCAAGTAGCGAATTTGTCACTCCTGATGCGCAGTATGTCATAAGTGATGTGGTTAATAGAATCGGTAAGGTCAAAGAAAAGCTGCAAGCTTTGAAAAGAAAATTGAAAAAGGCGGCAGGAGACAGTTCGCTGTTTAATGACCTCAATATAGACATAACCGAAGAATGGAACCGTGAGTGTAAAAACCTCACTGATGCGTCGGAAAATGAACTTGATCAGTTGATCTATCGATACTTCGGGCTAACGGAACAGGAAATCATGCTCGTAGAGGATACGATTCACGTCTTCGAGCCCAGCTCAACCCCGACATCATGGAGGTCTTCCAAAACCGTAACGCTCGATCGTATAGAACATTCGACAGTTCAGCCCTATGCTGATCATGGCCTTAAAGTATATGCAGACACACTAACCGCAACCTTGAATAAATGGGCTCAGACCGAGGGGTCAGCTTATCGCGTCTTTGCGGAAGGCGACATAGAAGACCAAACGGGCCTGGTGATGGTTACGCTTAACATCTCTCGCTCCGAAGAGGCTTATCAGCAAAAGGCTATTTCTGGATATCTGGCGAAAGTTATGAAAGCATTCTATGAGAATGCTGTAAAGAGACGAGGAGCCTTGCTGTATGAGCGTGACATTTTTCTTTTCCAAGGAGATAAAATACATATTGTCCGTCCCAATATCCTCTTAAATTGGACGCGTACGGCTGCTCTTAACGACGCGGCAAGAATATATGGCGAGATTGCTTTGGCCTATAGGGAACATAATGAGAACTGACACCAAAGCTTTCAAAAAGCTATTCCCGCAACGACATATTCCCTCTATTCTGGCGTCCCTCTTTCAGGCTGGAGAAACTCTTCGGAAAAAAGCCGAAAATGATAGAGAAGACTGGATCACAAGACGCCTCTATAGACGGTTGGTTCGAATACCTACATTTAGGGACGGTCCGCTTGGTATTTACCTGAAACCTGAAATTACCTCCCCCGATTTTGATTTAGACACCCCCACTGGTGAAATTGATCTCTTTGTGTCTTGCGGACTTGGGCATGAAGTCTATTTTCCTATTGAAGCAAAGAGGTTACGGGTTCGCTCCTCGGATAGTAAAGTAATCCCTGGAAGTGGCGCATATATAAGTAATGGAATGATGCGTTTTATTACAGGCCAGTATTCTCCTTATATGCAAGCCGCAGCC
>JANYAY010000025.1 GCA_025361065.1 Deltaproteobacteria bacterium
GGTCGCGCTTCGCTTGCCCGGAATGACCAAAAAGTAATTGCGACACAGTCTCGGAGGCCGGAATCCAGGAACTAGATTAACTGGTTCCCGACCTTCGTAACCTGATAACCTAAAGGTCACGAGAGGTCACAAGACCGGGAAGACGACGAAGGTGATTACCCATAGAATTTGAAAGCACCCCATATTCCAAGAAGGCCACCAATAGTACTTCCGATAAGCGAAGCCAATATTGAGTCAGCACCGAGCAATACAGGTGCATACCCTCCTACTATGGAACATATGACCATCGCAATAACAATAAACTTTTTTCTAGTCATGGCATCTACTAATTCCATTTCCAAATCAATGATGATACCGCGGCGGCTAGGCGGAGGCGATGAGGCGTATTATACATACGTCGAGGAAGCCGACAACAACGCCAACAAAGGTAGCGCTTGAGTTGGAATTGGAATAACGGGCTTTCTGCGATGAAGTTGTACCATAATAGCATCATTCGGTTTTATTGAAAGAGGCAAATAAACTATGTTAGCGATAATAGATTGAAGTCTATGAAAAGTGAAAAAAAGATAAAATAGTACAAGCGTCCCGTTTAATTTTCCCAAGGCACGGTCATTTGCCGATAATCCATAGTGTTTTCATTTTGCTAACAGTATAAATAATAGAGCATTGTCCTAATTATTTTATATAATTGTTTTTTTTACTAATGACATAATCTTAGGATACAAGGTTTCGAGCTCTATCTCTCCAGCAAAGAGGTGATATACAAGTTCACCTAGCACCTCGGCGAACAAAACCTGTCCCGAATTGCCGCGGCCTTCGCCAACGAGCCAGTCCGATGTGATATCAGAACGAGTTATTACGAATATCGGTATCAGATCATCGCTTTTAGGGTTAGTCGCGCGCGTCACTGAACAGACATTTTCCATAGAAATCAAACCCGCCTTTTCGAGTGGCACTAAGTTCTTTGCCTCATCGTAATTTACTACCTGAATACTAGCCTCATCTACGGGTGGGATGATGCCAGCTAAAACTTCTTCTGATATTTCTTTCGAAAAAGATAACAATACGAGCACAAGGCAAAGTGTTACAAGAGAAACATCAGCACGATCATCTAATTGGCTAATTGTAACAATCACGGGCTTTGCAAACTGTGTGTTAATTGTCCAATGTGCAGCACCATCGTTATTTGCCCGAAACGACAAATTAGATATATTGTTGGCTAATCTTTCTCCAACTCCAACGACATCATCAATGGTCAAGGTATCTTTCGGGATGGCCATAGCGAGCGCGAGTGTGGCATGAAGCATTTTTAAATCTTGATTAGCCTCTTTCGGTTTGTTCAGTATTTGCCCCATAAGATTCAAGAATATTTGCCGAACAAGCACCTTAGGAAGATTATCAAAGGCTAAGCGCGCGTGATATACGGTTGCTTCAAATGCAAATCTAACTGGCAGGCAAGCATATAAACTTGAATATTCATGCGTAAGAGTTTCGAAGTTTGAAAGCCTTGATTCGCTTTGCCCTATATTGTGTTTAAAAATTCTTCGATACGCAGCAATATATCCTTTACCCTTATGCTCTTTATAAAGGAGCCGCACTGCTCTAAGAAAAGACCAAAAGCCTGACTCACTTTCTTTGTCTGCTTCGAATTCAAGTTCAGCAGTCTGCAACCATGCCTTACTGGCCTCATCAGTATCGTTTATATTCTCATATCCTTTTGCCAGTTCCTCATATGCTTCTGTTTCGGTTCTTTTTGACACTCCATCTTTTGAAAGTCCAATTGCGTATGTAGCATGCTGTATGGCTCTATGCCCATCGCCTCTTTCGTTAAATGTAGATGCCATTACCTCTTGTACCCATGCTTCAGACTGAATCAATTTTGATTCGTGCGCAATTTTATCTGCCGCCTCATATTTTTCTAGTGCAACATCGAGATTACCTTCATCTCTAAAGTAATTTCCTAAGTTTATTAAATTTGTAGAAACTACCCTTGAATCACCAAGGGTACGCCCTATATCAATAGCTCCCTCAGCAAAAGATTTAGCTCCCTTAATATCGTTTTGCTCTTTCGCCACGCGGCCAAGGATATTAAATAAAGCCGCGCGCTGGCGGGGTGATATTTCTTCACTGTTCTTCAATTCTTCCATTAATACTTTCGCAATTTCTTGCTTTTCAGGAAGCGCAGATGCCGCAGACAGAAGATTAATTTTTGCTATTTTTGCGCCATACGCGTCTTTATATTTTTCGAAACCGGACAGCGCATATTTTGCCTCATCAAATGCACGTTCATAATCGGCGCGATGCATAAAGCTTGCACTAAGATCCGAAGCTATTCGTGAAGCATCCCAGATACTACCTTCTTTAATATATTGTTGCTTAACTTCCTCAAGTTTGTCTATCGAATTGGGATCGCCCTTCGCCCATGCCAGTATTGTGAGTTCCATTTCCTTTATTGGAATAAATGAATCTCCAGGTGCAATAACTTTTCGCGCTTCGTCTAGCATGTTTAGCGCTTCATCCGCTTTACCAGCCTGACTCTGAGCGCTCGCAAGCGAAATCATCAAATCCCTTACACTCACCGCGTTAGAGGCATTCCCTTTGTCTTTTTCTATCTGAAGTCGACGTTCAAGGATATTTATTGCTGCCCTTACATTACCCTGGATCGCAGCATGTTGACTTGCAAGTTCTATGAGCCTTTGTGGCACATCTAAGCCTGCGTCATCCAAGACAGTAAACGATGATGTATAGTCACGTTTTGATGACAACCATTTGGAAAGTCTTTGTGCATAGAATTTAAGTTGCTGTGGTGATTCACCAATCGCACTTTGAATTGTTTTTCTGGCATGTGTATGAAAAATTGAATATCCTCGTGCAGTATCAGTTAAAAGACTACGTGCTTCATTAAGGCACATTGATATTTCTTCTATTGAGTTAGCTGGCGACGACATCAATTGCATCAATTCTTCGAGTTGGAGTGCGCGAGGGGATAATGCAACATAATTCAATGCTTCTCTGGGCCGCGCCGCTAGATTTCTCAAGGCTTTCAGTTCATATGCAGCTAGTGTTGTCTCGAAGTTTCCCGGTTCTACATTGGTATAATATCTCAGGTAGAGCGGATTGCCTTCAGATAAGTGCATCAATTCTTCGAGTTCACCAGGCATCAGTGGTTGTATACGGTTTCTAGCAACAAAATTCTTAATTTCATCTCGATCAAGTGGTGGAATGGGAAAAGTGACGATACCATGAAATAGACTTGCATCTCTAGCAGAGAGAACCATTCGTTTCTTATTGGAAGATACAATGACTTTAAGGATAGCGTCAGCAACCTCTTCCGTGCGTACGTCATCCAGAACAAGCGTTACCGATCCCAAAGCCTGCCAACTCGCCTTCAAAGCAGATTTCGCTTCTTCAATCTGTGTATATGCAATTTGATCAAGACCGAGCTTTGCCCTTATGCCATTTGTTGCGTCCACTAATATTTCCCTAGGTGTTCGTTCACCACATTGGACGAAAACCCATTCTTGCTGGTTAGCGAGTGTGGCCAGGAAGACCGTCTTTCCAATGCCTAGTGGTCCTATGACTATGGTCAACGATATACTTTCTAATAGGTTTAGAAGTGCTGATTTAACTGTTGGTCTCGAAATGCGCCGATTGAGCGGAACAAGGTTATCAATTATCAGACTCAGTTGAGGTTGATTCATAGCACCAGCTCGTAGACCCCGTTGAACATATTCCGCTACTAAAGCTGTAATGTCTTCACGTACTCTCTCGTAAATGTCTGAAGGGTTCTCATAAAAAGATACTGTTATAAATGGACTTAAGAAATCAGATATGAGCTTCTCAAGCCTTTCATCTCTATTGCCGCCTGCGTTAATTTTCTTGACGTACAACAGCTGTTGTATTCCACGAGTTTTCGCATATTGATACTCGTCCTCAAGCCCAGAAATATCCATTCCTTCCGCAATATCGCCATAACCATCGCTATAGATTCCTATAAAAAAAAGTGAACTATCAACGCCTTTGAGGTAGATGGATCGTGGCGGGTAGGGTCGTGCCCCAGCAGTTTCGAACATCACTGGATCGTGGCCCAATGATATAATTGCATCACGGGCATTAATCCGTTCATCCACACATTCTTCAAGTCTTGAGCTTACAAATATTCGGATTTTGTCAGCAGGAAGATAGCTCATGAATATCTTTCTTTCTATCTAATAGATTGCGCTTGTCTAGTTCCTTTTGAATTTCCTCGATAGTATCTGGTATCCGTTTAAGTCCCCAGCCATTAAGGAGAAAGCCAGCATCTAGCATGGCTTGGTGTGCAAGTTCTTCAGGTGTCACAAGGTTGAAAGGCTCAATCTTGCCGTCCGCCATTTCATATCGCTGAGCAAGTTTCACCACCAAAGCGTTTGGCCAATCCTTTTGCTTTATACCCTCAAAATGAGGAAGACCATTGACCATTTCGCGGCTTACCAAAGAATTACACAACGCCTGTTGCACCTGCCAATTACGCAAGCCGAACTGTTCAGCAGCGTTGCAGATATTTTTGCATTCAACAATATTATCGGCCCGCCACAGAGTAACTGGAAAAATTGTCTTCAAGCGGTTTATTCGTGTGGACATAAGACTTTCCGGCGATGGCAAATGCGCCTTATTTTCAGCGTTTCCTTTTGTTGACTTAGCTTTGGTGTTTAATAGGGCCATCCTAACATAATCTTTTTCTGCTTCTGTGCCTTCATCAGCAAACCGGATTTTAAACTTGAGTAGCTGATTTATATTCCGAGCTATTCGAATTTGTCCAGGCATTGGTGCTTTGCCAGGTACTACTATGCCCGTATAGACCGACGCTGAGAGGATGAACGGCTTAATGCCGCTTGCGAGATGTAACCGAAGTTGCCTAAGTGGTTCAGACAGTGTGTCAATTGGTTTTATCCAACTGATTAAGAATGAAATTGGTTCCGCAATAGCATCATACTTAAGCGCCCGGTGAATAAGTGCAATGGGTTCAGGATTTATCATTAACCGATACCCACCACTATTCAAAAAGACCAAAGTAACATCAATCGCATCTGCGTCTGAGGTTTTTGCCCAATGTGCAAATTCTTCAAAAGCTTGTTGGAGAGGTTCTTCGTTTGTGCCTACCAGTGAGATAAACGGCACATCACAATCTAAATCATCTGAGTATCCAATACCGTAGGCAACACCTATAATGTTAGCGTTGCGGAGTTTTTCGTTAAAATTAATGGAACCGATTGCTGCTGCACGAAATGATAGACCATAATCAAAACCCCAATTGCGGCCAGAGGTAACTTTTGTCGCCAGCTTTTGTTTTACATCCTTCTTACGTGGGGTTTTTCTCATTAGCAGTAATGTGCTTTCTGATGACCAGATTTAAGGAGCTAGTTTATAATAGGGGTTTTAAAATAAAGGTTACCAGCCTCCTGTTAACATTCTATGAAATGGTATAGTCATAGTGGACACCTCGAAAAGAGTGATATAAAGAAAAATCTATTAGAGGTGAGATATGACAACAAAGAGAAAGAGTTATTCAAAGCAATTTAAAATTGATGCAGTAAAACTTGTGACCGAGGGAGGCTACAAGATCACAGAAGCCTCTCGCAATCTTGAAATAAATCCGAATATTCTTCGGAGATGGAAAGATCAGTTAAAATGCGACAGTGATCAAGCTTTTCCCGGCAAAGGTCATCTGACGCCGGAGAAAGAGGAATTACACCGGCTGCGGGAAGAGAATAAGCGGCTTCGGATGGAGCGCGAAATTTTAAAAAAAGCCGCAGCCTTCTTTGCCAAAGAGTCGTCGTAAGATATGACTTTATCCGGCAGCAACAGAAGGCTTACCCCATAACCGTTTTGTGTAAGGTAATGGAAGTCAGTCGGAGCAGATATTACCAATATTTGAAGAAAGATCATAGTATAGTAGATAAGGATTTTGGATTATTATCGGAAGTCCGGCAGATCCACAATGAAACCAGGGGTGCCTACGGTTCTCGCAGGACATCAGAAAGACTCCGTTTTCAGGGATATGATGTAGGGCGGTATCGAGCACGCAGCCTGATGAAAAAAGCCGGCGTCTCTGTAAAGCACCGCCAAAAGTTTAGAATCACGACGGACAGCAAGCATAACTTGCCCTTAGCGCCTAATCTTTTGGATCGAAATTTCCAGGTGGATCAACCAAATACCGTGTGGTGCAGCGACATCACATATCTGTGGACGATGGAAGGATGGCTGTATCTAGCGGTGGTTATCGATCTGTTCTCGAGGAAAGTTGTCGGTTGGGCTATGAGTACCCGCATTAAGGCATCGCTTGCCACGGAAGCTCTTTCAATGGCTTATTCGAGACGAAAGCCGGGAAAGGGATTGCTTCATCACTCTGACCGTGGCAGCCAATATGCTGGCGGTGAATACCAGAATCTTTTGGGGATCTACGGCATGATCTGCAGCATGAGCCGAAAGGGCGATTGCTGGGACAATGCTGTTGCGGAAAGTTTCTTTCACAGCATGAAAACAGAGTGGACTGCCGGGATGCTTTATCGTAATCGTAGCGATGCACGAAATGATGTGATTCATTACATTGAGATGTTTTATAACAGTAATCGCCTGCATTCGTATTTGAATTACAAAAATCCGAATGATTTTGAAAAGAATTTTATGTGGGCAAAAGCCGCTTAACCGAGTGTCCGTTTTTACTTGACCAGATCA
>JANYAY010000098.1 GCA_025361065.1 Deltaproteobacteria bacterium
CTCCAAAATTGCCGGAATTCCGCCTCCGGCATTTCGCGCGGCTTTTTCTCTTTGCAGTCAAAGATGAACATTTTTTCATCTTTCCTGCCGATAAGAATATGAAATTCATTGCGGGCCGTAAGAAAAATTATGGGCTGCGGATATTTCAGAAGCGCTTCTATTGATTTTAATTTTTTCAGGCGCGAACGAATCCCATGATCTCTTAAAATCCGCACGACTTCTTCTTTTGTCAGTTCGCCCTCGACAAAGTAGCGCCTTTGCACGGCCTGAATATCAATGTTTACGGAATGTATTTTCGATACTACTTCAATACTTACAAGCCCGGTCTCCATCATATTCACTCACGTAATTTTTATAGTCCAGCTCCAAAGCTATTTGCTTTTCATAAATTGCCACGGATTGTTCCGCAACCCGGAAATCTCGCTCCACAGTCAGTGCATCCTTCGTAAGCTCCATAATGTCCAGTTTGCTTCTTTCTCCCAGGGATAGCGCCTTGCTGCCGATATCGATCATCTTCGAATATTGGTCGTTGAGTTTTTTATAATGATTTACTGATCTGGATACTTCCGCATATCCCAACCGCAGTATTTTTAAATCCTTATTTTTTTCAGTAATAACCGCACGAACATTTTCTTCCTGTTTTTTGATTTCATAAAAACTTTGTCGGCGTTGCCATTTTTTAACGCCGCCGTCGAAAAGCGGAAGGCTGATCAGCAACCCGACGTTATATGCCGATTGCCTTACATCATTCATCGCATAATCCAATCCAGCGGGGCTGCTGTTGTAAAAATCATACCTTGCATACAGCGAGGCATCCGGCAGATAATTATTCCCAATCGCTTTTTCTCTGGTTTTGACAGCTTCTAGTTCTTTCCGGCGGGCTTGAAATTCCGGCATTCCTTCTATTGCCCCGGTTTCATCAGCGGCGGAAGGCAGTCCGGCAACTCTCAAATTTATTACTTCCGTATCTTGAACGGAATATCTTTCACCTGTGTAATTACTCAGGCGTTCCAGGTATTCGCCGAGTTCTTTTCTGATTTTCGTTATTTCCTTTTCCATACTAATGGTATCGGAATCGGCTTTGAGCACATCTTCATAGGAAAAGTGACCTGCGGCAAAGGCTTCCTTTTTCAGAGTGTAAATTCCATAGAGGTGATGAAGAATTTTATCCGAGTATAACAGTTTAATTTTTCCTTCGGCGATACCACCGAATATTTCCGTTACCTCTTTGATCATCCTTTTCAGTTCACTCTCACATTGATGAACGGATGAATCCCTTAACTTCTCGTAATAGCCGACTTCATATCGTTTCTTATACCAATGGGAAAAATAATATTGGCCGGATAAGTAGAAGGCCGAACGCCAGGCGCTCTGACTGCCGCCGACAACTTCGTTATTTATCGTATTGATAGTGCCGTCGTTGCGATGATCAAGACTTTCATAGCGTTCCGCGCGGCCGGAAACGTTTACTTCCGGATACAATCCCGCATAATTGCTCCGATACTGTGCGTCGGAAATGCGGATGTCTGCGGATTTTACGCGCAGTGACGCGGAATAGTTGATACTGTCAACAACAGCACTGCGGTAGGTCAATACACCGGCCCATCCGGCTCCGGCTCCGCAAATCAACACTGCACTCATCGCAACGATAGCAACTCTGAATCTACTCAATTATTTTTACCTCTTTATGGGACGCCCTTAAAATTCTAAGTTACTATTCATTCCAGTAACTGATAATTATTTTCTTTGACCATCAGCTTACCTCTTTCAGCACAGTAACCTACCCCTGGAACGCTTATACCTATGCGTCTGGCCAACTCTGTATAGGAAATCCCCAATTCACTTGAAGCCCAATAACAAAACAAACTCCTTGCCTTTACTCTTTTCGTTTGCTTGCTCTTGCCGAAAATATCACCCACTTCGACGGAACATACCGTAGCTGCGCGTTTAGCTATCTTATCCAAATCATAACCACGACGCTTTATCGCATAATGCCGTTCAAACTTTTCCTTAGTATCCGACAATATCCCTTCAACAAAATCACCGTCTCCAAGGATTCTTTCATCACTCTTCATGTGCAATCCTTTAATGCCGATTGATTCTATGGCCGACCATCCTCCGAGACTCCTGATCAGTCCTCCTCCTATCAGGTCCTCTCGACGGCCTTGCTGGAGACCATCAGATACAAATGTTTCATATTGTCCAATGGCGCGATTTCTTTGTTCTCCAAAATAGCAAAGCACATGATCAGTATCCTGCCAGGCTCTTTTTTTGTTTCCTAATAAAACACTATGACCGCAATATGGATATTTACCCAATTCTTCAAGACTGCGCACAAGTCCGGCTCTGATTGGATTCGAATGGATATAGCGAACAAGTTCCGTCAGATAAGTATCTTCCTGACAAAGTATTGATTTATATCTATTTTGAAATAGCTGTCCGCTCCGCTTGTGGATGCGATTAAAATAGATGGCGTAGCCTGTCAGGAGTCTTTGCATCAGAGTGGCAAGTGGTATGCTTCCGGTGCGAAAAAGAAAATGGGCATGATTGGGTATTAACGCCCATGCATAACATGACGTCTTTGTTTCGGGTAAAAGTCTTTCGAGGCGCGACAGAAAATCATCGCGATCATTATTGTCTATGAATATCTTTCGACGTTCTATTCCCCGGATAATGATGTGATGAAAAACGCCGGGTGCGTCGAGTCTTGCTGATCTTGGCATAGGCATATGTATCCTCTATTTGCCTGTACTTACAATGCAGCTAGTAACTTAGAATTTTAAGGGCGTCCCCCTCTTTCCCTGGGCAAAGCGCAGTAAGGCCAGGCGGCTTTTCAATTGCAGCTTTTCGTAGATATTGTGCAGATGAACTTTGACTGTACCCTCACTGATAAAAAGCTGTTCGCCAATTTGCCCGTTGCGCAGACCCCGGGCCACCATATGTAGAATATTGGTTTCGCGAGAGGTGAGAAGGGACGATATTTCGCGGGCGCCGGCTTCCTGCCGCAGCAGTTTCTCAAAGGACAGCATGGCCGCACGCCGCTCTATCCATTGTTCGCCGGCATGCACCTTGCGGACGCACTGTACCAAAAGTTGAGGATCCATATCTTTGAGGACGATGCCCGCCACGCTCATCCGGACAGCCTCGAGGAGTTGATCCTCGTCGATTTCCGCCGTATAAAATACAATTCTGGTAGGTATCAGAACATCAGCGTGCAACTCCCGGGCAACCATCAGGCCGCCTTTCCCGGGATTGTGTATAGCCAGGACGAGGACGTCCGGTTTGTGACTACGCACAGCCTCCAGTGCTTCTGTGGTGTTGGTGCAAAGCATCTCTACCTGGAAGTCATCTTCCTTCCGGAAAAGATTTTCCAAGCCGTTCAACATAAGCGGGTGATTTTCAGCTACAACTAATCGAATGATCATTTCATATTCTCTTTTCAATTAGCGAGAGAAAGGCATATCCAAACAAAAACTATGAAGACATTCAGGTAAAAGCAAACCAGTGAAAAAATTAACTTTGGAACCTGCAGCAAACTATTTTAGCTTTACGAGACCTTGGCACAACCTGTTAATCCGGCCGGAACAATATGAAGTCAAATCCATCTTTCCCGAATCGGCCCGAATGCCGTCATCGCCAAAAATTGGTATCTTTGGGCTGTCACGGGATCCTTGCAGGTGGGGTCGGCAGATGCATTATATTGCGCCAGTCCGGCTAAAAGCTGGATGTCTGCCTGTGTCTTCATGAGTTTTTCCTGAGGCGGCGTGATCTCATCTTTTTCCAACATTTTCTCCGCCCATTTATATGTTTTATCATGATCCCGAAAAAGACTATCCAGACCATCTATCGGCGGCACTCGCTCCTTCCAGATTAAGCCGTTTGGTGCATTTTGATCGTCAACCCAGTCCCCACTGCTGCAATTCGGTCCACCATACCTGCCGTATTGAAAAACTTCTTCCCAAACAGCTTGAAATACATTCTTCCGCATATAATTTTCCTCGATGTTCTTATGGCTTCTTTCAAAAGTTTGGATTCCGGCAAAAGCACGGCAAAAAGTATTGAGACTCAACTTTGAAGCTGAAACCAGTGTCGCAGTATCATTAATAACGTTTTGGAGATAAAAATTACCAAGCCGAAAGATTCAAAATACAAGACGGATGCCCTGTATAACTTTGTAAAATTAATGTATTATTATTATGATTACAAATAGTTGTCAATAAATAAACTGCTTTTGATGCAAAATTCTATTTCATAGTGAAATGAAATTGTTATTTCATCTTACATATGCTAAAATATTTACAATTAAATACGAAAATATTAATAAAAAACAGTATTTTAAATCATTACATCTGATCATTTTAAAACAAGGGGAAATATGAAACGATAATTGTATTTCAATGAAATGAAGTCATTTTAAAAAAAGGGAGATGAAACAGTGAAAAAAGAGCCGGTCGACAAAACAATTGTAATGAATGCTTTATGGAATGCTTTCCCCTCGGAGACGAGCTTTAATGACTTTAAAGAAATGGATCATGAGGTTTCCCAACGTTCCATTCCCCGGATAATCAAGTATGCATTTAAAAATGAAACCATTGAAAAACAAAACGAAAAAGCGTTTATCGATTTTCTCGCGAAGAACAATAAAATTGATATAGATAAACCCTTGCCCGAAGAATTGACTTTTGCCGATGTCCTGGAAGTCCTCTCCGGCAATATCTCGGTAAACTCGCTTGTTAAACAATTGGAAATAATAGCGGATAATTTTTCTTTGCCCCCGATTAAGGCATCGATGATTACCCGACTGAAAAAACACTTTCTGCTCAATACAGCAAAAAAACGATCTTTACTGAGGATTATGGCTTTCCGGCTTGCTGAAAAGCGGCCGGATTTGCACTGGCATTATGAAATGCTGTGCAAAATAACCGTTGGCTCTGTAGCAAAACAGGATCCGCTTAAGGAAAGGGCGGGAGTAACCATTGCCGTACAGCTTCAGGGAAAGGGCGAAATAATTGTCCCCGCGGATGTCGGCTGGTTGAAATCCGAACTTTATAAATGCATCGAATATCTGAGTCTGGCCGGTTATGTTAATAAAAAATCAATTGTATCCAGCGGTGCCGCTTCCTTCAGTTTAAAGTTGCCGAAAAAAAATGGGCCGGCAGAACAGCCACGGCTCTATGACCGGGCTATCTGTGATATTTTAGCTATTGCTCACCAGATGGCAGTCCGCTGGCTTCTTTCCGGATACAGCTCTCCCCAAAAGCAGCTTATTATCATTGTTCATGCCGGGATGGTGTCCGAGGCCAATCTGGCGATACAACCACTTCTGGAGACAAAACTTATCGGTGAAACAGGTATCTATCTGACAGACTTTGCTTATTTATGCGCGCGCGTAGCTGAAGTTAAAGTTGGCTTTGAACATCACAACGAAAGAGCGAACCCGGGAGACGTTTACATAAACGATATATGGCTAGTCAAATATTTCTGGTCCTATGACTATTATGATTACATTCCCTATCTGCTGGAAAAAAAGATGCTTCCTGTATCCAAGAGCGATCCGTCGTACATTGAATTCCAACGGGCCCTTTACTTTCCGGAACAGTTCGCGGAAAACCCTTTTGAAGCGCTCTGGTCAATGCACCGGTTTCCCGAGAGCAGCCTGCTATTAATCGAGATAGCAAATGTTCTGCGCGCCCGGCAAATGCCTTTTGAAGCGGATGAGGTTCTTTCCAAACTGTTGCTTTCCAATCCCGGCAATGTTGCGGCCAGGGTCATGCGCATGATTATTTATTCCAATATTGCCCAGGCCCAGACTGATTTTTTTATTGCCGACATGGCTTTTGAGAGAGCAATAGCGGAAGGAGAATTTGTCACCGGTCTGGACCATATGGATATTGCAATTTTGTCTGAATTCGGTGCTGTTTATTTTAACAGAGCAAAAAAATGGATTCAATATCTGAGGGACGGTAATCTATCCGGTGAGCAAAATCACATCATCAGGGAAGATGTCTTCGCTAGTCTTAAAAAAGCTAAAGAATATTTTTTGCAAGCTTTAGCCGCATCTCCCACTGGTAAGGATGCCACTTCTCTTTTTTGGCTTCTCTATGTGCAGTGCTACATGGAACTATTTTCTGCAGATGCAAAACTCCTGAGCACGAAGACAAATAATGATATTCTCCTGGACAGCAATAATGTATTTAAAAAAATGGGCTTGCGCTTATTTGCGGAGATTGGATTTTTAAACGATGAAATTTTGCCGGATGGGAATATCAGCGAAGCGACTTTTAATAATTTATTAGTGACATTAGCCAGTATGAATGCCCGACATGAAAATTCGATGCTGTCGAGAAGCTATATACCATATGCAAAATATTTATTTGCGATTCTTTTATGGGATTTTACACCGCATTTCACATTAGGAATATATCATACTGTTTTGAACATGCTGATTGAGGCTCGCCGTGATACGGAGAAACTTATCGCCGACAATCTTTCCGTATATCATATATCCGTTAATTATGTAGCACCGGATGTATTTCTCCTGCGGCTGCAAGAAACGATTGACTTGGTGAGGCAATTGCTTACCGAAGATGATTTAAAGAAAGGGGACAATTTCCCGTTAGATCCGGAAAAAATAAAAACAATATCCCGAACAAAACTAATGCTTTTAGAACTGGACTGGCATTAATCAAGACAGGTAAGTACGGGGCACACTGATCTTCAGTGTATCTCCTGGCCTGAGCAATAAACTTGCCAAATGGACTCACATGTGCGATATGTATGATAATATACCAATGAATAAAATCAACATTCAGGAGGATTTATAATGGAATATACCCGTATTACCGTCGAAACCCAGGGCCACGTGCTCCTAATGGGGCTGAACCGCCCCGAGAAGCAAAACGCTTTTGACCTGGAAATGTATGAACAACTCGCCCACGCCTACGGCGAACTGGACCGTAACCCCGACCTGCGTTGCGGCGTACTTTTCGCCCACGGAAAGCATTTCACTTCGGGCCTCGAGCTGGACAAATGGGCCCCCGTTATGTCGGGCCAGGAATGGGTTCTACCGGAGGGCTGCGTTCATCCGCTGGGCATCGACGTCGAAAAGCAATGCCGCAAACCGGTGGTTATGGCCATCCGCGGTCGCTGTTATACCATCGGCTTCGAAATCCTGCTGGCGCAGGACATTCGCGTGGTCGCCAGTGACGCCCGCATCGCCCTGCTGGAAGTGAAGCGGGGCATCTACCCGGTGGGCGGCGGTACCGTCCGTCTTTTCCAGGAAATCGGCTGGGGAAACGCCATGCGCTATCTCCTTACCGGCGATGAAATAACCGGCCATGAGGCGCTGCGACTGGGCCTGGCGCAGGAAGTGACCGAACCGGAAAAGGAATTAGAGCGGGCCATCCAGATCGCGACGGACATCTCCAAGAGAGGCCCTCTGGGCGTCATGGCGGCCCTCAAGTCCGCTCGTTTTGCCAAGAAGAATGGGGATCAGGCGGCATTGGACCGTCTCATTCCGGATCTCATACCTATAATGGCCAGCGAAGATGTCAAGGAAGGGATGATGTCCTTCTTCGAACGACGCGAGGCAATTTTCAAGGGCAAATGACGGCATTTAATCAGGATCTTTAATGGGTTCTTCTAAAGGGTTTTGGATATTTCTGGAAGCCGGTGCTATATGCCTTTTTCTCCTGGCCATAGCCGCCGGCTATTACCTGTTCCCGGAGGGCGGGATCAGGGCATGGAGCATTTTTCTGGCGCTCGCTGTCCTGCATCTGGCGGAATCGCCCATCGGTCTCGCCATCGGCAGAGCGAAAAACCTTTCGATCCCGCGCACACTCATCAAGACATGGCTCTTCGGGTTTACGTGGTGGCTCCCGTTGAAAAAGGGAATTCTGAAAAAATAATATCAGGAAAACATACTGCCGTTACCAAATAACTCTGGAGGAACATTGCATGCATCTGGATTCGTCCCTTGCCGGGACCACTCTGCGCGATTATAAAACGACCATCACCTGGCGCAACACCATGAACTATGCCGCAGCCGTAAACGATCGCAATGAAGCCTTTTTAACGATGAACGTCCGGAAGGAATAATAGCCCATCCGATGAACTGCGCCGCCATCACCTGGCCCATATCAGAGCGGATCTGGGAATATATCGAAGCGGCGGATTTTCCCAAGGAGCTTATCGCCGCTCAGGTACATTTTACCGAACTTCTGGGATTTCACCGTTTTGTCCGGCCCGGTGATGAGCTGACCATCAAAGGGTGCATTGCCGCCATCGAGCCGCACCGGGCCGGCACCCTTGTCATCATTCGCTTTGCTGCCACTGATCAGGATAATAAGCCCGTGTTTACCGAGTATATCGGCGGCCTCATGCGGGGAGTTACCTGCCGGGGCGAAGCGGAAGATCACATAGCGAAACTCGCCGGTGTCGATGTTGTCGAGGTCATCGGCATGAAGCATAAAATATTTGATGACGGAATTTTCGCCTTTGTAAAACCGAAAAAGGGAGCGACATTGAGTGCCCAGGCGGTAATGGATCACTGCAAGGACATTGCGTCTTATAAGCGCCCCCAGCATGTGGAGATATGGCCTCCCGACCGCACCTTTCCCCTGACCAGAAGCACCAAGGTGGACAAAATCGCGCTTCAGAGGCTGGTCGAGCCCATAATTGAAGCGCTCCAAAAAGCCGGCGAGTGGGATGCTAAGCAGGTTGTTTGACAGGTGAATTCCGGTCCCAACCACACAGTTTCTTATACTGATTTATGGAGCGCTTTTTAATGTCCATACGACCCGGATGGTGGCTCGGGCTGCTGCGTCTTTATTGGCCGCTCAATACTCTGAGTGCGAAAATGACACGCTGGCCGATTGTCGGCCGCTTGCTGTCCCTCATAGTGGTTCCACTTTTTACGAAAAATAATTTTAATATATCTTATATCCCCGTCAACGCAAATATCGAACCGGTCGTAAGCAGTGCTCTGAACCGGAAAATTCTGGAGGAGCTTGTCCTGCGCTCGGCTCATCGCATCATCATTAAGCGGTGCAGCTGCCGCGATTCCCAAAAATGCCAAAACTTTCCTATCGAAGATTCCTGTCTGCTTCTGGGGGAAGACACTAAAGGAGTGGATCGGCGAATTGCCACGCATGCATCGGTGGATGAAGCCCTTGCTCATGTGAGCAGGAAAATCTCATCCGGTCTTATTCCGATGCTGGGCAGGGTGAGAATGGATGACTTCTATTACGGCATTCCCAATCGCGGCCGTATGCTTACCATCTGTTTTTGCTGCCCCTGTTGTTGCAGTATTCTTGGCGCTATCCGATATCTGCCGCAAGAAGCGAAGAATTCCCTTGTCCGGCTGAAAAATGTTGCAGTAATCGTGGACACAAAAAAATGTATTTCCTGCGGGAAGTGTATCGATGCATGTTTTGCTCAGGCAATCACACTTTCCGATGGCACGATTCAGCATGATGAGCACAAATGTATCGGGTGCGGCCGTTGTTCCATTGTCTGCCCGCAGCAGGCCACAACGATCGTAATTGAAAATGTAGAGGAGGCGGTGGAGGAAATTCTCGGCCGCATTAAAAAGCGCGTGGATGTTGAATAGCGATGTTATCTTCGGCTATGGAGATAGCAGAAATCCGTTGTGCCTCCCGGCGAAAATGTGTTGCGTCGGGAGGCACAGGTGTTCAGGAAATTTCTTCAATACCGAGCGGATATTTCGACAAAATCTCGCAGCCGTCTTTTACGATAACAATGTCATTTTCATAGCGGAATCCGATATTTTCTTCAGGTGCCGCATACTGCATTGCACAGACGACCATTTCATTTTCCTGATATTTGTGATCCTGATCAGTCCAGTAGGGGAGGTCGGAATTAACGATTGCGCCTATACGCCACTCATCACCGAAAAGACCGATTCCGTGTTCACAGGCAGGCTGGATAAAATCACCGCAGCCGCGCGATTCGGCAAACTCCATCATGATTGCCGCCAGCGTCCCGGGAGTTGTGCCGGCGCGATAATTATTCAGCACTGTCTGAATAATCGCGACAAAATTATCCCCATGCCAGCGCTGCCGCTTTGTTGCCGGCCCGATCAGATAATTGTGCGAATGGTCGCCCAGCGCCAGTTGAAACATTGCATGAAAATCCAGCATCAGCGGCTCACCGGCTTTGATCTCTTTGGTTGTGGGCGGCGTGCAGGCGCCCAGGCCGGTGCGGTATCCGCTGGAAATCTCATTTAAGCCTGCAAAATTCCATTCCGACACGCTGCCCGCTCTGCGCATGGCCAGTGCGGCAATGCCGGCGATTACGGTTTCCGTCATTCCTTTGTAGCCGCCATTTTCCAGTGCCGCCCGGGCCGCCTTATGTCCTTCGTCGACAATGATGGAAGCGGTACGGAAACGTTCAATGGTGCCTTTGTCTTTGATAAGGGAAAGGGCGTCAATAATGTCGTGCGAGTTTATCCATTCAAAACCGGGAAGCGCCTCTTTAAAACGGGTATACTCCCAATGGGAAAGATTTCCTTCGGCCGTATAAGTGGAAATTCCATCCTCATACCCGAGGCGTCCTTTATTGATGCCCAGTTCATCCTTGATAAAATCAGTGATGGCGGAGACCTGATCCATACCGCCCATCGGCCCATAGGCGCGAACATGGTCGGAGTCGAGCCATGTCTCGTCGCCCACGCGGAGCGCATCAACAACAAAGGTAAAATAAGTGGGCTGTCCTTCGGACGGAATGATCAGGTAGCTTCTCCACGGGCAGAAGGTGTCCAGCACAAAACTCATCGTCCGGATGCGCGAACCGAGATAAACGTCGATACCACGCTTCTGCATTCCGGCCTGGATCGCCTTGACGCGTGCCGGATTGTCTATGAAATATTTATCATTGGGGTCTAATATCCTGGGCATATTTTTATCTCCCTTCATTTCAGTATTGAGTTGGTATCTGGGCCAGAACTTTATTGAGTCGGTCGGACACGGCGGCCAGCTTGAGAGCTTTGGCCAGATTGCCCTTGAGTTTAAGTTTTCCGGTCATCAGAGCCTTTTGCGCGCCGAGTTCCGCGCGGGATATTTTGGCAAAAGTTTGATAATCGCCGATAATGCGAAATTCCCCCTGGGGAGGCTCGCCTACCCCCGTTTCCACACGGGTTACTTTCCCTTCTTTGCATTCAATAAAGAGAAACATTTCCTCACCGCCGGGGCAGTTTTTATAAATGTTGGACATTGATGTGGTGACATTGTTCATTTTTTCCGGCGTTAGTTCCGTCTGGAGTCTTTTGAGCGCTTCCTCCCGCCATGATGGACCTAAATACACGTGCAGATCTGACATGTTGATTCCTCCTGCTTTGTCTGTTTGTTTGTCGGCAGGGGTATGCCGACTGGATAGATTATATTTACAGGTTACGCCTCCCGCTAAACGACGATTTGCTAAAGATTTTACTTTATCGTCGGAAACTATAAGAGCAAAGGATAGGCATGTCAACACAATAAAAAATGTCTTATTATCATTTGCCGGGGAATTATCTTGCAGCAATATCGTGAATGTGCTAACAGAGCGCCGCTTTAATCCCGATCACTTGGGAACGAGCGTTAATTCTCTACAGCTTGTTGCGATGTGGTTGATCGAAAGGTTTAAAAATATGATTCATTTCAGCGGTATCGCCAAGCAGCATGGCCCGCAAGTCCTGTTTCGGGATGCCAGTTTTCAGATATTGCCCGGTTCGCGCTGCGGTCTGGTGGGTCCGAACGGTGCGGGTAAAACAAGTATCTTTCGTCTGATCATGGGCGAAGAAGAGTTCGATGCCGGAGAAATCACCAAAGCACGCAATGTTGTTTGCGGCTATTTTTCTCAGGATGTTGGCGCCATGTCCGGCCGCTCGGCGCTCGCAGAAGTTATGTCCGCTTCCGAGGCGGTAACAAAGCTCGGTTTAGAGATTCAGGAGATGGAAATCGCCATGGGCGAGCCGCTGGAGGAAGATGAAATGTCCAATCTGCTTGCGCGCTATGGCAATGTTCAGGCTGAATTTGAGCATCGCGGCGGCTACGATCTGGAAAGCCGTGCGCAAATTATTCTCACGGGACTGGGCATCGGACCGGAGAATTATAATCACCCGGTGGAAACTTTTAGCGGCGGATGGAAAATGCGCATAGCGCTCGCCAAAATACTGTCGATCAATCCTGATGTGCTCTTATTGGATGAACCCACCAACCATCTGGATGTGGAATCGATTATCTGGTTGGAAGAGTGGCTGCAAAACTCATATACGGGTGCACTATTAATGACCAGCCATGACCGCGAATTTATGAACCGGGTGGTGACCCGTATTGTTGAGGTAGCTAACCGCACTATCACCACTTACGGCGGCAATTACGATTTCTATCTGCGGGAGAGGGAAATCCGTCGGGAGCAGCTACTGGCGAGCCACCGCCGCCAGCAGGAAATGCTATCCAAGGAAGAGGACTTCATTGCCCGTTTTGCGGCGCGGGCCTCCCATGCCTCCCAGGTGCAGTCACGTATCAAGAAGATAGATAAGATTGAACGCATCGAAATACCGCCCGAACAGCGCAACATCAAATTCGACTTCGCCGAACCGCCGCGCAGTGGTGATGATGTAGTTAAACTCGATGCCTTAGGTAAAGTTTGGCCCCTCCCTGACGGGGGCGTGAAATCTGTCTTTGGCGGCATTACCGGCACTATCCGGCGGACAGAAAAGATCGCCGTGGTTGGTGTCAATGGCGCCGGCAAATCCACATTTTTAAAGGTGCTGGCCGGCCAGGCCGATCCTTCTACCGGCAGCTTGAATCTGGGAGCTAATGTTTATCCCGGCTATTTCAGTCAGCATGCCATGGATATTCTGCAGCCACAGAAGACCGTTTTGGAAACAGTCCAGGATGCCATGCCGCAGGCGCATCTCGGTACGCTGCGTAATCTCTGCGCCGCTTTTTTGTTTCAGGGTGATGATATTTACAAACGGATTGAGAAATTATCCGGTGGTGAAAAAAGCAGGGTGGTTCTGGCAACGATGCTGGTGCAACCGCTCAACTTGTTGATTCTCGATGAACCAACCAACCATCTCGATATTCAGTCCCGCGAAACGCTGCTTAACGCACTACAAAACTTTTCCGGTACGGTTGTGCTCGTCAGCCATGACCGCCACTTTCTGCGCTGTCTGGTCAACCGTGTCTTGGAAATAGATCATGGCCAGATGCGCATTTACAACGGCAGTTACGAATACTACCTGGAGAAGTCCGGCCGGGAGCATTGTGCAGCCTGAAAGCCCGAAATTCCACCTCCTGACAGCCGGTTTTTCATCAAATTGCGATAATACTTGACCATAACAGGCAGTCAGGATAAGAATCACGATTAAGAGTTACGACAGATTATATTGTACAGGAAACACATAAGGAGGGTATGGAGATGACAAAATATCTCTACAATCAGGAGGCGGTCGCAAACCTCAAGCTCAGCGATACGTCCGTTCTGGACAGGTTGGTTGATTTCGAGTCGGCGCGAGCGGCGCATTTAAAAAAGGAGCATGCCAAAAAAGATAAGCGTATGTCGCTTACCGAAGCGATTGCGACATTTGTGCAAGATGGCGATATTATTACTGATGGCGGTTTCGCTTATGTGCGGACACCCCATCAGGCCTACCACGAAATCATCCGGCAGGGCAAAAAAGGCCTCCAGATGATCGGAGCGCCCAACACCAATCAAAGCTTCCAGATCGTTTACGGCTGCGTGGGTTACTCCCACAATTCCTACGTGGGAGCGGAAATGCGCGGAATTGACAAAAGCTATGATCGTATGCTCAAGGCCGGGCGGGTTAAGATCCTTTCCGAGTGGAGTCATGGAGGAGTGGCCTTGGGTTTCAAAGCCGCCCAACTAGGAACTCCGGGTGTCTTCAGCAAACAGATGCTCGCCAGTGATATCGTACGCTACAATCCTTACCTCAAGGTTATGCAAAACCCCCTGCGCGACGATCAAGATCCTGTTGTCTTCATCCCCGCTCTTTATCCCGATGTGGCAATTATTCATTGTCATGCCGCGGACAAATACGGCAACGCCTATATTTATGGCCCGGCAGTCAATGATCTGGCAATAGCGGCAGCGACGCGCAAGCTCATCATCACAGCCGAAGAGATCGTCCCCGAGAACGATATCCGTTATAATAAGAAGGGGTCCATTATCCCGTTCTTCTATGTCGACGCCGTAGTCGAGATGCCTTTCGGGGCGGTTCCCGGAAACATGCCCGGGTATTACTACTGGTCGCGGCAGTGGTGGGAGAAGCTGCTGCGTTTCGGCGGCGTTTCCGACGAAAACATGAAGTCATTCCTTGATGAATGGATTATGGGCACCAAGGATCAGTTCGAATTCGTCGACAAGCTGGGAGGCGCGAAATGGATCGCCGAGGCCCGCCGTCAGACCAGGGCAGCCGAAGGCGATAATGAAGATGTCGATTTTTCTTACGAAGAATTTACCCTGAAGCACGATTCAGGGCTTTATTATTAAGATCAGGAGAATGCTATGAAAGACTTGGATGCACCCGCCAATCCTCTGGAAACATTGGCTTATATCATCGCACAACAGATTTCCAATAATTCGGTTGTGTATATCGGGACCGGGATTCCTATGGTGGCCGGAATTCTGGCCAAAAAGACCCATGCCCCCAATATCACTCTTGTTTATGAATCCGGTGGTCAGGATCCGATCGAGGGTGACATGCCCTGGTCGGTCGGCTGCCCCTTTACCTGGCGAAAATCTCCTACCATCATGGAGATGTCCTATTCCTTCGCGCAATGTTACAACGGGTACGTGGATATCGGCTTCCTGGGCTTTGCCCAGGTGGATATGTACGGCAATGTGAATACCCACCAGATAGGCAAAGATTTTCATAAGCCCAAAGTCCGCATGACAGGCAGTGGCGGGAATAATGATCTTTCGTCCCTGACCGAGAACATGATACTGGTTGGGCTGCAGACACCGGATAAATTTCCGGAGAAGGTGGATTTCATGACGTCTGTAGGACATCTTACCGGCGGCAATTCCCGCAAGGAAGCCGGCCTTCTCGGCAACGGACCCAGAGCTGTGATAAGTCCATGGGGCGTCTATGACTTTGAGCCGGTAAGCAAACGGATGCGTGTTCAATCCCTGACCCCCGGCGTTTCCTTTGATATAGCCCAGCAGCTAACCGGCTTTGAGCTCCTCAAACCTGCAGGCGTGATCCCCGAAACGAAGTTGATTACACCCGATGTCCTGAAGATCATGCGCACCGAGGTTGACCCGCGCGGCGTTTTTACCAGCATGCCAACCGCATAAATTATGGAGATGGATGGACGGCAGAGGGGCGGTTTTTTCGACTCAGTATCACCGGATGATGGCGAGCAACACCTTTTCTACCTTCGCCGCCGGTCACTTTATGACCGGCGGCAAGGCCTTACCCATAATAGGGGTACAACAAACATTAATATTGACAAGGTACTGCTTTATGACCGGCGGCGTTTAAAACAAGCGTTTTTGTTCATCGAATCAACTGCCTCGCAGCAAGCTGGCGAGGCATGAAATGAACGTCATTATATCGCGAGCAAGCTCACGAGAATTAAAGCTCGTCCCACAGCAGCGGGATTAAATATCGATCACAAAATGGGTGGTTAATCTCTTTCCTCAAGTACATAGCGCACGTTGACGTCCATATCTTTGCGCAGCGAGTTGTAAACGGAACAATACTTATCGTGGGACAAGGAGACGGCCCGATCCACTTTTTTGGAATCAAGGTTCTTCCCGGCAATATGCAAGACCATATCAATGGCCTTAAAATACTGCGGCGGGGCCTGATTTCTCTCTCCCGTGAGGTCCATACTGAAACCTCTCACTGCAACCCGCATCTTCTGCAGAATCATCACAATGTCAATCCCCATGCAACCGGCCAGACTCAGGAGCAACGCTTCCGTCGGTTTACATCCCTCCTGGGCGTTGGCGTCGAATTCTATCTCATATCCCTGAGGGGTTGTGCCAACAAACGTCAGATCTTTCCGCCAGGTCAGGGTCGATTTCGTAAGCGGAATGATTTTCTCTTTATAGCCTTGCAGAGACTCTTCCAGCGAATTATTTTCAGCAATGGTCATAATCTTTTTTATCTCCTTTTCTCGCTTACCCCCGAGCGACCTTCTATTTACCAGGTTAAAAGCGGCTTGTGGTGAATTCCCGTTCCCCGTGCATCATTACCCGCAAGACGGAAGGCTTCTGGAGTTGTCTGGTAATGAAGACAATTTCTTCAGCGATTTATCCGTTGACGTGCGCCCGCCGGAAAGATGCACAAATAGAAGACATAATTGAATATTATATCCTCCGAATTTCCGGCAATTGTCAAGATAAAGATTCTAACATCATTATTTGCGCGGCAGCCACTCCGGTCGACAAGAACCGCGGGGAATAAGAACGGGATTGTAGGCGCCGGGAGTTTCAGACATCTCGACTTGATCGGTAACCCCCTGATAATCTCCGCATACCGTCTCGGCGGTGAACAGATCAGGTGCCAAATATCTATGCTCCTCCGAGGATTCAACAGTGGTGCGAACAAATTCTTTGTCAAAAATTCCCAGTGTTATCAGCCACAATGCCACGCGTGTCAAAGACACATGCACACGGTAGCTTCCACCTTCAACCGCACGTTTTGCCAGCGCGGCCATGATCCCTGTTGCCGCCAGCCAGGAGGCCATATAATCGTTAACAACCAATATCGGTGTAACTTTGGGATCATCCGGGGTACCTTCAAGAGCCATTACACCGGTAATGCATCCTGCCGTCTGATCAAAACCCGGCCGGAATTTCCATGGACCGCGAGTACCGTGCAGATTGACGGAACAGTGAATAATCCCGGGACGCAGTTCCGCACATTCTTGCGGGGTTAGCCCCAGCCGTTCGATGAAGTCAATCCGCCGATTATTATAGAACACATCCGCTTCCCGCAGTAAATTGTGCATAACCTTTCTGCCCTTGTCGGACTGAGGATCAAGCGTTGCCGACCTTACACCGACATTGGCTGAGTAATACATAAACTCATGCTCGTATTCAATAAACGGACGCCAGATGTTCAAACAATCCGCACCATGCAGCGCAAGAGTACGCCCAATGCCCGCCCCCGCAATTACACGACCCATACCCAATGCACGAACACCTTCCAACGGCATCGCGGCCCCCTGCGGAAAGGGCTCCGGTTTGCTTTCGCCTATTTTTTCTATTTCAATAATCGGGATATCGGCAAGCGCTGCGTAGGCCGGCTCAGCCATAAATTCCTCAACAGTGCGGACTACCGGCATAACCACTCCAATCTTTGCCGCCGCCTCCTCTAGCTCGTGGGAGTCCCATTGCAGGATGGAGTTGGCAACTTTTTCTTTAGAGTCACTGCAATCAAGAAACTGCAGCACGGCACTCCTCAACCTCATGTAAGGGTTTGCCGGCATTACCCATCGATTGTCCCGTGTTTTATAAAAACCAATACCAAAGGGACTGGCCGGATCACTCGGCATAAAAGGCGGATAGCCACTTAATAACTCCCACTGCATTTCGTAGAATGGACATAAACGGCGCGGCGACTTGCGTATATCCATGCTAATGTCCTGACCTTTTCCTCCCCGCATCTTCCATATCTTAGCAACAGCTACTGATTTCGCAGTTAAAGTGATACCTGCCGCCGCTCCGATACGCAGTGCGCTCGGGACAATCGGATCCTTTCCCTTAAAGGAGATACTCCCGCCACAGTCTTCCGGTGAAAGACCTGCAGATTCGAGCACCTTGCGTAATTCGGCATGAATGTCAAAACTGTCGGTGCTCGTTAATTCTTTCCGGGTAGCATGAATAAGCGCTTCCGTAAGTGTGCTGTTCGGAATTTTTTTGCTTTCCATTCGTTTCCTCCATTTTCGGGGAAAAACTTTTTTTCGTCAGCAGATGACGGCCAATAAGAGCAGAAACCATGCACGCCTGTCAATAAAAAACAGCTTAATATTTCATTGACAGGTAACGACATTTATCGTTATATTTTCATAAATTGTAAAAACAGATCGTTATCTAAATTCAGGACGGGCGAAGATTACTGTTGATGAGGTCACACCTGATCAATAAACTATAGGAGGTTTTAAATCTGCAATGACGGAAAAATCACTAATCACGGAAGAAATGCGTGCGGCGATCGGTCAGCCGCTGAACTCCGGAAAGCCCATTGATGTGGAAAAAGGTGCAATTCGGAATATGGCCGAAGCGATGAATTATCTCAACCCTCTCTACCTTGATGAAGCATATGCCCGAAGCAAAGGCCATAGCAGCGTTCTTGCGCCGCACATGTTACCGACATACGATTTGAACTTGGGCGCACCGCTGGAAATGCTAAAATTCCCCTTTGACATCGTCGCCGGTCTGCATGGGAGTGACGAATGGGAATTTATCCTGGATGTTCATGCGGGCGACGTATTGACGCCGCAGGGGAAACTCCTGGATCTGGTTGAGAAGGATGGCAGCAGGGGGAAGATGCTTTTCATTACTTCGGAGATCACCTATACGAACCAGCGCGGTGAAGTGGTGGCCATATACCGTCCCACAGAAATAATGATCGCCAAGTAGATTAACTTAAAGGAGACAACAATAAGATGAACGTGCCCCTATACTTTGAAGATATTACAATAGGACAGGATATACCGCATCAGATAAAGGAAACACTTACTACCAGAAGCGTGGTTAAGTGGGCTGCAGCAGTCAAAGATTTCTATGAAATACATTACGACAAAGATTTTGCAAGGCTCATGGGCATGCCTGATATTATCGCTCACGGCCCCAACAAATGTGCACTCTTGGGCCGTCTCATGCTGGAATGGATCGGTGAACAGGGAAAGTTGCACAAGCTTTCCTGTACGCATAAGGCCAGCAATTTTCCGGGAGAGACATTAACCTGCAAGGGCAGGGTCAAAAATAAGTATTCCCAAGAGGGGAAAAATTACGTCGAATGCGAGCTCTGGGTAGAAAATCAAGATGGTAAAATTGCGGCTCCGGGCTTGGCAACCGTATCCGTCCCCTCGAAGCGCTGAAACGAATTATGGAATGGTTTATGTTAATATTAGCCGGGATATTTGAAATCGGCTGGCCGCTGGGACTAAAAATATCTCAAATATCAACATTAACATTATATAAAGTATTGGGGATTGTCCTTGCAGTTATCTCCATGGCATTAAGCGGTCTTTTTTTATGGATTGCCCAGAAAAGCATTCCCATGGGAACGGCCTATGCCGTATGGACAGGCATTGGTGCCGTGGGAACATTTATAACCGGTATTTTACTTTTTAAAGATTCGGCGAATATGATGAGAGTATTGTCCGTACTATGCATAGTAATCGGTATAGTTGGATTAAAAATGGTTCATAAATAGAATATTAGAACAATTTGCCATCAGGAGAATTGATAAAAATGAGGTGACGGTATGAAAAAATTCTTCAAAATATCAGCAATTGTGCTGATCATTCTTTTTGTTATCGGCTTTTTAGCCAAAAAGATTCTTCTCGATTACTCATCTATTCCGGAAAAATCCAACATCTCCCTGACCGTCAACGACTTGAGGGAACTGGCAGGTAAAACTGGACCTCTGCCGGTCAGGGTCAATCTGCTGCGCATTGGTCTCGGTGAATTTCTGCCCGGCATGGTGGTGGCGGGCCGGTATGACAAAAAATACAGCGTAGCCCTTGTATCTTATCAGGTGGTCTATGACAGTGTTCTCCAGGGCGGCGGGAAAACGTTCATAATCGACGCCGGCCTGGATAAGAGCCAGATAAAAATGTTGAAAGGCGATGTTTCCTTCGACGATGCCGGGTACAATTTGCTGCAGAAGGGGATGAAAAATGCTGCGGCCGTTGTCTTTACTCACGAACATTTCGACCACATCGGTGGTATGGCTTTGTCGCCCTTTTTCCGGGAGATAGCAGGAAAAACCATGCTCCCTGCTGAACAGATGGCCAGCCCGCTGATTCTTCAGGCCGGGTTTTCCCAAGAGATGCTGACAAAATGCAAAAAACTGCAATACGAAGGATTATATGCACTATCCCCGGGGATTGTCCTCATAAAAACTTCCGGGCACACGCCGGGTCATCAGATGATATATGTTAAGTTGAAAAGCGGCGAAGAGTATCTCCTGGCAGGCGATATTGCCTGGAACATGGACAATGTAACTGAGCTCAAACGACGTCCGATACTGGTTAGCCTTTTTTTGGGAGAAAACCGAGATCGTGTGGGAAACCAGCTCCGCTGGCTGCACGATGAAATATATCAAGCGCATAAGGAAATACGATTGCTGGTTTACCATGATCAGGCCCGGCAAGATGAGTATGTAAAGCAAGGCTTGCTGGGCAATGGATTCGAGTTTTAATCCCGCTCACTTGGGGACGAGCGTTAATTCTCGCAAGCTCGCTCGCGAGGCGGTTGATTTGTGGTCTTTATTTTTTGGCAGCATTAATTCGGATATTAACCGAATTGGCATGAGCATCAAGTCCTTCCATTTGCGCAAAATGAGCCGTCTTGCCTCCCAGTTTGCCGAGAGCCTCCTGTGAAAATTGCAGGACACTCATCCGTTTGACAAAATCGTACACGCCCAACGGAGAAGAAAAACGCGCCGTGCCTTCAGTTGGCAGAATATGGTTTGTCCCGGCCATATAATCTCCCAGAGCTTCCGGTGTAAAAGAGCCTAGGAAAACAGAACCGGCATTGCACACCTTCCCTAAAACGCCGGCCGGATTTTCCACCATGAGCTCCAAATGCTCCGGTGCAAAAAGGTTGGACAGTTCCAATGCTTCATCAATATCGCTGGTAATGATAATCGCGCCATATCTGGCTTGCGATTTTTCCATTATTGCGCTGCGCGATAAAGCTTTCATTTGCCTTACCACTTCCCGGGAAACTTCCGCGGCCAGATTTTCATCCGGTGTAAAGAGAACGGCGGCAGCCATTTCATCATGCTCCAATTGCGCCAGCAGATCAGCGGCGGCAAATGATGCGTTTGCTGTTTTATCGGCAATCACTACAACTTCACTGGGGCCGGCAATCATATCGATATCCACCTGGCCGAAAACAAGCTTCTTGGCCGCGGCAACATACGCATTGCCGGGCCCCACAATTTTATCCACCCGGGGAATTGTCTTCGTGCCATAAGCGAGTGCCGCTATCGCCTGTGCTCCGCCGACCTTAAAAATACGGTTTACACCGCTGATTTCGGCGGCAGCGGCAATTAACGGATGGAGCTTGCCGTCTTTGGCGGGTGTCACCAGAATAATTTCGTTCACTCCGGCAATGCTCGCCGGAATGGCAGCCATCAGCAGCGTTGAAGGATAAACGGCCTTACCTCCGGGGGCATAAATACCGACGCGCTGCAGCGGTAAAATACGCTGTCCTACTTCCACACCTTTCTCATCATCAATAAGCCAGCTTTTAACAATCTGGTTTTTATGATATTTTTCAATGCGCGAGGCGGCAAGCCCGATAACAGCCAGATCTTCCGGCCGCACGCAAGCCAGAGCTGCCTTCCTTTCTTCGTCAGTTACTTCCACTGTCGTAGCGGAAAGTTCGTACTTGTCGAACTTGGCGGTATAATCAAACAAGGCTTCATCGCCCCTGACGGCAATATCGCGCACTATTTCCACGACGGAAGCTAAAAGTTCAGGAGTAAAGGCACCTCCCCGCTGGCGTAGTTCACGGAAAAAATCGGCGAATTCTACAGCATCGGCTTTAATAATTCTCATATCATTTAATCCTTTTGATGTCCGCCCCCAGAGCGGAAAATTTCTTTTCTATTCCCTGATACCCGCGATCAATGTGATAGACGCGGGAAATTTCCGTTGTTCCTTTTGCAACCAGTGCCGCCAGAAGGAGCGATGCCGATGCCCGTAAATCTGTCGCCATTGTCTGGGCTCCGTGCAATGCGCTCACACCACGGACAATGGCGCTGTTGCCCTGTATAACGATGTCCGCTCCCATCCGCAACAACTCGCTGACATGCATGAAACGGTTTTCAAAAACTGTTTCATTAATCACGCTCAAGCCGCTGCCAATAGACATATAGGCCATCATTTGAGCCTGCAAATCCGTTGCAAAACCCGGATACGGAAGTGTCTTCACATCAATACTATTTATCTTTTCACCGCAGGATACTTTCAATCCGCCCGCTATGGGCACAATTTTCATTCCGGTATCGCGTAGTTTATTAATTAATGCTTCCAGATGAAGGGCATTACAGCCCAGAATGTTTATCTCGCCGCGAGTCATACCGGCGGCAATCATGAAAGTACCGGCTTCAATACGATCGGGAATAATTGATGCTTCCACGGGCACAAGTGAGGTTACACCTTCGATGATAATGACATCGGTACCGGCTCCGCTTATTTTTGCTCCCATCCCCCGCAAAACATCAGCCAGATTGACAATTTCCGGCTCACAGGCGGAGTTGTTCAATACGGTTGTTCCTTCGGCCAGAACCGCAGCCATCATTATATTTTCGGTACCGGTTACCGTGGGAATATCAAAATAAATATCCGCGCCTTTTAATTTCTTTGCCCGTGCTTCAATGTAACCGTTATTCAATTCCACATGCGCCCCGAGATCCTGCAAGGCTTTAATATGAAGATTGACCGGCCTTGCACCGATTGCGCAACCTCCCGGCAGCGATACCCGTGCCACACCCTGACGTGCAACCAGCGGTCCCAAAACCAGCACGGAAGCCCGCATGGTTTTCACCAAATCATAGGGAGCTTCGGAATTGGTAATTTTTTCGGCATTAATACGGACGGTTTCATCGCCTTCGATTTCCACACCCAAATTTTTTAATAGTTTCTTGATCGTCTTGATATCGACAAGATCAGGTATGTTATGGAAGGTGCTTGTTCCGGGCGCCAGCAACGCTGAAGCCAACACAGGCAACGCCGCATTTTTCGCCCCGCTGATATGTACATCTCCGCAAAGGGGCTTTCCCCCCTGAATAATAAATTTATCCACTGCTTTCTCTCCTTGCTTTGATTACGCGGGGCAGCCCGGCATAATCGTTTCTGATGCTTATATCCCTATATTGCCCGGAGGCTTCAAAAATATCACCGATTCGCCTGCCTTGAGTTGCCCCTATTTCCAGAAGAAGCCAACCATTGTTTTTCAGATGGCCGGGGGCGGCGGCAATTATTTTTCGATAGAAATCCAGACCCTCGACTCCGGCCCGAAGCGCTTCGGGCGGCTCATAATCTTTAACGCCAACCGGCAATTTATCGTATTCTTCATCCGCTATATAAGGCGGATTGGCAACGATTATATCAAAAAAATCATCAACCGGCTCAAATAAACTGCCCTGCAGGAATTCTACTTGTGAAGCCAAATCCAGACTCTCGGCATTTTTGCAAGCCGTAGCGAGAGCGGCGGCAGAAACGTCTGTAGCCGTCAGACGGGCGAGGGGAATTTCGTAAGCCAGGGCCAGGGCAATAGCTCCGCTGCCTGTCCCTATGTCTAAAATCTTAATTTCCGCAGAATCCAGCTGCCGGCAAACCTTGAGCGCTTCTTCCACCAGCACTTCCGTATCCGGACGCGGAATAAGCACGGAATTATTGACTTCCAGAGTAAAAGACCAGAATTCTTTTTGCGAGGTTATATAGGCTACCGGTTCCCACGCGAGCCGGCGGGCTTTCAATTTCTGAAACGAGACCAGCGTCTCTTCATTGATCGGCATGGCCGGATTTTTGAAAAAATCCAGCCTCTCGCAGCCCAGACAGAACGAAAGTAATATTTCCGCATCCAACCGCGGTGAGTCCATCCCCGCAAGGGCAAAATCAAGGGCACTTTCATTGAGAATATCACGAACTAGCATACTGGGAATCCGCGCCGACTAATGTTCCGGTTTAATTATTATTGCTGTTGTTTAACAATTCCGCCTGATAATGGGTCGCCAAACCATCGATCATTGTGCCGATATTGCCGTTTAAGAAACTGTCCAGATCATAACGGGTCATGCCGATGCGATGATCGGTAATGCGGCCTTGGGGGAAATTATATGTTCGGATACGCTCCGAGCGGTCGCCGGAACCTACCTGGTTTTTGCGTGCTTCGGAAATTTCCGCGTTTTGCTTTTGCGTCATAGCATCCAGGAGGCGCGCACGCAATACTTTCATGGCCTTGATTTTATTCTTTAACTGGGATTTTTCATCCTGGCAGGTAACCACCAGGCCGGTCGGCAAATGGGTAATGCGGACGGCGGAATCGGTTGTATTGACGCTCTGGCCGCCATGACCGGTGGAACGATAAACATCAATCCGCAATTCATTGGGATCAATATTGAGTTCCACTTCTTCCGCTTCGGGCATAATCGCAACCGTTACCGCAGAGGTATGAATCCGCCCCTGCGCTTCCGTAACAGGTACACGCTGTACCCGGTGGGTGCCGCTTTCATATTTCAAACGGCTGTAAGCTCCGTTGCCCTCAATTTGGGCAATTATTTCTTTAAAGCCACCCATTCCACCGGAAGGCGAGCTGCTCACCACTTCCACACGCCAGCCTTGAGCTTCCGCATAACGGGCATACATCCGGAACAAATCGCCGACAAAAAGCCCTGCTTCATCACCGCCGGTACCTGCTCGAATTTCCAGAAAGACATTCTTGTCGTCGTTGGGATCCTTCGGCAGCAACATGATCCTGAGTTTCTCTTCCAATTGGGCTTTGTCGAGCTGCAATTGAGGCATTTCCTCTTTGACAATTTCTCTTAATTCCAAATCGCTTTCCCGGAGAAATTGCTGGTACTCTTCGATACGCGTCCGAATTTTCTCATATTGACGAATAACATCCACCAATTGGGTTAAATCGGAATGCTCTTTGGCGTATTTCTGATACAGGTTCTGCCGGGAAACTATCTGCGGATCACTGAGCTGGCCTTCCAGCTCCCGATAACGAAGTTCAATATCACGAAGTTTATCTAATATAATATCCATGCCGGTTCTTTGAATGAAGTTGAGGAGGTTGGGGTTAGTTAAAAAAAGACGCATTTGCAGGCGCCCTTCGTGCTGGAGGGAACGTACCTACAAACAATGTGAGCGATGAGTAATGTTCATCAGCATAAGGAGAGAGTCCGATATTTTAGCTTCCGTAAAGAACAAATTACACAGTTGCTTTCTTCGTTGTCTTCTTAGCCGTCTGCGGTTTTGTTTCTTTTACTTCGTACCTTTTCTTGAATCTTTCCACACGTCCGGCAGTATCCATGATCTTTTGCTTACCGGTTATAAAGGGGTGGCAATTGGAACAAATTTCCACTCTGATATCTTTCTTGGTTGATTTTGTCTCATAGACCTTACCACAAACGCAAGTTATAGTTGTTTCTTTATATTCGGGATGAATGCCTTCTTTCATATCTTTTTTCTTCTCCTCCTTCTCAACCTTTATCTTCGATAACAATTCGTTCTTTTCAATGTAATTTTAAAGCAGTTTGGCTGCCTTACAATATAAGCAATAAAAATTCAAGAGATTTAAACGTCTCTAGGAATTCATCGAATCTAAAAATTCCTGGTTCGTTTCTGTTTTCTTGATCTTGCCAATGATAAATTCCATGGCATCAACAGGATTCATTTCCTGGAGAAGCCTGCGCAATATCCAGATACGGTTTAAATTGTTTTTGGCGATAAGCAATTCTTCTTTTCTGGTTCCGGAACGGATCAAATCAAAGGCAGGGAAAACCCGACGATCAGCAATACGGCGGTCGAGATGCAGTTCCATATTGCCTGTCCCTTTGAATTCTTCAAAAATGACTTCGTCCATGCGGCTCCCGGTATCAATCAGGGCCGTGGAAATAATTGTCAAACTGCCGCCGTTTTCGATGTTACGGGCTGCGCCGAAGAAACGTTTGGGTTTATGCAACGCATTGGAATCCACACCGCCGGAGAGAACTTTGCCGCTGGGCGGAACTACTGTATTATAAGCCCGGGCTAAACGGGTGATGCTGTCTAACAGGATAACCACGTCTTTTTTGTGTTCGACCAGGCGCTTGGCCTTTTCAATAACCATTTCCGCCACCTGGACGTGACGGGAGGCCGGTTCATCAAACGTTGATGAAATTACTTCACCGGCAACACTGCGCTGCATATCGGTAACTTCTTCCGGCCGTTCATCAATCAAAAGCACCATCAGCACTACTTCTTTGTGGTTGGCCGTTATGCTGTGGGCAATATCCTGCAGGAGGACTGTTTTGCCGGCACGGGGTGGAGAAACAATCAATCCTCGCTGTCCCTTGCCGATCGGTGTAAATAAATCCATAACCCTGGTGGAAAAATTTTCCGGATCAAATTCCAGATTCAATTTTTCCAGCGGATAAAGAGGAGTTAAATTGTCAAAAAGAATCTTGTCACGGGCAGACTCGGGACTTTCGAAATTAACCGTATCAACTTTCAGGAGGGCAAAATATTTCTCTCCTTCTTTGGGCGGCCGGACCTCGCCGGAGATCGTATCGCCGGTTTTTAAATTGAAACGTCGAATCTGCGAGGGCGAAATGTAGATATCGTCCGGACTAGGCAGATAATTGTAGTCCACAGCTCGTAAAAAGCCGAATCCATCCGGCAGGATTTCCAAAACGCCCGAACCGGAAATCACGCCATTTTTTTCGGCCTGCGCCTGAAGAATCGCAAAGATTAAATCCTGACGGCGCATACTGCTGGCACCGGGCACAGTCAAATCTTTGGCCAGATTATTGAGTTCACTGATCGGCAACCTTTTAATGTCTTCGATATGCATAAATACTTCCTTGTTTAGATTAAAATCAGACAACTCAAGACGTTATTCTGATATGCTGTATATGCGATTTTTTTCTGCATTATTATTCAAAAGATGCACTTGGATACACTGAGTCACGATTATTTTAGCAGTCAGAGATTAATATCGGCTTGTTTATTAGAATACTTGAAACACTCCAAAGGGCAGAGCCTAAAAAGGCCTCTTAATGAATTGCCTAGTAGCCTATATCATCCCAGGCTGCCTGTCAATATATTTTATAAAAATTGCTATAAATATCTATTTTAATGTGTATATTTGCCTTCAACCCAATTTTCTCCTTGATTCCTGCGTGAGAATAAGCTAAATGATTTCAAATAATTAATTTGTTTTCGTTTAGGAAAGGTACTTGAATTTATATGGAAGAAATTAAAAAGAGTGAAGAAAATAATATTGAACCGGTAGATGCTCTGGCCGAGATTTCCCTGGAAGAGCTGGCACCGGAACTGCGGACTGCCTGCAAAAACGCCGGGTGGGAAAGTTTAGTGCCGGTACAGGCCAAATCCATTCCTTACATTCTGGCAGGTCGCGATATGATGGTTCAATCGCGCACCGGCAGCGGCAAGACGGGTGCCTATATTTTGCCGATTATGCAGAAAATTGATCTGAAGCGGAATGTTGCCCAGGCCATGGTGCTTGTACCTACCCGAGAGCTCGCTTTGCAGGTATCCCGGGAGGCCCAGATGCTGGTTGCCGGCTCGGATTTACGAGTCGCTGTGGTTTATGGAGGAGTCGGTTACGCCGCCCAGCTCGAAGCGTTTCGCGGTGGGGCTCAACTGGTTGTCGGCACACCGGGCCGTATTCTGGACCATTTATTGAAAAATGCCTTGTCGCTGGATCATCTGAAAATATTAATTTTCGATGAAGCCGACCGTATGTTATCTATGGGATTTTATCCGGATATGGTAAAAATCCGCAAATATATCCCGTCGAAGGATATAGTCAGCAGCATGTTTTCCGCAACGTTTCCTCCCCAGGTAATCCGCCTTTCCGCTCAGTTTCTCCGGAAACCGGAATTACTTAGTCTGAGCGGCAATCAGGTGCACATTGCCGAGATTCAACATGCCTATTACGTTGTTCCCGGCATGCGCAAAGAAAGATCGCTCGTCCGCATTCTGGAAATCGAAAATCCCTCTTCGGCCATTATCTTCTGTAACACAAAAGACACCGTTCATTATCTATCCGTTGTCCTGAAGCGCTTCGGTTATGATGCTGATGAGCTGAGTTCTGATCTGGCGCAGAGTGCCAGAGAAAAAGTCATGGCGCGCGTCCGGCGCGGCGCTCTGCGTTTCCTGGTAGCGACAGATGTAGCTGCCCGCGGTATTGATATCCCCGATTTGTCTCATGTTATTCAGTATGAACCGCCGGAAGACCCGGAGGCCTATATTCACCGCGCCGGCCGCACCGGACGGATGGGCTCCAGCGGCGTGGCTATTTCCGTGGTTGCGGAAATGGAAAAATTCAAGCTACAGAACATTGCCCGCTTTTATAACATAACCATGGAAGAGCGCCCCCTGCCCGATGACGAAGAAATAGAAAGAGTCGTAGCGGAAAGAATAACGGCGCTCCTGGAAGCGCGCCTGCGCTCCCGGGATAATCTGGAAATCGAACGCATGCAGCGTTTTGTGCCGCTCGCGAGAAATCTGACCCAGGCTGAAGATGAACTGGCGTTAATTGCCATGCTGCTGGATGACTATTACCAGCAAACACTGCATGCGCCGCCGGTTCAATTGGCTCCCGTTCCCGAGCCGCAACCCGAACCGCAGCACGAACCGCAGCACATGTCTTCGCACAAACCGGCCAAAAAACGGCCGCGGCCGGGTCATAAGAAAGAAAGGACATATTAGGAATCAATGCTATCCGATGTTTTTCGTTTAGTTAGAATTATCTGCGCCTGCGCTCTATTGATTACTTTGCTTGCGTGCGTAACTGCGCCGAAAGAAATTCCACTACCGCCAAAACCGGCGAAAATTGCCGTTGTTTTAGGCGCGGGCGCATCTAAAGGTTTTGCCCATATTGGAGTTTTAAAAATTCTGGAATTAAATAAAATTCCTATCCATATGATTGTCGGCACCAGCGTCGGTTCTTTTGTCGGCAGTTTGTATGCCTATGGCTACAATCCGTATGAACTGCAGACAATTGCGTTCACCCTGCAGAAAGATGACGTTGCCGATTATATCATCCCGGATAATGGCTTCATCAAGGGAGATAAACTCGAAAATTTCATCAATAATAAGGTGAAATATACGCCCCTAGATAAATTCAAAATTCCTTTTTACGCTGTAACGACGAATATCCAAAACGGCGAAGAAATGGTTTTCGGCCGCGGAAATACCGGCAAAGCCGTGCGGGCGAGTTGCTCGATTCCCGGCATTTTCCAGCCGGCTGTAATTGGTGGTAATATGTATGTTGATGGTGGAGTCGTGAGCCCCCTGGCAATCGATGTTGCCCGCCGCTATGGTGCTGATGTCGTCATCGCCGTTGATATTTCATCGAGTCTGGCATCGTCTCCGCCGACGGGTACCATCGAAACGATCATGCAGGCCATTGATATAATGTACAGCAAAATGGCTGCCTTTCAGCTAAAAAACGCCGATGTTGTCATCAAACCCAAGGTCGGTTACATCGGCTCCAGTGATTTCTCCAAAAGGCATGAAGCCATTTTGGAAGGTGAAAAGGCGGCAAGCGATGCCATACCGGCAATTAATCAAATTCTCGCTAAACTGCGCCAGGAAGGTCGATTGCCGTAACGGGAAGGGGCAGATAGGATTTATCGGGAAACCATAAAAACAGTAGTTATGCTTTCCCAAATGATCAAGGAGGCACGAAGATGGAAATACGTCAATTAATCGAAACTTATCACAGTGCTTGGACTGCCGGGGATATTGCCGGCGCGCGCGGTTGCCTGGCCGATGACCTTGATTTTCGCGGCAGTATTGATACATTTGATAAAGCTGATGATTTCGTTGCCGCTTTAACACAATTCCAGAGCATGTTGAGCCGGGTTACTATGCTGCGACGGTTCTTTGATAACGAAGGCGGAGTCCTGCTGTACGACTGTGCAACTGCTACTCCGGCAGGTGTGATTCGGACTGCCGAGTTCTTCACTGTGCGCGATGGTAAGATTACCGAAATTCGCCTGGTCTTCGATGCCACAGAGCTGCGAAAGCTCATGCAGCCGTGAAATTGGTCCCGGCAGCTGAAGAAATAATTAGATGATGCACATGGCCAGGGAAGAAAACAAGTAAGGCCAATAGTTCGTCATGCTGAACTTGCGGTAAATCCTGCTGGTTCAATGGCTTTATTCCTCGTTTCAACCTACGAGGCCCACAGAGCAAAATGAATCACTCTCTTAGCTCGTAAATGAAGGGACACTTTCCGGCTGAAATCAATGATAATAAGCTTATAATACGTAAACTGTGTGGTCATGGAAAAACCCTTTGTCGGAGAAAATAAGAGAATGTGTTTTCCGCCATCATGGTGCGGGACAAATCAACTTTGGAGGTATCGGCTATGGCTACGTTGCTGGAGATTCTGGAATGCAAGTACCCTGTCATTCAGGGGCCAGTTGGTGCATTAAACAGTCCCCGGTTTATTGCGGCAATTTCTGAGGCCGGGGCTTTCGGTATGTTGGCCCTGGGCTTCTCCACCGCGGAAGAGGCCAGGCGTCTGGCCGGAGAAGTGCGGCAGTTGACGAACAAGCCCTTCGGCGCCAATCTCATGACCATGAATCCGGCCAATTTCGAAATCCTTGACATCCTGTCGTCTCTTGGCGTGAAAACCGTCACGACGTCGGGCGGCTCACCCAAAAGCCTTATCCCGCAAATTCACGCCCTGGGGATGAAAACCCTGCATGTCCTTCTTTCCCTTCCCACAGCGATCAAGGCCGCACAGGCCGGAACGGACGGCGTCATTGTTTCCGGCCTCGAATCCGGCGGTCTGCGCTCCCGCAGTTCGGAATCATCGACCATGGTGCTAGTACCGCTGGTAGCTGATCATGTGAACGTGCCCATCGTGGCCGCCGGAGGCATAGCGGACAGAAGGGGCTATCGGGCCGCGCTTGCCCTGGGTGCCCAAGGGGTTCAGATCGGCACACGCCTCATTGCCACAGAGGAATCTCCGGCCCATAAGGCCTGGAAAGAGGCCATCATCAACTGCAGCGACGGCGGCACTGATCTCCTTCCCACGGCCAACATGAAGATGCGCGTTATCCCAACCCCCAAACTACGGGCGGAAATGAACGATCCGACGATCGATCTTGCCCAGAAATACAATCTGGGCTTTGTCACAGAAGCCTGGCCCACGGGTAATTTCGATCTGTTTCCCGCCGGTTCCGGCCAGGTGGCCGCACTGATCAAGGAAATCAAATCCGTCAAGGCCGTGATCGAGGAACTTGTAGCCTGATGATCAGGAATATCGGCCCTTCTCAGGGAAGTACATAAAAGGAATACTGCGGCTATAGCCGTGGGTTGACATGTACCATCCTTGATTCCGCAACGGGCAATAATTGGAAATTGACCTCACGGTTTTTCAAAATGATGATAATCTTTCGGCTGCTCGAAATTACCTCCCCAGTGCCAGCCGCGTTTTAGAAATTCCCGCGCAACGGGGTGATCGGCGGTGATGGTGCCTGCTTGCCCCGGTTTATACACTGCACCTTCCGGAGCGATTTCCCCTTGGGGATAGATAACCGGATTTTGCACGGGATTGATGTCCACAGCGCGCCCCAGGGAATGCATCGACAATTTAGTCGTCCCTTCAATTGTGCGAAAATTGAAACCGGAAGAATTGTTGGCGGCCATCGATTTATAGTCATCCCACTGGTATTCGGCAACGGGAATGACACGGCCGACGGGAAATTTCAGTTTTTCAATCAGCGCAAATATTGCACAGACATCGTCTTCGAGCACGCTATGGACAATTATCTGCCCCTGATGCCTTTTGCCGTCAAATGAATAATAGAAAACGTCGATAAATGATAAACTGTCGACTATTTCCTCCGGAGCCATTGTTCCTTCAATGGCTTCCAGAAAGGTGATTTCGCTGTCCACAATTATCTCTTCTTGATCTGACATTAAACAGTCTCCGTCATAACTCATTAATTATTTTCTTCATCATGTCTTCCGACACTGACACTTCTGCATAGATACTACGAATATTTTCACAATCCAGACGGTTGAAATTCAGTTCCCACGGAGTGATGACGACTCCGGCCATTTCTATTGTGCCCGGAGAGACGAAAATTCTTTGTTCACCTTCGAGATAAAAGGCATCCGGCCGATGCCGGGAGCGCAAGAATATCATTATCCGCCAGACGCCGTCGGCAAAAGAGCAAACCACATTGACCAGAGGCTCACCACTTATGGGAATAATGGTTTGCGCAGCCTGGATCAGACGAGCAAATTGCCGCAGCAACAAATCTTTGTCGCTTCCGGCCAATACCAGTACAGAGCGATCAATGCCCTCTCCCCGATAAATCTGAACAGAGGTATCTTTGATTATTTGGAAGCGGCCGGGGAAGAATTGCGTGAGCGGCAAGGCATCGGCCGGTACTGCCTGAAAGTGCAAATGATCGGGAGCCGATGCACCGCAAGCCGGTCCATTGTAAAATACAATAAAATCGGGGGACATATCTGCAGCTAAGTCCAGCAGCCGGGTAAGCGATGCCGCAATTGCCTGGGGTTGATGCTGCATATGGACAACCGTGAAATGTCCGGCAAAAGCAGGCGCAGGATTGCAGAGAATCAGAAAATCCTGCCGATAGAGGATTCCCTTTTGCTCGCGGGGACGGTTAGCAGCGCATAAAAAGCAGGGCCTGTTTTTAATTGATTCATAATCAACGGCGGCGCCTGCACTTACTGATCTGGCCGGATTGAATTGCAGATATACTTCATAGCCGCTGCAGGAGAGCAATCTGGTGTGAATGGCAGCTAGCATTGCATAGGCAGAAGCCAGCAGCGGCCAGTTTTTCTTTTGTTCTTCCAGAAGATCGGCACAAAGCGCAGGGAGTTGCACCTGATCACGGCCGGGGAATATAGCGAAAATTTGACTTTCCAAATTATCTCCTTCTAATCATTCCATGTCTTTCACCGGCGCGTAGTCGGGAGAATTTCCAAAAAGTACAAACACCAAATGTAATTACCTCAATGTCTCAGACGTTGGTTTGACGACGCAAAGGTGTTTGCTTGTTTAGTTCTTGTCGTGCCCTGATTTCCAGCGTGCGCAGTTTATCTTTATAAAAATCATTGCTATTTTGTTTTTCGACGGAAAGTGCGGCATCGGTGTTATCCGGCCAGCGGCGGCACAGATAAAGGCTTTGATAAATACGACCTATTTTATATTCGCGTGTTATTCTCAAGGCAACCGCGTAATCTTCTCCATAGCCTACATTGGGGAAACCGATTTTCCGTAGAATCGCCGTATTGAAGGCCCGGGGAGCACCCAGCCCGTTTACGCGCAAGGCGTTATTGTGGCCGTTGGCTTTTGTCCATTCGCGATGATCGATCAGACCCGGGGGAATTTTCTGCAAACACTCGTTGACTATCGTATAAGAACCGATGACCATGGCATAGTCCCCTGTGGCAAAAACGGCGGCAATATTTTGCAGCGTATCGGGTGAAGAGTAAAGATCGTCCGAATCAAGCTGCACGGCGTACTTTCCGCAGCAAGAAGAGTAGATTGCTTCATTCCAGCAGCCGCCTATGCTGAGATCGAAACGGCCGGGAATCAGATGATGGATTTTCGGGTACCGGGCAGCAAGCTTTTTAACAATTTGTGTCGTGCCGTCGGTAGAATGATTATCCACGACAATAATATTAAAGTCGAAATTTGTTTTTTGAGCAAGCGCACTTTCCAGAGCATCCCTGATTGTTTTTTTGCGGTTGAGCACCGGAATTACAATACTGGCCTGCAAGGGAAAGGAAACAAAGGCCTGTCCGGCTTTTTTAGTGCGCGGCGGCAGATAGGCACCCGCTAATTTTAAATAACGCGTGGCCACTTTTTCCAGTTTCTTTTGCCGTTTGGCATTGCAACCGGCAACATAAGCAAAATGAGCCTCCTGTGGTTTATCTTTACTGTTTGCTGACGTTTCCTTGCCGGTTACAACTGAATAGAGCAATTCCGGAATGTGAAAAATTGCATAATCGAGAGAGATTTTCAGCCGTAAATCATAAAAAGCAAGATCGGGATCTCTAGGCAATGCACCATATCTTTTCAGAATCGTTTTCAGGGCGGCAGTGGAAAAAAGCAAAACATCGCCGAAATGGAAATCGTCGCGGATACTTCCCGGTTGATAATCGATGAGCGGACGGGGAATGAGTCCGTTTTCTTCTTGCAGAAAATAGTCGGAGTAAACAAGCCCGGCATGAGTATCATTGGCTGCGGCAATCAGGCGGGGGATTGCGTCTTCATTAATCCTGATATCATTTTTCGTGTTGATGGCGAGCAGATAGGGGGCTTTTGTTTTTTGCAGGAAGGAAGATAAATTTTTAATCAACCCACCAATGTTTCCATTGATCAGATCGCCGGGGCCTACCTGCTCTGCGTTACTCAGAGCATAAAATAAAAACTCGCCGAATTTGCAGCATGTGTAAGTCATGGTTATAGGGTAATGCGTTCAGAATAATCTGTTAAAAACCGGACATCATCTGATTGAAAGTTTTTTCCGCCGTATCATTGGCCAGTTTAATAAACGCAGTTCTTCTGGTTGCCGGCAGCAGATTGATATTGTTATCGACGGTGTAATCAACCGTTCCGACAATGCCTCGCGATTGCCAGATGTCCTTGCCGCTTTCTTTTTCCCGGAAAGTTAATTCCATGGTTATTGTTGCCCTTTCTTCCGCTGCTATTGTATTGCCGCGATAGGAAAGGGGCGCCAGGGTGAGATTGAGGATGCCCCCTTTGATTGTTGCATCCGCTAATTCCACACTCTCGACAACTTTAAAACGGTGAGACTGAACAAACTGGTCGATGAAAGCGGTACGAACATAATTTTCCAATTCAGCTTGAGCGGTTTTATTGTCGAACTGTCCCACATAAATTTTTTGGATGCGTTTGTCGATGTATTCACCCTGCGGAGCAAAGCCATAGCCGCAGGCAATGATCATTGCGCAAAAAAAGTAGATAAATACTGCTCTCATCCATGACTGTCTGATTTTCTTATTCATCATAAAGCTTTCTTTACGGGGTAATGACAATGTTAACCAGCTTTTTCGGCACGTAAATGACTTTCCGAACATTGGCTCCTTTGATCAGAGCGACAATTTTTTCATCCGCCAGAGCGGCCGCTTTAATACTTTCTTCGTCTTCGTCAACGGCCACTGTTATCCGGCTGCGCAGTTTGCCGTTGATCTGCAGGACAATGGTGATCTCTTCTTCGCTGGCAATTGTTTTATCGTACTTGGGCCAACTGACTGCGGATACCGGCGTGCTGTAGCCCAGCATTTGCCACAGTTCTTCGGTCATATGCGGGACAATGGGCGCAAGCAGTATAATTGCACTCTCCAGCGCCTCGCGGACGACGGCTAAAGCAATCTTGTCTTCGCTTCCTGGACGGTTAAGCTGATAAAGAGTATTAACCAGTTCCATAACCGCGCTGATTGCCGTATTGAAATGGAAACGGTCTTCGATATCAATTGTCACCTTCCGGATGGTCTGATGAGTTTTGCGCCGCAGACTTTTCAGTTCACCTTCCAGTGAATCACTGCCCGTCAGCGGTTTTATATCGCTGATGTCATCGAAATATTCCATGAAGATGCGCCACAGGCGGGAGAGGAAACGGAATGATCCTTCCACACCCTGATCGCTCCATTCCAGATCTTTTTCCGGCGGGGCGGCAAACAAACAGAATATTCTCGCGGTGTCGGCGCCGTAAGTTTTAATCAGATAATCAGGGTCAATGACGTTTTTCAGGGATTTAGACATTTTCTCGGTTTTACCGATGGTTACTTCTTTTTGACAGAAGACACATTTTCCTTCTGCTGCCTGTTCGGGGTAGAGAAAGCCGTGTTCGGAACATTTCATTGTTTCTTTACAAACCATGCCCTGGGTGAGCAGGTTTAAAAAAGGTTCATCAACGCCTAGGACACCGAGATCCCTCAATACTTTTGTGTAGAAACGGGAATACAGCAAATGAAGAATGGCATGCTCAATACCGCCGATGTATTGGTCCACCGGCATCCAGTAATCAAGCTTCTTGCGGTCCAACCCCGGCTTTTCATGGCAATCGGCGCTGCAGAAACGGTCGAAGTACCAGGAAGACTCGACAAAAGTATCCATGGTATCTGTTTCTCTTTTTGCCTTGCCACCACATTTAGGGCAGGTGGTTTCAGTAAATTCCTTCAGGGCGGCAAGCGGTGAGCCGCCTTCGCCGCTAAAGACAACATCGCGGGGCAGTACAACGGGCAAATCCGATTCGGCTACGGCAACGAGCCCGCATTTTTCACAATTAACCATGGGAATGGGCGCTCCCCAGTAACGCTGCCGGGATATCCCCCAATCGCGCAGCCGGTATTGAATGGTGCGTTTGCCCCGGCCGATGGACTCCAAATAATCAGCAATAGACTCCAGGGCCTTCATGTTCTCCATGCCGTCAAATTGGCCGGAGTGAATTAAAACGCCCTCACCGACATAAGCTTCGGTCATGCTATGCACATTGAGAGGTTTATCATGAGGCTGAATAACTACTATCATGGGCAGATTAAATTTTTTGGCAAATTCAAAGTCCCGCTGATCATGGGTCGGAACAGCCATAACGCAGCCGGTGCCATACTCGGCTAAAACAAAATTAGTGGCGTAAACGGGCATGCGGTGTCCGGTTAAGGGATTCTGGCAATAAGCATCCAGAAAGATTCCTTCCTTTTCATAATATTCGGAAGTGCGCATCAGCCGATCTTGTTTTTTTACTTTTTCGACAAATTGCCGGACATCATTTTCGATGGTCTTGCCTTGAGATAACTCCGTAACCAGGGGATGCTCGGCGGCAACCAGCATGAATGTTGCGCCGAAAAGCGTATCCTGCCTGGTGGTGAAAACATGAATCGCCTTATCTGATCCGATGAGCGGAAAAGTAACATCACAGCCGAAGCTTTTTCCGATCCAGTTTTTCTGCATGGTCAGCACGCGCTCCGGCCAGCCGGGCAGTTTATCGCAATACTCGAGCAGTTCTTCAATATAGGCAGTTATCTTGAAAAACCATTGTTCCAATACTTTTTCGCTGACTTCATCGCCGCAACGCCAGCAAAGTCCCTGTTCTACCTGTTCGTTAGCCAGAACGGTTTCGCATTGGGAGCAGTAATTAACGGTAGAGCGTTTTTTATAAGCCAGCCCTTTTTCATACATCCAAAGAAAGAATAATTGTTCCCAGCGGTAATAATCCGGTTCACAGGTTGATATTTCTCTGTCCCAGTCATAACTAAAGCCCATTCTCTTGAGCTGGACTCTCATATGCGCGATATTTTCGTTTGTCCACTGAGAGGGATGGATTTTATGTTCGATGGCGGCATTTTCCGCGGGCATACCGAAAGAATCCCAACCCATCGGATGCAAAACATTAAAACCCTGCATGCGTTTATAACGGGCATAAACGTCACCGATTGTGTAATTGCGGACATGTCCGATATGAATTTTACCGGAAGGATAGGGGAACATTTCCAGCAGATAGTATTTCTTCTTTTGCGGATCTTCGGTAACTTTAAAAGCTTTTTCTTCTTCCCACTTTTTTTGCCATTTCTCTTCAATTTGTTGAGGTTCGTATTTTACGTTCATAGCCTGCTCCAGAAACTTGAAATATAGTGAATTTTTCTAGCATATCGCCCGCCTGCTTGCAATGTCTTTGTCACAGGGAAAATATATTGGTGGATGCGCTAACGCTTCATCCACCCTGCGATTTAGCTACATTTTAGCGATTTGCGCTCTTTCCATTTCTGTAGGGTGGAACAAGCGTAGCGGTTCCACCAAATTATTCATTCTATATCCATCTTTTTAACACTATCCGGTTCAAATGTTCCCCAGTCCTGAGGGTACAAACCTTGTTTCACGGCTAGCTGAAATGAAGAAGACGACCAGTCTGTAACTCTTTTTACATATCCATGCTTTACCGGATTGTAATAAATATAATCCATATGCCGTCGCCAGTCTTCTTCACTGCGAATCAAATGTTCCCAGAAACGACGTTGCCAGAGCAGTTTTTCCTTCCGATCATTAAGTAGTGCATCAATTCCGATGGAAACATAATGCTTGATGAGCCGCCAACGTATTGAAAAATCATGGTCATCAGGTGGTAATTGCCAGATACAGTGAATATGATCTGGCAAAACAACAATGGAGTCAATAGTAAAAGGTCGAGTTTCCTGTACATGACGAAATGCTATCCGCAGTCTTTCTATAACATCCGGCCTAGTCAGAATAGGGCGACGATCATGCGTCACCACCGTAAAAAAGTAGCAACCACCCGGGTGATATACACGAAGGTAAGTGCTCATTGATTATCCTCGTTGGTGGATGCGCTTCGCTTCATCCACCCTACAATTATCATCTCGTTTTGTAATCATCCGTTGGGTGGAACAATCGTAGCGGTTCCACCATTCACATTATTTATTTTGGGCAAGCTTGTGGACACAAATATCTGCCAACTCCCGGAGCTTGGGCAAGTTCTTCGCATTAGTTGCTGCTGTCAGTAAATTACTGATGCCGTTATCAATATGGCCCAGAAAATCCGGTTTGTTCTTTTTTAATCCTAAAAAACCATATGCTCCCAGCGCCTGCATGAGCCGCTGCGCCGCAGCCTCCCGGAAATTCGAAGTAAACACATCGAGGCTATAGACTGGTTTCATGAGCTCATAATAAAATTTCAGCAGTTCGCCTTGTTCATCGGCCGTAAAGGTAACATAAGGGTCGCAGATCAGTGAGCCCAGATCGTAAAACAGGCAGCCCCGACGCATACCCTGAAAATCAATCAGCACCGGCCGGCCATTTTTCAGGAGGATATTCTGCGATTGAAAATCACGATGAATCAGGGACGGTTCTATTTTTTGCAGGCGGGCGATCAATCCGGCTAATTCCTTTTGCAAATCATTTATATAAGAAGGCGACAATTTCAATCGGCAAACCGCTCCAACAAAATTTTCCTGAAAATAATCATGTTCCCAGTGGTACAGTTTTGCGCTGTAACTTTCTGCCAGTTGCAGGCCTGCAGGCAGCTCCGTCAGATCAAAGGCATGCAGTTTGCGGATTTGCCGCAGCACCTGATAATAATATTCGCGGCGACTGTCCCAGGGCAGAGTCCTTTGCGACCACAAATCAATATCGCCTAAATCTTCCAGCAAAATGAAATGAAGCTGGGAATCCTGAGCAATGATCTGCGGTACGCAAACGTCGATGCCGGCCAAAAACTTATTAATGCCGACCCAGCAGGAGTTTTCTTCCACCTCGGTGCCATAGTGCATAAATATAAAACTGGATTGATCAGGCAGCGAGACGCGGAAAAAACTGCGGTCGGAACCGCCTTTTTTGATGGGAATGATTTCCCATCCTGTCGCGTCCACATGTTCGGTTAAAAATTTTTGTATTTCTTTGTTCATACGTTCCATAATTGCCATTATTCCATACGTACCGTAAAATTACTTTTTTGTCATACCGGCGCAGGAGACTGTGTCGCAATAGCAGATAGAACCATCAACACCGTCATGCCTGTGAATACCCTGAAGGGCACGCGAACCGGCGTCCAGAACTTACTAAAAATACTGGATTCCCCCGTGTCAAGCACGGGGCAGGCTCAAAGTCGCGCTTCGCTTGCACGGAATGACAAAGGAACAATTATTAGTTCTTCAAGCCTGATTTCTTTAACTTCTCGTATTCTTCCAGCGTCCCCAAATCATACCAATAACCATCGTCGATCACAGCACCACCGACAGAAAGGGGATTCTCTTTAATCATTGCGATGAGTGGCGGTACAATAGATTCTATCTTCCCCGCCTGTAAGCGATTCAAAAATGCTTTTTCCACAATGTAAATCCCGACAAAAAGACAGCTTTTGGCCCCCGGATTTTTTAAAATATGCCTCATATCGCAGATAAAGCCGTTCTCATCAATGTTGACATTCAACAACGGTCCCTGCGAGCGCAAAGCCAGCGTAACTTCTGTTTTGTCGGAAAAGTGCCGGTCCATGAGCGGCGCCAGGGGCAGGTTGGTAATGATATCGCCATTGTAAACAATTATCCGTTCCTCGCCGGCAATTAAATCTTCAATATTTTTGATGCCGCCTCCCGTATCCAGAAGCACCGGCTCATGGCGGAATGTGATCGGGATTCCCTGCCAGTTGTTATCCGGGAAAGCCTTGGCATATTTTTCAGCGCAATGATGCGTATTGACGATAAATCGCTGCACCCCAACTGCCCGCAAATGCTCCATCGCATAAGTAATAATCGGCCTGTCGCCGATCCGTAAAAGCGGTTTTGGCGTGTTTTCGGTAAGCGGCCGAAGCCGTGTGCCCAGCCCAGCGCCCAGAATAAATGCTGTTTTAATCTGTTTTTTTTGCATACCTTTTTCTTCCATTCAGGCAGACAACTGCGCAAGCCATTTACCGGCGCTGATGATAGAGATGTTATCTTTCTGCTGTTCGCGCCGTAGATTTTGAACAATTTGAATAGCTGATGCTTCCGGCAGTTTTTTGGCAAGTAGCTTTAATGACGCGGAAGGTGAATCATCAGAGGCCTTCACTTCAATGAGATGCGTCGCCTTTCCTTTTCGGCTGAGCGAAAAGTCAACTTCTTTGCCATCTTTGGTTTTGATATAGTTCAGCTCAATGTTTTCACCTGTGATGTCCTGCAAATACTGAACATGTTTTAACAGACAGACGGCACAGGTATTTTCCAGTTGGATTCCTTCATCGCCCAGAACAAAACCGCTGTCATAAAAATACAGTTTGGGCTCTTTCAGAATGGCCCTGGCCACATTGGTATGGAAAGGCCGCACGGTAAACACGATGCAAAGACTTTCCAGAATATCAACATATCGGCGCACTGTATTGGGCGCAATTTGGATATCCTGCGCAATCGACGTATAAGAAACAGGTGAACCGACTCGGGAGCGCAATAGTTCCAGCAACAGCCGCATAGAACGCACTTCCTGCAGTCTGCCGAATTCCAGAATATCCTCGCGAATCAAGTCCGTATAGTATTGATTGCGCCAACGAGTTGCTTCCGTTTCCGAACCGGATAAAAAAGGCTCTGGAAATCCGCCTAGCCGGTTCAGCAGTGCCAGAGATTCGTCAGGCGGAATGGAATCTTTAAGTTCACATACGGAAAGCGGATTAAGCCGCATTGCGTAATAACGTCCGGCCAGTGATTCGCCGGATTGTCGGAAAGTGTCCAGTCTCGCGCTGCCGGTAATCAGCATGGCTTGATTTTTTGCGCGAGTGTCAAAGGCACCTTTGATGAACTTTTTCCATTCCGGCTTTTTGTGAATTTCATCAAGGATGAGTAGATCATTCTGGGCAGGCCATGACTGCTCATTGATTATCTTCGCATCGGCTGTATTATCAAAGTTCAGATATTGAGGGGACTTGAATTCATCCATGAGTGCCTTAGCCAGCCAGGTTTTACCGACTTGCCGCGGCCCGGTCAAAATAACCATCTTCTTTTGCAAATCTTTTTTTATCGAATCGTAAAGATAGCGTTTCATGGGCGACTATTTAGCAGAGCATTGCACAAAAGTCAAGTCCGTTGTGCAATGCGTTGCACAATAGTCGAATCGATTCTTTTGTGATCGAGAAATAAAGAGGAGCATTTCCCTTGATCCTTCAGCCTTCAGTCTTCAGCCTGCCTCCACCCTTTACTTCGGCGGCAGTGTTCGAACAAAAGATAGGGCCCTCTGCACCCAATTGTTGAGCTCTTCATCAGAATCCAGCGCTGCGGATAAAACCATCACCCAGCCTTTCATCGGCTTGCCGGTGATATCAAATTTCTTTGTCTGAGGCATCTTCAGCATCTCTGAGTATCTATCAGCGCCGACTCGGACAATCAGATCATCCTTGATAATGCCGCACACCATGTTGCCGAAGAGTAAAAAGCAAATACCACCGAACATTTTCTTCTCGCCAAATCCCGGCTCTTCCTCCAGTATATCCCGAACTCTTTGCGCCAAACCATCATCGTAAGCCATTTTTCACCTCTTTTAAAGATGTGATCGTTTTGGAAAATTTGAGTACCTTTGACGTATTGGCTTGGGTATTCTAACTGCCGGATAACGACCATACTCCGGCAATGCCATTATTGCAAAATTTCCGTAAGCTTTTTGCTGTCCGCACCGAAGTAAACCATTTTGCCAAGCTTAACAATGGGACGGCGGATAAGACGCGGCTCTTTAAGCATAAGATTGATCAGCTCATTATCGTTTAGTTTTTCCTGCTCCAGCCCCAGCGCCTTGAAACTGGGGGAACGGAAACTGAACATATCGGCGGCAGGTTTCCCGTGTAGGAGCGCCTCGATTTCTGCGCGCGTGAACGGAGTCTTGAAAAAATCACGGTCGTTGATTATCACTTCTTTCTGCGAAAGAAACTCCTTCGCTTTCCGGCAGGTTGTTCACTTATTCCAGCAAAAAAAGTCAATGGTCATTTTCGTTTTTCCTTTCGGTTAATCCGTCAATCAAGGTGATTGCGATGAACTACGCCGTCAAATTTTCTATCACCTGTCGCGGGAGATTTAGGTTATCCCCGAGCACGCCGGATATTGCACCGGGTTATGTTGCGGACTGTTCGGGGAACAGTCCCTACATCTCCTCTTATTTTCCCAAGAAGGCTTTTTTCCACCGATTGTACGGGTTATCAAACCTGATGGAATTCTTGTCGAACTTTTCAGGGTCCCAACCCTTGCCGACCCATGCTTTCATTGCTTCATAATCTTCATCTTCAGGGTCAGACAATGTCTTCAACAACTCAACATAACCATGCTTACCGCCACAATCCTCCGGCGGACATGCTCTTTCGCCATCAATACAAATCGGGTATTTGACGTTCTTCTCTTTGAACAGGTATCCTTCGAGTTGTAGGCTGTGTTGCCATGAATCACCATAATCGTAGGTATATGTCGCGGTCGTACCCAAATCATGGAAATAAGAAAAAAGGGAAATCTCCCATCCCGGGTAAATCTCCTGTGTGTCATCAAACCTGTCGAAATCAGGTATGCCAATATCGTCTTTTGCCTTTTTCCCTTTTTTCTTAATGCTAAAATGGTGAAGATGATAATCAAGCCATCCCAGTGAATCTTGAATGGCTACATGCAAATCCCAGAAATTGTAATTGGAAGGCACCAGTATCCGCCTCCAGATCAAAGGCGATATTTCCGTTAACTCTACCTTGAATTGAAGAACGCAATTCTTGAAGGGAATACCGTCAATTCCTTTCCGGTAATGCATTGCGTAACCTTGTTTCGTGAAATTCTTGTCATATTTGCCTGGCATATAACCCCTTTCTGCCTCTACTTTTTTTCAGACCTCGATATTCGCCTCGGCATAACTGAAAGCCTCATTTTCCCCGACCGCAGTAATTGAATCCGGCATTACGCGGGGAAAGGGCTTCTTCCCCGGCAAATATTTCGGCACTTGAATATTCCTCAGACACTGAGTAAAAACATCGCTCCTTCAGCCTAATCCCTTACTTCTTTCCATACTCCGGATCAATCTTCACCAGCGCCGCGACGATAAAGCCGGGGATGGTGGTGATTAATATCCAGAAATAGAAGTTTTTATATCCGAGCATTTCCTGAATCCAGCCGCTGGCCATGGCGGGCAGCATCATGCCGAGGGCCATGATTCCGGTGCCGATGGCGTAAAAGACGGTTTTATACTCTCCCTGCGAAACCATGATCATGTACATCGTGTAAGCGGTAAAGCCGAAACCGTAGCCGAATTGTTCAATCGCCACGGCGGAGCCGATGAGCCATAAACTTGTCGGCAGCGCATGGGACAGATACACAAAAATTAAATCCGGTGCATGCATGATCAGCACCATCGGCCACAGCCAGAATTTCAAGCCTTTCCGATAAACGGCGTAACCGCCGAGAAGTCCACCCAGCATCAGGGCCACGACACCCACCGTGCCGTAAATCCAGCCGACTTCAGCAGTCGTCAGTCCCAGTCCGCCTTTTGCCGTTGAATCGAGCAGGAAGGGCGCAACCATCTTCACCAGTTGCGCTTCAGCAAAACGGTAAAACAAAAAGAAGCAGATGATAATAACAATATCCTTGCGCCGGAAAAACAAGGTGATGATGCGGAAATATTCCGCCAGGAATCCTTTACCTTTATCCAGCGGTGCGCTGTGATCACCTGCGGGATAAGGCAGGACAAAGAAATGATACAGGCAGAGGGCCAGAAAAACCGCAGCGGCGACCAGAAAAGTGATCGACCAGGCGGAGGCAACCGGATAGCCTTGTTTTTGTAAGGTGCCGGCGATGACAACCAGCCCGCCTTTGGAGGCGATGGTGGCCACGCGGTAAAAGACCGTGCGTACACCGACGAAAGCTGCCTGCTGCGGCGTGTCGAGCCCCAGCATATAAAACCCATCGGCGGCGATATCATGTGTGGCGGAAGAAAAGGCCATAATCCAGAACATCGCGAGGGTATATCGGACAAAATCCGTTGCGGGTAACGTCAGAGCAACACAGGCAAACGACCCGCCGATGGCCAGTTGCATGAGCACAATCCAGAAACGCTTGGTGCGGAAGAGATCGACAAAGGGGCTCCAGAAGGGTTTTATCACCCAGGGCAGGTAAAGCCAACTGGTGTAAAGGGCGATCTGTGTATTGGAGAGTCCCAGGTTTTTGTAAAGCACAACGCTGACGGTCATGGCGATCATATAAGGAATGCCTTCAGCGAGGTAGATGGTGGGCACCCAGGCCCAGGGATTCCGGATTATTGCAGGCCTTCTCTTATTCAATGCAGACATGGATCACCATTTCGTTTTCGCGCAAAGCAATCATCTGTTCCTCTTTGTCCCCGGCATGTCATTGCGGCCTTTGAGCCGGAATCCGGGAGTTTCATCAAATATTCTGGTTCCCGACTTTCGTGACCTGAAGGTCACAAGATCGGGACGACATCCGGCTGCCGGATCAGGTCCGGCATGAATCTATAAGTGATCTCAGATATTCCACTATGTCCTTAGTTTTATGATTGGAGGTTGATTCATTTCTTTTTTGCCTTTTCCAGTTCGTCGTTGATAAACCAGCCTTTGATTTTATAGTAGCTGCAAAGCCACAGGACATATTTCAATTTTTCCCTGTCGACTTGTCGTTGATCCACAATATAGACGGCAATCGCCGGTTTTTTGCCGGTTTCTTTGGCATAGTGCAGAGCCTGACCGATCGCCTCATGAAAATTGTCGAGTTTATCTACTTCAATGGCGTAATCATCGCTGACAAGATCGGCGCGGCCATATTTTACGGGTACTTCCATTTTTGCTTTGCCTTTAAAATAAATCTCATTGAACGCGATCTGGAAATCTTTTTCGGTGTATAAAACATGCTGTTTCGGGCCGGCGCAGGCCGCAATAATGCCGATGAGCGCAAGGGCAATAAGGATATGTATTCTAATGAGCAAAACATTATTCATCGTTATTCATACAATTTCAGCAAAGTTGCACCGGAAAAGTAATGGGTTAAAATATCTTCAGCGCGAAATCCTTTGGCGGCCATAACGGCGGCACCAATCTGGCATAGACCAACGCCATGTCCCCAACCACCGCCATCCAGAATAAACCGCTGAATTTTACCATCTTTCGCCTGTTCTATCGATACAACGAAAGCACTGCTCAAAAGGTGGCTTCGCGAAAGCCAGCTGCGGATCTCCAATTCCTTGCCGACTATGACGGTCCGTTTTGTGCCTTCAATTTTCAATTTACTGATTCTGCCGGAAGGGCCGCGTTTTAAGGCCACCAGATTCTGCAACACACCGAAATCAATGCCGGTTTTTTTCTGAAGGATTTCTTCCAACTCTTCCCGGGTGTAACTTACCTGCCAGCGGTAAAAATTCATTGTTTCCTGATCAAAAGAAGGCAATATTTCGCCAAGCAGTGCTTTGTCCTCGGTATTACAGTAGGCAGCCGGTTTGCTGCGCAACCAAATTCCTGCATCATCCTCGGAAGAAATGGCTGCATACTGGCTTAAATGATCAGTCACACTCTGGAGATAGGGGAATGATTTATCTTCCCAGGCTGAGGCGAAAATTTCCGTTCGCCCGCCGCAGGCCTTATAATAGCGCGCATCACAAATTTTATTATTCGCAACTAAATATAGGCCGCGGGTTGCCTGAATTGCCGTCTTTACAGCGGGCGAGGTGATTTGCGTGATTCCCTGATAGCGCTGGCAATGGTCATCGGCGCAGACGTCGAAAAAAGAATGATCGTTAGTATCATGCCAGCGGATTATTTCATTATTGTCTGTTTGATCAATAGGGAGATCACGGGCATTTCCTTTTTTTCGCGTCAGCATGGCGACAAGCCAACTGCGGGCAGTAATGGCCTGAGCTTTTAAAAACTCCAGCGGCGCCTGTGCCGACATTTCCGAAGAAATGACGGAGGCAAGATAATCTTCCAGGGGGATTTCATTAATCAGATGGAAAGAGAAATCGGGGCAGGTCCGCAGAATTATATTTCCCTTAAATGTCTGACGCACGATCCGCTGCCAATGAAAGCCGATACCTATTTTTACATCCATTGTAAAAGTCGAATTCTTACCCGCTGCAAGCCTTATTTTTTTCCTCGAGGCCAATTCCTTTCCCGATGCATTGCTTAAGCTGACTTTTCCGGCCAGGCTCCGGATGTTCAGAAGCTCTGCGGCGGTCTGCTTAGCGGAAAGATAAAAATTCCCATTCAAAGTTATTGCAGATTCGCGATAATTCTGCAGCAGAGCGACTTTAATTTCCGGTTCACGATCAATCATGGAAAATCCGTATTATATAAATTTAATCCCGCTCACGCAGGACAAGCGTCAATTCTCGTGAGCTCGCTCGCGAGGTGGTTGATTGGTATTTGTATGGATAAAATATACGGAAGTCAAGGAAGTTATCCACGCTAATTTACCTGCACACGGGTTGCAATGTTTGCCGCTGCCGGTCTTCCCAAGGCATTTTCCTGAGCCTGTGATAAACTCTGCATATGCGTGTCCGGTGACATTCCCCAGTTTCACCTGTGAACAGACAACACGGCCTGAATTCAACATAATGCTTGAATATTATTAATTTATCGTATATGAAATTGCAAAAATACACGGCGGATGACTTATGGCTTATATCTGGCCAATTGGCGGAGGTAAGGGGGGTTCTGGTAAAAGTTTTATAACTTGTACTTTAGGACGGCTTTTGGCGGGATTAGGCAAAAAGACTCTCCTGATTGATCTTGACCTGGGTGCAGCAAATCTTCACACATTGCTGAATGTTCCTTATCCCCAGAAAAACCTTTCCGATTTCATCAGAAAAAATATTCCCGTTCTCGAAAATATTGTTCTGGAAACACCCGTACCTAATCTCTTCCTTATCAGCGGTGCTAATGACTCTCTGGATATTGCCAATCTTCCTTATGAACAAAAAATAAAAACCATGCGGGCCATCTCGAAACTGAATTATGATTGCATTTTGCTCGATCTCGGTGCGGGAACTTCTTTCAACACTCTTGATTTTTTCCTGATCTCACAGAACGGTATTTTTATAGCTACACCGGAACCAACTTCGATTGAAAATGTCTACCGGCTGATCCGGTCTATTTATTTCCGCCGGATCCATCAGTCTTTTACCGTGTCTGATTTTAAGGCGCTGGAAGAAGAAGCTGTGCAGCA
>JANYAY010000099.1 GCA_025361065.1 Deltaproteobacteria bacterium
GAAAACACCTCTGGAAGCAATGCAAGATGCCTATGAACACGAAAAGTTTATTACCGCCAAAATTAATAATCTCATCAAAATTTCGCGCGAGGTAAATGATTACACATCGGAGCCGCTTCTCTCCTGGTTTTTAAATGAACAGATCGAGGAAGAAAAAAATACGGAGAAAGTATCCCGCGAACTGGCTATGGTGGAAGATTCCAAAGAAGGCATTTTGATGCTGGATCGGGAACTGGCAGCGCGCGTATTTCCGGCCGGTTCTCCGCTTAATCCCTTAGCGTATAATGTAGTTGCTTAAATCTGTTATTATTTACAGAGGCCGATTATTACTAATTACACTAAATATCTGGAAAGGATAATAGCCGGAGAAAAGGGGCTGAATCCTTTTATGGATTTTATTGGCATAGAGCCTGTCGAATTAAAAGAAGGCTATGCTCAGTTTCGCATGCCTGTGCGTCCTGAACATCTGCAGGCCGCCGGCAGAATGCAGGGCGGCCTGATTGTCGCACTGGCGGATGAGGCTATTGCTCATGCCATGGTTACTCAATTAAAGCCCGATGAAGCAATAACCACAATTGAACTCAAAAGTAATTTTCTGGCGGGGGTAAACTCGGGCGATATCATTGCTTCGGCAACTGTCTTTAAGAAAGGAAGCAGCCTGATTATCGGCGATTGCCTGGTGACGGATGCTCAAGGCAGAAATGTCTGCCGTGTTTCGGCGACTTTTCTGCTGTTAAAAAAGAGGGAAAAAGAAGCTATCAGAAAAGTTCGGCAGGCATGAATTAATTGAGCCTGCGTCACCGGCAGGCTTAAGTCCTCATGCAGGCATTTGCGATAAGGACAATATTCTTTCAGTATAATGATTCCTCCATCAGCAACTTATCGAATTTTAGCAATTCCCGGTGTGCTTAAATAACAAGCCCCTTCGGAAGTGAATGGTATTATATCTTTGTTGACTAGCGGGCGTAAATTTGTTAATCAACTGCGGATAATTAGCATATTCCGATAAGGAGGCTAAACTTGATCGACCTGCACACTCATTCCATCTTCAGCGATGGTGAATTAATACCGGCGGAAATGGCCCAGCGGGCGCATTACGCCGGTTATAAAGCGATAGCAATCACAGATCACGCGGATCATTCTAATTATGATTTTATCATTCCCCGCCTGATCAAAGGCTGTTTAAAAATAACGGAGAAGGGCAAGATAAAGGTTTTGCCGGGAATTGAACTGACTCATGTTGATCCCCGCGATATTGCCGATCTGGCAGACGAGGCACGCAAACTGGGGGCGAAGATAATTATTGTCCACGGCGAAACGCTGGTGGAACCGGTACCGGCCGGAACAAATAAATCAGCACTGCAGGCGGATATTGATATTTTGGCGCATCCGGGGTTGATAACCGAAGAAGAAGTCAAAATGGCCGCATCCCGGGGCATTTATCTGGAAATCACCACCCGCAAAGGTCACAGCTTAAGCAACGGCCACGTCGCAGGGCTTGCCCGCAAATTTAAAGCGCAAATTGTCCTGGATAACGATGCTCACGCGCCGACAGATTTTGTGAGCAAAGAAATGGCAAGGAAAATTGCGCAAGGAGCAGGAATGGCTGCGGAAGAAATAACCGCCATGTTTGCCAATTCGCAGAACCTTTTGAAGAAGGTGTGCACGTGACTAAAAAAGCTGACAAACAACCGTTGAAAATATGTATGCTGACTTACCGGGGCAATCCATCTTCCGGTGGCCAGGGTGTTTACGTTAAGCATTTGAGCAAGGCTCTGGTTGATCTGGGGCATAATGTGGAAGTTTTGTCCGGACCGCCTTATCCGCATCTCGACCCGAAAATAAAATTGCACAAGCTGCCCAGCCTCGATCTCTATAACGCCGAGCATTTGTTCAGAGTGAAAAAACTTCGCGATCTCGCTCATCCCCTGAATATGTATGAATTCATCAGCATGTGCACCGGCGGGTTCCCGGAACCATACACTTTCGGTGTCCGTGCGCATAATTATCTGCAAAGGCATCAGGCAAAGTATGATATTATTCATGATAACCAATGTCTGGCTTACGGCATCGGCTCGATCGCCGAGATTGGTATTCCCACTATTGCCACAATTCATCACCCGATTACCGTGGACAGGCAGGAGGAACTGAATGCAGCCAGATCTCTATACAGGAAAATGAAAATAAGGCACTGGTATTCGTTTATTGACATGCAAAAGAAAGTGGCCAGAAAGTTGTCTCATATCATCACCGTTTCCGAATGCTCCCGCAAGGACATCGCGCAGGAATTTTCCATTAATGAGTCCAAATTTCGTGTTGTGTACAATGGTGTTAACATGGAGTTCTTTTATCCTGTGCAAAATCCCCGGAGGCCTGATAATTCTCTTATTGTTACCAACAGCGCGGATACACCGCTTAAAGGATTGCGTTATTTGCTGGAGGCCGTGTCGGAAGTCAGAAAAAAACGTCCGCTGACTTTAACTGTAATCGGTGAGCCGAAGAAAGACAGCGTTATCCGGCAGATTATCCAGAAATTAGGCATAGGCGATATAGTTCGTTTTACGGGACGGATTAAGAATGAAGATTTTGCCCGGTATTATTCCGAGGCTACTGTCGCGGTAGTGCCATCTTTGTATGAGGGTTTCGGCATTCCTGCGGCGGAGGCTATGGCCTGTGGAGTGCCGCTCATCAGCACCAGCGGGGGAGCATTACCGGAAGTTGTGGGCGATGCCGGAATTGTCGTTCCACCGGCCGATTCCGCAGCTCTGGCCAAGGCAATTAATTATCTGTTCGATGACACAGGTGAGCGGGTCAGATTGGCTCGTGCCGGTCTGGAACGGGTTAATTCCGTTTTCAGCTGGCAAAAGGCGGCACACGATGTTGTAAGCGTTTACCGAGAGGCAATCGATGGTTACCGTTGATATTACTGAACTGAAACTGCAACCAAAAAGTGTTGTTCTGGATGCGGGTTGCGGAACAGGCAGGCATATGCGGGAACTTATGAAAATTCCTGATTTGAAAATAGTCGGCATTGATAAAAATGAGAAAGACTTGCGTGAAGCCGGTCAGTCTTTGAAGGATTTGAGGGAAATATTCGGTTACCCCAATAATGACTCTTCCGTGATGAAAGCCGATGTCAATAAACTGCCTTTTGCCAATGAAACATTTGACTGTGTTATTTGTTCAGAAGTTCTGGAGCATATTCCTCAGCATCATAACGCCTTGCAGGAACTGGTGCGGGTATTGAAGCCGCAGGGTAATTTAATAATCAGCGTTCCCCGCTATTATCCCGAAAGAATTTGCTGGCTGATTTCTCCGGAATATCATAGTGAACTAGGCGGGCATATCCGCATCTATAAAAAAAAGCATCTGCGGGAAATGTTGTCAAACCACGGGATTAAATGCTGGAAGATTAATTATAAACATGCACTGCATGCTCCTTACTGGTGGCTTAAATGCATGGTGGGTCTGAAAAATGAGGCCCATTGGCTGGTTAAATATTATAAAAGATTTCTGGAATGGGATATTATGCAAAAACCTTTTCTGACTAGGATGTTGGAAGGTCTTTTGAATCCGCTTATGGGCAAAAGCATAGTTTTTTACTTGAAGAAAGGTTGACCATGGAATTAAATTTATCCATCAGTGATAAAAAAAGCATTATCTCTGTCGAAGAGGTAGGTGCTTTTATTGTTTCCCTCCAGAAAGAAAGCGGGGAAATACCCTGGTCTGTCGGTGGCAAGACTGATCCCTGGGATCATGTCGAAAGCGCTATGGGTTTAAGCATCAGCGGTTTTTATGATGAAGCCGTCAACGCCTATAAATGGCTGGCCGAATCACAACTTCCTGACGGCAGTTGGTGGTCGGCAATTCAAAACGGAAAAATCATTGACTACACCAAAGAAACCAATCATTCCTCTTATCTGGCTGTAGGTGTCTACCACCATTACCTCATTACCCGCGATGTAGAATTTTTGAAATCAATGTGGCCGGCAATATCAAAAGGTATTCAATACGCCGTAAACATGCAGGCACCCGAAGGTGAAATATGCTGGGCGCGGAATAAAGATGGTGTAATAGATCCGATGGCGTTGCTTACCGGGAATAGTTCAATTTATATGAGCATCAAGTGTGCACTTGCCATTGCTAAAATTATCGGCAAAATCCGTCCCGATTGGGAAAAAGCAACTAAACTTCTTGGTAAGGCCATTAAAGATAAACCGGACCTCTTTAACATGATCAAATCACGTTTTTCCATGGATTGGTATTATCCGATTCTCTGCGGCGCCGTAACCGGTGAAGAAGCGAAAAAACGAATAGATAAATTATGGGAAAAATTTGTTGTGCCGGAATGGGGTGTGCGTTGTGTTTCCGACCGTCCCTGGGTGACCATGGCGGAGACTTCGGAGTTTGTCTTGGCACTGGCGGCCATCGGGGATATTTCCCGGGCTAAGATGATTTTCAGCTGGCTGACTGATAAAAGATACTCTGATGGTTCCTTCTGGATGGGAGTTACCTTTCCTGATAGTGTTATCTGGCCGGAAGAAAAAACCGGTTGGACGGCGGCGGCAGTGCTTATGGCTTGGGATGCTTTAAATGAAATAACTCCGGCGGCAGGGCTCTTTAGTCATCAATTCTGGGCGGAAGAACTTCCTGAACTATATGACGGTTCCTCATTGTCATTGCAGTCTAAGTAGCTGAAAAAATGAGAAGAGATCACCGGCCCTATTATCTTAAAAAATATTATAATAAATTTCAAAAGTGGTATGCCTATTATTATTTAGCCCCGCAATGCGAATATTTCGGCCGCGGCATGCACATTATGAAGCCGTGGCAGGTGGAAATATTCGGTGGCCCCGTTTCCATCGGTGATTATACAACGGTTATTGCCACACCGGATAAGAAGGTCAGGCTTACCGTGTGGCCGAAAGAAAAAAATTCCGGGAAAATTGAAATCGGCAAATGTTGTTTAGTATGTCCGGGCACGCGCATTTTGTCGGCAACGGCCATAACGATAGGTGATGGCTGCATGATGGCGCAGAATGCCTCCATAACCGATTCCGATTGGCATGATATCTATGACCGCAGCCTTCCCGTCGGCAACACCGCAGCTGTAAAGATAGGCGACAATGTCTGGATCGGTGAAAACGCCAGCGTCAACAAAGGTGTTACCATCGGGAATAATGCAATTATCGGCGCCGGATCAATTGTGCTGAAAGATATACCGGCTAATGCCATTGCTGCGGGCAATCCCGCAGCAGTGCTGAAATACCTCGACCCTGAAAAACCATTGAAATCAAGAATCCACTGGCTGGCCGATCCGGCTAAACTGGCTGCTGATTTTGAAAGGATGGACCGGGAGAATATGGCGGGAAATTCACTGGCCGGATGGTTCAGGTCTATGCTCTTTCCGCATAAAGGAGACTGACTATTGCGTATTGCTATTATTGCCGCACCTTATCCACTCACCGAGATTCCCTCACCGCCGCTGGGTATAACTTATGTAGCGGCCGCCTTTATTGCCGCCGGCGCGGAAGTTAAAATATTCGATTATATTGTCTCCGGCTATTCTAAAGAAAAAATTGAGAGGCAGTTAAATGATTTTCAGCCGGATGTTGTCGGCGCCGGTTCCGTCACGATGAACTTTTATGAGGCGCAGAAAATACTGCGTGATGTCAAATGTATTAATCCGGAAATTCTCACTGTGATGGGCGGACCGCATGTCTCCTTTACAGCGGAGGAATCTTTAAAAAAATATCCGGAAATTGATTTGATTTTATTAGGTGAGGCGGAAGAAACCATCAGGGAACTGACCCCTGTTCTGAAAGACAGGAGTAAATGGCAAAATATCAGTGGAATTGCTTATCGCCACAATGACGAAATTGTTGTTACCGGTAAACGACATTTTATATCTGATATTGATGCTCTGCCGCTTCCGGCACGTCATTTGCTGCCGGTGTCCAGGTATCGGGCCCTGGGGTTTCCGGTCAGTATGATTACCGGGCGGGGCTGTCCTAATTCCTGCATATTTTGTCTCGGACGCAAGATGGTCGGGTCCAAGATACGCCGACGCCAGGCAAATAATGTTTTAGAAGAAATGGAACAAATTATATCGCTGGGCTTCGAGCGCATCAATATTGCCGATGACCTTTTCGCTGCCGATAAGGAGCGCGTAAAGGAAATATGCGCCGGAATTAGAGACCGGAATTTAAAGTTTACCTGGAGCGCTTTTGCCCGTGTGGATACGGTGGATCGGGAAATGCTCGAGGAAATGGTTGCTGCAGGTTGTGACAGCGTCAGCTTCGGTGTGGAGACAGGCAATCAGGACATGCTCAAGACGATTAAAAAAGGCATAAAACTCGAACAGGTCCATAATGCCGTAAAAATGTGTAAGCAGGTTGGCATGCTGGCTCATGCCTCGTTCATGGTGGGGCTACCGGGAGAAACGAAGGAAACTCTGGCGCAAACATCCAAACTGGCCAAAGAATTGGATATTGTTTACGGCTATCATTTTCTGGCGCCTTTTCCGGGGACAACAGTGCGGGAAAAAGTTGATAAATATGATTTGCAGATATTAACGGATGATTGGGCTAAGTATGATGCCAACGATGCCATAGTCCGGACGGCAGCACTATCGCCCCAGGAGCAAAGAGATTTTGTGGCCCGCTTTGATGCAGAAATAGAAAAGGATTGGCAAAGGCAACTGCAAGGTTATGAAAAAGGCACAAATACACCGCTGGAAAATCTACAGGTGGAAGGCCATTGGCGGATGCAATTGAGTTATCAGGTTCTAAAGGAAGATCTTATTGAAAAATACGGCGTGATTGACAACGCTTTTTTGCAGGGTTCGCCGGACAGGGCACTTCCGGAACTCTGTCGGAGGATAGAGACACATACAAAAGCCGAGGTTGCAGTTGTTAATAAGACAATCGGCGATTACGTTAATCGAGGCTATCTGCAAGCGGTGTTGTCGGATAATAACTGTGTGTGGAAGTGGGCGGAGTAACTTTACTCATTTTGCTCTATTTTGTTTGGATTGTCTGTTTGCCTCCGTCTGTTTTGTGTTTTCTTTCTGGTTAATGGCTCAATTATTTCGAAAAGAATAAGGGTAATCAGAGTTATCAAAAGAAGGAGAAGCAATGTCTCGATGAATTCCTTGTGGACAAGGAACATGATGATAAATATCTCCAGCATCAGGATCGCTGTTTCAATGATTTTCCGGCGGACGATGTTATCAATGACGAAAGCAAAAATAATTACTTCTACCCAGCCTTCCATTAAAATGCCGCTTATTATTTCCCAACTCATAGTGCCTGCCGGTAAGAACAGACTCATCAGCATCGAAAAGCCCAGAGTAAAAAGAGATTCAGGAATGTAAGCCAGGCTGATCGCTAAATAAGTAGACATTTTGTCTCTCAGAAGCCCGCAGAAAAAGCCGGTCATGGCTTTGCCAAAGATTATCGCCAGACCGAAAAACGGGCCGTAAATTCCCCAAACGGCATAATGGAAATAGGGATGCAGCGAAGCAATAACGCCGGCCAGAAAACCATATCCGGGTCCGAAGGCAATGGCAATCATAAACGTGGCGAGATGGGAAAAGTCAAAGCAGACCTGTGGCTGCATGGGCGTGAGCATGCTCGAGAGCAAAGCCAGGAAGTTACCCAGAATGCCGGCGATGATTGTGATTGCCAGTTTTTTTCTTTTTTCCGATAAATTAATTGTCATATAAAACCTCGGCACTTTTGGCCATTAATTAAGTAAGGTTGTCAGGATACTTTTGAAGACATCCGGTTTAACACTGATGTCGCCGGCAAACGGGCAATCCAGAACGATAATAGTGAAGAGTGTAAGGGCAATCATCGCCGCAAGCATGGAAGTCATGATTATTTGCGGGACAAAATTTTCCGAACCAAAAAATAGGGTAAACGAAATAGTCAGCAAGCCGCCGATGAGTAAAACAAAATATAGAATAGGATGGATAGTAGAACTGGCCTGAGAAATCCGCGCCCTTCTCATCTCACTGGCGTCATTTAATTTTTTAAGGGCTTCCGTAAAGAATATTTTTTGCGTTTCATTGCGGGGTTGATAGCTGCTGAAAAGTCTCCATATTCTCTCCTGAGTGCCTTGCGTTTTAGGGCTTCTTTCACCTTTAATCATTATCGGCCATTCGTCGGCAATAATGGAATTTACATAATCAACCAAATTGTTTTTCAGCTCACTGCGAAACGCGGCAGGCAGGGGAGTAGAGTCCCGATAAACCGAGGCAAGATAATTAGCTTCTTTGGCCACGTTCTTTTGTGCTTCATCAAAATCCTGCCAATTGATCACAACCAGAAAGGCGAGCAAAACCGCATAAATAACACCTAGAGTTGCAAAAATAAAGCCCGCAACATCATTGTGGAGCTTCAATTTCTGCGGCTTATGAAACTTGCGGATAATAACTAAACCGGCTATGGAGAAAAGCACATAAGAGAGCACGATAATAATGCCCAGCGGAACTGTCGGGATTTTTAAAAGTAAAAACATGACGAAGGACATTTAGCACTCCTTTTGCCGAAAAATTTATCTGAGACAAACGCTCAAAACTTCCATCAAATCGGTTTCCCCGGCGATGACCTTAATGACGCCACATTGCAAGAGTGTCTCCATACCTTCCGTCATTGCCGTTTTGCGCAGAGCAGCGATGGATTTGCGGCTGGTGATCATCTGCTTGATGTTGTCGGAGGCAATCAGTAATTCAAAGATTCCCATTCTGCCGCGGTATCCCATGTTATTGCATTCGTCACATCCTTTTGCCCGGTAAAGTTTAAAGTCGTCATTATAGGCAATATTCAGCGCACTAAAAGCTTTCTCGCCGTAATGATGGGCAAGTTCGGCATATTCCTGCGGTGACGGATGATAAGCTTCTTTGCATTTGCTGCACAGGCAGCGCACGAGCCTCTGGGCAAGGACACAGAGCAGGGAATCGGCGAAAGCAAAGGGATCGATACCCATATCGAGAAGGCGTACTATGGTTTCCGGAGCATTATTGGTATGGAGCGTACTCATTACCAGATGACCGGTTGTTGATGCTTCTATGCCCATTTTTGCCGTTTCGTAATCCCGCATTTCCCCAACCATTATTACGTCGGGATCCGCGCGCAGAAATGATCTCATTGCCGCCGCGAAATCCAGGCCGATTTTATGATGTATCTGTAACTGCCTTATTCCCTGCTGAGTAATTTCTACTGGGTCTTCCGCCGTCCATATCTTGACGTTGGGCTTGTTGATTATCTGCAGCGCGGCATGGGCGGTAGTTGTTTTTCCTGAGCCCGTCGGTCCGACGAGAAGAATAAGGCCATAAGGTTTTGTCAGTTGGGCTTGGAAGAGTTTGCGTGAATTTTCCGGCATGCGCAGTTCGTCCAGGGTCATTATTTTCCCCCTTGTGAGCAGGCGCAATACTACATCTTCTATATAACCGTGCGTCGGTAATGTGGCCACCCGGAGTTCGATTTCATCGGCGCCGGGCACCTTGTATTTGAGCTTCCCGTCCTGCGGAAGACGTTTTTCCGTGATATCAAGATTAGCCATGATTTTGATGCGCGAAACTATAGCCGCCCTGTATTCATAGGGGAATGTTTTATAATGGATACATTCACCGTCGATCCGCAAGCGGATATTGACCAGTTTATCTTTCGTATCAGGCTCAATATGAATATCGGAAGCACGCTTATCATAAGCTTCATTTATTGCATCGTTGACAAGTTTAACAATACTGACATCAGCTTCAGAAAAACCATTGAGCCCCTCCTTTTTAGTTTCACTCTTTACGCCGGAGGAAGATATATACTCATCTTCCGGTTCGCCGACGTCATAAAAGTATTCGATAAATTTTAATATATCCTGATTTGTCGCCAAAGCATATTTTACAGATTTGGTTTTTAGAATATTTTCAATCATATCCCTTTTGATAATATTGTTGGGATTGTCAACGATTACTATTATTTTCCCTTCCCTCAATTCCAGGGGAACCCATAGTTCGCGTCTCAAATATTCATAACGCAGATTCTGCAAAAGATCTTCCGGGACAGGATATCCCCTGTTGAAGGCAATGGAATTTACAGGGTCGGAAGAAGCCGATTTTAGCGAAGCTCCATGTTTGGAGGAAATGTTTTTTGGAATGGATCTTTCTTCCAGGTGAGGTTTAGTTTTGTTCATGAGATGAATTCCAATACAATATCGATGATTTTTGGATTTGAAGTATAAGAGAATAGACCGTGAAGGTCAATTCGAAAAAATGAATATTACGACTTTTTATGAGTTCATCAAAATTGTCTATATCCATTTTTGCTTACTTGTCTAAGAGGTCTTTCTTCCTGAAGTCAATCAATCGACAACATCAACAAAGATGCAAAACTTCAATCCGTGATAAACACAATTCACGTCCGATGACAAATATCGGAGTTAGACTTTACATTGTTATTGACAAACAAAGGTCATAGGTGCGATTGTATCATCAGTTTCATGACATCCTGCCTGTAACATAATTATTAACCCGATGAGGTTATTTATGGTTATATCAATCATAGACCCCGTATCTCGAAATAGAGCGGGATTTTTTTTTAGATTGAAATAGGATTAAGGAGAAATCCATGAAAATTGAATTAATAAGACATCCAGCGATAAATGGAAGAAGATCAACTCCTGTTTTGTTTATTCATGGGGCGTGGCATGGTGCATGGTGCTGGGAAGATCATTTTTTACCATACTTTGCCGCTCAAGGATATGATGCGTATGCTTTAAGTCTTCGCGGACACGGAAATAGCGAAGGGCGGGAAGGTCTGCGTTGGTGGAGTATTTCGGATTATGTAGATGATGTCTTGCAGATAGTTGGACAGATGTCTAAAGTTCCCATTCTCGTAGGTCATTCGATGGGCGGTTTGATAGTTCAGAAATATCTACAGTCTCATCGGGTTCCTGCTGCAGTATTATTGGCTCCTGTTCCGATTACAGGTATAATGATGACAGCATTGGGGATAGCGAGACGCCATTTTTTGATTTTCCTAAAGGCCCTTTCAACTTTGAGCCTATATCCAGTCGTAGGTACTCCTGAGCTGGCACGTGAGGCTTTTTTTTCGGAAAATATATCTGCTGCTAAGTTTGAGACATATTACAAAAGATTACAGGACGAATCGTTCAGAGGTTTTTTAGATATGATATTCTGTCTGCCTAAGCCAGAGAGAGTGCAAGACCCTATACTGCTGGTCGGGGCCATGAATGACAGGATCTTCTCTCAAGGGCAAATGGAAGCCACAGCTAAAGCATATCACTCCAAAGCACAGCTGCTTACCAATACAGCTCATGATTTGATGCTTGAGGATCGCTGGCAGGATGCAGCAGATATAATATTGAATTGGTTAAAGGAGCAAAAATTATAGAAAGTTTTGACTTATCAGCGATTTCTGATACGAGAGTGGCAATCTTCGTTTTTTATGCTGCATGCGCGGACTCGCAGGTGGCAACATCAACATGTCTTCCTGCAATCTTCAAATCGTAAACTTCTACAAATATCCAGGACTTCAATCAGTAATAAATATAATTCATGTCCGACGACAAACATCGGTACCACCATTGACATTGATGATAAGCAGCACTACCTTATAAATATAAGATAATGCAATGCGCGTATTGAGTCTATTCTCCTGGAAGTTAACAAAAAATAATCCTAGGGTCTTTGTGGTGATTATCACCCTTATAGACCAGTTCTTAAATGATGGACTCCAGTAAAAAGATGAGACGGCATAGGTGGATCTCGTATTTTTTTGCCACGGTATTGCTGTATCCTAACAGAAAAAGGCACGATTACGTTATAAGACATTTGATTTTTATAAGTTAAAGATAGAAAGTCAGAAGTATAAACCAAAACATCACATAAGGAGGATATTATGAATAACGACACGACAAAGATCGGTGGCGCTTTTTTAATAGGTGGGTTGATAGGCGCGACTATTGCAATTCTCTATGCTCCCAAGTCAGGCCGTAAGACACGGAAAGATATTATAAGGGCAGCGCATCGCGCAAAAAATAGCACGGCTGATTTAATTGAGGACACCATTGACGATGTAAATGACTTCATAAATGATTTAAAGGAAAAAGCCTCAGATATTGCTGATCAAGGAATTGACCTGACGGACAAAGCTAAGAAAGAGATCATGGCAACACTTGAGCAGGGACATAAAGCAATAGAAAAACAGAAACAAAAGTTCTCCGAAACCATAGGTCTATAAGGGCTTACGAAGTGGGATAAGAGAAAGACTCCAAGAAATTGCTGCCCTTGACCTGGGACTAGTCGGGGGTAGCTTTGTGTTACTCTTTCTTCCAAACCTTAATTCACTACATCATAGCTATTAAAAATCATTTAGTTATTGATGGTGCAAGCTTTACCAGCGACGAAAAATAATAATATCGATGAAGGCTTTTCCCGTGATGTTCTTCCTGAAAGCGTTAAACTTAAAATTTCCATTAATTTAGATTATAAACGGAAATCGTACTATTATCACTGTGAGCGTCCGATCATGCCCAGGACATTCGGCACAATAACAAACCAAACAACAGGAGGAACAGACGATGATCCCGGAGAAACTACAGGAAATCATGAAGAAGGACGGAGTTGTTGCAATTGCCACCCTGGGACCTGATGGGCTTCACATGGTCAATACCTGGAATAGCTACCTCAGAATATCGCAAGATGAACGGCTGCTTATCCCCGCAGGTTATATGAACAAGACGGAGGCCAACATTGCGCACAATCCGGATGTTTTGATTACATTGGGGAGCAGTAAGGTTCAAGGCTTACATGGTGCTGGTGCCGGTTTCTTGATCAAGGGAAAGGCGAGATTCGTGACGTCCGGCCCTGATTTTGATTTCATGAAAGAGAAGTTCAGTTGGCTACGTGCCACCTTGGCTGTTACAATCGAATCTGCCACTCAAACTTGGTAAAGCACAATTACCTGGTTTTTGCAATCCATACAACAAGTGTCGATCACAACAGGAATTGCCGAACCGAGCCTTCCACGGTGACTGAGTGTTCCGCGCGAGGAACACTCAGCGCGTGAAGGCCGTCGTTAAATATTTCGAATGGTAGTTATTAGCATTTAACAGATGCCCGTATGCTTGACTCTTAGGTGCTAAAGCGAGTGTCATATGCCGCCAGTATAATCCCTTTACGAATCAGCGAGTGCGTAAGAACCGAATGAACATTATGCTTTTCGTTTCAATATTCCCATTGATTCAAACATAGGCAACTCCTCAAATAAATGAGAAGCCACAGCAATCTGGTAAACCTGATAGGGTGCCTGACCACCTTTGGATGGGTCGGGGAAAATATCATGAAAGACCAGGTAGCCGCCCGCAAGCAGATGTTTTGACCACACTTGGTAATCGGCGAGTACTGAATCATAAGCATGACTGCCATCAATAAAAATAAAGTTCAACGCTGTTTGCCAATAGCTTCCGACTATCGCCGAGCGGCCGATAACCGGAATCACTGTATCTTCCAGATGGAAATCGGTTAGCGTCTTGCGGAAAAGTCTTAGGGTGTCAATTTTTCCCGTTTTTTCATCCAGTAAATCCTGATCAAAATAAGCTTCACCGGGCTGTTGCTCTTCTGATCCGCAATGATGGTCGATAGAAAATAAAACGGATTTGTTTATTTTGCAGGCGCTGCCAATATAGATGGCTGACTTTCCGCAATAGCTGCCGATTTCCAGGCAGGGGCCTTTTTCCGAGGCAGACAGTGCCAGCTTATAGAGGTGATCGGCTTCGCGCTCGTCTAAAAAACCTTTTATTTTAGCTACTTTAGCTTTATTAATCTGCAAAATGGTCATCCTCCTTAAAATTCTGTTTGTTTCATAAACTTCATATGTCCAAAAAGCAAGTCGGGATTTTTATAATATTTCAGAAATAATATATTTATTTTCTTGATAATAACTATATGTAGTGGTATTGTGCCTTCCAACCCCAATATATAGCGTCATCGAGGGGGTAGTAATTTCCTTTTTTATCCATTTTACGGGGGCAAGATGAATACAAAAATCAAAAAGAGAGACGGCCGTTTGGTCAAATTCAACGTTGAAAAAATCACTAACGCCATTGCCAAGGCCGGTGCTGCTACAGGTGAATTTGATCTTCCGGAAGCCCGTAAATTAACCATCAAAGTTTTAAATCTTGCCGAAAAATTATTTGATAGCCGGGTTCTTAATGTAGAAGAAATTCAAGATATCGTGGAAGAAGTTCTTTTACTTTCCTCATATCGCAAGACGACTAAATCATACATTATTTATCGTGATCAACATGCCCGTCTACGTGATATAACCAATAAGATGGAAGTTGATCTTGTTGATCAATATCTGAAAAAGGCTGACTGGAAAATAAATGAAAACAGCAATATGGATTATTCGCTCCAGGGTTTGAACAACTATATTTCATCGGAAGTCAGCAAGGTCTACTGGCTCAATGAAATTTATACTCCGGAAATTAAAAAAGCCCATAATGACGGAGATTTCCATATTCATGATTTGAGTTTGCTTTCTGTCTATTGTGTCGGTTGGGATTTATACGATCTGCTTTTGCAGGGTTTCCAAGGTGTTTCCGGCAAGGTGGAAAGCAAAGCGGCCAAACATTTGCGCAGCGCTTTAGGCCAGGTGGTAAACTTCTTTTACACCTTACAGGGAGAAGCGGCCGGGGCGCAGGCTTTTTCCAATTTTGATACTCTTTTAGCTCCTTTCATTCGTTATGATAAATTAAAATTCACGGAAGTGAAACAGGCCCTGCAGGAATTTATTTTTAATATTAATGTGCCGACTAGAGTTGGTTTCCAGACACCTTTTACCAATGTAACATTGGATCTTACGGTGCCAAAATATTACTCGGATCAGCATGTGATTATCGGTGGTCAGCCCCAAAAAGAGACATACAAAGATTTTCAGGAAGAGATGAATCTTTTTAACAAAGCTTTCCTGCAGGTTATGGCGGAAGGCGATGCCAAGGGAAGAGTATTTACCTTCCCGATTCCTACATACAACATTACGAAAGATTTTAACTGGGACGATCCCAATATGCTTGATTTGTGGGAAATGACGGCAAAGTACGGCGTTCCTTATTTCTCCAACTTCATCAATTCCGATATGAATCCGGAAGATGCCCGGAGCATGTGCTGCCGCTTGCGCATCGACAATCGTGAACTGGAAATGAGGGGCGGCGGGCTGTTTGGTTCTAATCCCCTGACCGGCTCCATTGGTGTTATCACCATTAATATGCCGCGTATTGCCTATCTTTCCAAGTCCAAAAAAGATTTCCTGCAGCGCCTGGAAAAACTGATGGAAGTGTCGAAGGAAAGTCTGGAGACGAAAAGGAAAGTTCTGGAAAAATTTACCGATGGTAATCTTTATCCCTACACCAGGTATTACTTACGCAATGTGAAGGAAAGATTCAAAGAATACTGGAAGAATCATTTTTCCACTATCGGGCTTGTCGGGATGAATGAAGCCTGTTTAAATTTGCTGGGCAGAAACATTGCGTCGAAAGAAGGCCAGGCCTTCACGAAACAGGTTCTCGATTTTATGAGAAAGAAGCTCATCGACTTCCAGAAGGAAACCGGAAATAATTATAATCTGGAATCCACGCCGGCGGAAGGCACTTCTTATCGCCTGGCGAAGATTGATAAAGAAAAATATAATGATATTATCTGCGCCAGCGACGGCAACGCAAAACAGTCCGAGCCGTTTTATACGAATTCCACGCAATTGCCGGTGAACTATACTGATGATGTCTTTGAAGCACTGGATTTGCAGGATGAAATTCAGGTAAAATATACCGGCGGTACGGTGTTTCATACATTTGCCGGGGAGAGAATTGATGATCCCCAGGCGGTAAAGAGATTAGTTAAAAAGATGTGTTATAATTATCATTTGCCTTATATAACTTTCACCCCCACCTTCAGCGTGTGTCCGTCACACGGGTATCTTAAAGGAGAACAGGAAAAGTGTCCAACCTGTGACGATAATTGTGAAGTTTATTCACGCGTGGTTGGCTATTTAAGGCCCGTTAAACAGTGGAACAAAGGCAAGCAAGAAGAGTTCGGTTTGCGTCAGGAATTCAGCTTTTAATAGATAATAAATCAAACACCTTTCAGCAAGCTGTCGAGCTATGCAATAAACGTCATTATATCGCTGCAAGCTGAGGAGAATTAACGCTCGTCCCGCAGCAGCGGGATTAAACATATGGGGAAGTATTAACAGCAATGTATTGTTGCGTCTAAAATTAAAGGAAATTAAAAAATGAAAATCGGTGGGCTGCAAAAAATATCACTTATTGATTATCCAGGATTAATTTGTGCCATTGTCTTTTTACAGGGGTGCAATTTCCAATGCTCTTATTGCCATAATCCAGAATTGGTGGCGCCGAGGTTATTTGCGCCCTGCATTAAAGAAAACGATATTCTGGATTTTCTCGATACGCGTCGGGGAAAGCTCGATGCGGTGACAATTACCGGCGGTGAGCCTACTATTCAGTCTGATTTAATGACCTTCATCAAAAAAATAAGAAAAAGGGGATTTGCCGTTAAACTGGATACCAACGGATCACAGCCACATGTCATTCAGGCTCTTTTAGATGAAAAGCTGCTTGATTTTATTGCCATGGATATAAAGGGACCGTTGGAGAAATATGCAAGTATTGCCGGTGTGCCCGTGGCCTCGGAAAAAATAAAGGAAAGTATAAAGATTATTTTAAAAGCGGCAATTCCCCATGAATTCCGCACGACGATTGTGCAATCACAGCTTACCCCCGAAGATATTTTGAAAATTGCCAAACTGATTTCCGGTGCCGAAAGATATGCCTTACAAAAATTTGTTTCGGTAAAAACTCTTAATAAAAAATTCCTTCAGGAGAAAAGTTATTCGGAAGAGGAATTAGAGAAAATTAAAAAACGCCTTGAAAAAGAAAAGACCTCTGTTATAGTCAGATAACAAATCCGCCCTAAAGGTGTTTTATGACCGACAATGAAAATAGCAGTATTGGCAGTGGTTCCTATAGTGATCAGATAAACAGCTTATTGAGCAGGCTGGTTACAGATGTCCGGCAGTTTACGGAAAGTCAGCTCAGCCAAATCAAAAGACTTGCCCAGATTGGTACCGCGCTTTCCGCTGAAAAAAACCTGGATCGCCTGCTGGAAATGATTGTGGATGAAGCTCGGCAGTTTACCAATGCCGATGCCGGAACACTTTATATAATTTCGGATGATGAAACGGAGCTTAATTTTGCGATTGTTCAGAATAATTCACTGGGTGTGCGCATGGGTGGTACCGGAGGAAAAATTACCTGGCCTCCTGTGAATTTAAAAAATGCTGACGGCAGCCCCAATCATGCCAATGTCTCTGCTCATGTGGCGATATCCGGAGATGTGGTAAATATTACGGACGTTTATGATGCGCAAGGTTTCAATTTTGAAGGCACAAAGAAATTTGATCAGGGAACAGGTTACCGATCCAAATCAATGCTGGTTGTGCCCCTGCGTAACCATGAAAACGATATTATTGGCGTCTTACAGCTCTTGAATGCACAGGATCTGGCAAAAGAAAATGTCATAAAATTTTCGTACGAATCTCAGGAAATGACTTTATCACTGGCGTCGCAGGCGGCAATTGCCCTTTCCAATAATCGGCTGATACAAGATTTACAGAATTTATTAGAATCATTCATTAGAACAATTGCTATGGCCATAGATGAGAAATCTCCCTATACAGGCGGCCATGTTAGGCGTGTTGCCGAATTATCAATGACAATTGCCAATAAGATCAATGAAACGCAAGAAGGCAAATTTGCTGAACTAAAATTAACAGATGATCAATTGCGGGAATTGCGTCTTGCTGCCTGGTTACATGATGTAGGTAAAATTACAACTCCCGAGCATATTGTGGATAAAGCAACTAAATTGGAGACTGTCTATGACCGTGTAAATGAAGTCCGAACACGCTTTGAATTACTCAAAAAAGAATATAATCTGGAAATTCACAACAAACGTCCGGATAATCAGAATATTAAAAAAAATGAATATTCCGGAGAAATATCAGAAGCCATTAATCAACTTAATGAAGAATATATGTTTATTGCTGAATTAAACAATGGCAGTGAGTTCACTAACGATAATATGGTTGCTCGGATTAAAGAGATCGGTAAACGGCAATTGACTGTTGACGGACAAATAATGCCGCTGCTCTCCGAAGATGAAATTTATAATTTAAGCATAAATCGTGGAACACTCAATAATGAGGAAAGAAACATAATTAATAACCATGCAATGGTAACTTATAAGATGCTTTCCCAACTTCCTTTCCCGAAGAAAATGCGTAATGTTTCCATGTATGCTGCTGCACATCATGAAAAACTGGATGGTACCGGCTACCCTATGGGGCTCAAAGGCGATGAATTATCGCTGCAATCACGTATCATTGCGATGGCCGATATTTTTGAGGCTCTTACCGCCAAAGACAGGCCTTATAAAAAAGGCAAGACTCTGGGCGAGGCATTAAAAATAATGGGCTTTATGGTTAAAGATAAGTATATCGATTCTGATTTATTTGACCTTTTCATAAAAGAAAAAATATATAGCGATTATGCTGTCCGCGAATTAGCCCCTCAGCAGATAGACGTGTGAAGGCTTTGGAAAATTCCACTCCTCCGTCTTCCAAATCCGCGGGGTGGTTAGGATGATGTGACGAGGCTTATTATATAAATACGTTGATGAAACCGACGACGCCAACAAAGGTCGTGGTTGATTGACGAGGGGAATTATCAAATCAGCGCCAGGCTGTCGGCTACTGCCAGACCTTTGCGCGTCGGAACCAGAAATCCGAGCTCTAACTTCACCAGTTTATTTTCCCGCAGTATTTCAATTATCGGTCTTTTTTCGGCCAGCAAATCCATTCCATATTTTTGTTGATAAAAGCGGAGGTCAATTCCGGCTTTGGTGCGCAAGCCCAGAAATAACGCTTCCAATTGCAACTGCGCCAAACTGAGTTGCTCGTAATTCTCCAGAGGCATTTTGCCTGCGCCAATTTCTTTCAGATAGTTGCGGACGGAAGACTTGTTCCACCAGCGCTTTTGATCAAGAAAAGAATGCGCTCCCGGGCCAAGCCCCAGATAGGGCACATGACGCCAGTATTTCATGTTGTGTCGTGATTGGAGATGTTTATTGCGGGCAAAGTTGGACACTTCATAATGGATATACCCTTCATCTTCCAGAAATTCGGAAGTGGTCATGAAGAATTTTGCCTGAATTTTTTCGTCGGGCAGAGAAAAACCGCTGTGTTTATATGTTTTGTAAAGAGGAGTTTTGGTATCCAGGGATAGCTGATAGCAGGAAATGTGTTCCGGTAAAAAGCGTACTGCTTTGAGCAACGTATTTTTCCATGACTTAATGCCGTTGCCATGAACTCCATAAATCAAATCTATTCCCAGATTGTCAAATCCGGCCTGTCGGGCTTGGTCGATGGCAGCTATTGCTTCCCGAGATGAGTGTCTGCGTCCCAGAAATTTCAAAAGTTTGTCATCGAAAGATTGTATGCCAATATTCAAACGATTGATGCCCATGCTGCGCAGTGTTTTTAAAAAGTCCTGCGAAATATCTCCAGGATTGGCTTCCAGCGTAATTTCCGCATCCGTAGTAATTTTATATGTTTTATGGATCGCCGAGAAAATACTCGCCAGTTGGTCGCAACTTAGCAGGGATGGTGTGCCGCCGCCTATATAGATAGTGTCAAATGAGTTGAAGCTTTTGCTGTAGAACTTGATTTCTTTATGAAGTGCCGCCAGATAGTCTGGAATAAGTTTGCTGGATTTAATCGAATAGAAACTGCAATAAGCACATTTGCTCAGACAAAAGGGAATATGAATGTAAAGGCCGGCTTTAATATTATTGCTCATTCTTAATATCTGAAGGCGTCCTCGACTTTGAGCGGTCAGCAACAGGTTTTTAGACTGAAGACTGAAGGTCTGTTTTGTGCCTTCGGCGTTTATTATAATTATTCCTGGGTTCCCGCCTACGCGGGAATGACCACCTGAAGGTGGCAAGCAATTATTTTTTCCCTTCAGCCCTCAGCCTTCAGTCTTCAGCCTAGTCGGTATCGGACTTCAGTACCGCCAAAAACGCGCTTTGCGGAATGCTCACGGAGCCGATCATCTTCATACGTTTCTTGCCGGCCTTTTGTTTTTCCAGCAGCTTCCTTTTGCGGCTGATATCCCCGCCATAACATTTGGCCGTTACGTCTTTGCGGAAAGCGCTGATGGTGCTGCGGGCGATGATTTCGCCTCCGATGGCGCCCTGAATGGCGATCTTAAACATCTGGCGCGGGATCTCTTCTTTGAGACGCTCGCAGGCATTTAACCCACGGGAGCGCGCCCGTTCACGGTGAACAATTTGCGACAATGCGTCAACTTTTTCGCCATTGACAAGAATATCCATCAGAACCAGATTGCTTTCGCGGTAATCAATAATGGTATAATCAAAGGAGCCATAACCCTGAGTCACGGATTTAAAACGGTCGTAAAAATCAAAGATAACTTCAGCCAGCGGCATTTCATAGGACAACTCCACTCGTCCCGGTCCGGTGTAATTCATAGTGGAATTAACTCCACGCTTTTCCATGCACAGCTTCATAACCGAACCGAGATAACGTTCGGGAAGCATCATCGCAGCGCGGATATAGGGCTCTTCGCCCTTGGTAATGTCTGCAGGATCAGGATAGTGTGTGGGATTATCCACGTAAATCACCCTGCCGTCTTTGAGCGTGAAGCGATAACGCACACTCGGTACGGATAGTATAATGGAAAGATCGTATTCTCTTTCCAATCTTTCCTGAACGATATCCAGATGCAGCAGGCCTAAAAATCCGCAGCGGAAACCCTGTCCCAGTGCGGCGGAAGAATCTTTCTCATAAATGAATGAGGCGTCGTTGAGTTTGTACTTTTCCAGAGAATCAGCCAGATCCTGATAATCGTCGGAAGCGATCGGATAGATCGAAGCGAAGACGACCGGTTTGACTTCTTTGAAGCCCGGCAGCGGTTGAGAGCATGGTTTATTTTGAAGCGTCACGGTGTCACCCGTGCGCACATCAGCCACGGTCTTCACGCCGGCAATAATGTAGCCCACTTCTCCGGCGCTGAGTTTTTCGCGCTTGGTGCGGGTCATTAGAAAATGACCTACTTCTTCTACCTTGTACGTTGTGTCGTTGTACATGAATCTGATAATATCGCCGCTCTTAACGATTCCTTCGAAAACACGGCAGTGAATGATTGTGCCGCGAAAGGAATCATACTTGGCGTCAAAAATCAGAGCAGCCAGAGGATTGGAATCATCTCCGGCAGGCGGTGGAATGCGCTCGACAATGGCTTCCAGAATTTCCTCAATGCCGATACCTTCTTTGGCGGAGCATTTAATATGCGTGTCCGGATCGAGTCCCAGTTCCGAATCAATTTCTTCCAAAACCCGGTCTATATCAGCGGAAGGCAGATCAATTTTATTGATGATCGGTATTATCGCAAGGTTGTGTTCCATTGCCAGGTAAAGATTGGCCAGAGTCTGCGCCTGAACACCCTGAGCAGCGTCAATCAACAGCAGAACGCCTTCGCAGGAGGCCAGAGAGCGGGAGACCTCATAAGAGAAATCAACATGGCCCGGCGTGTCAATCAGGTTGAGGATGTAATCCTTGCCGTCTTTAGCATGGTAGGGCAGGGAGATGGCATTGCTCTTAATCGTTATACCGCGTTCCCGCTCGATGTCCATATTGTCCAGCATTTGATCCTGAAAATTTCTTTCATTACAGACACCGGTAAACTGGATCAGTCGGTCGGCGAGCGTGGACTTGCCATGATCGATATGCGCGATAATGCTGAAGTTTCTAATATTTTCCATAATTGTTTAATCCCGCTCACGCGGGACGAGCGTTAATTCTCCGCAGTTTGCTGCGAGTAGTTGATTGCTTAAGATGAAAAAGCCCTCCAAAACATCCGGGGGGCTTTTTCATAAATATTTCCCTGCAAATTAGGAAAGCTGCTTTAAAAGAGCTTCCGATACTTCTTTTACGCCCACGCGACCGTCAACGGAAACAATTTTAGTTCTTTCCTTGAAGTAATTGACGGCAGCCAGAGTTCCTGTTTTGGTGTCATAGTAAATGCCATGACGTTTATCAATTGCTGCTGCGTCCTGATCATCGGCGCGGGTGGTAAGATCTTCGCAATTGCAGACACGGCAAACCGTTTTGCCTTCGTGTTCATGAGGTTTAATGGCGTCGATGTAAATATTGTTGGGATGGTTATTATCCATTTTGCAGAGTCGGCGGCCCATGATTCTTTTCTTCGCGGAATCGCGATCCAGATCAATTTCTATAACATAATCCAATTCTATTTTTTCACTTTCCAGTGCCTTCCACAGTGCTTCAGCTTGGGCCAAATTACGGGGGAATCCGTCGAGTAACCAACCTTTTTTGGCGTCGTCTTCTTTTAGACGGTCAAGGATCATGGGAATAGTAATATCATCGGGGACAAGTTCACCGCGATCAATAAACGCTTTCGCTTTCTCTCCCAAAGGAGTTTTTTTAGATATATTTTGCCGGAAAATAACACCTGTTTCAATATGGGGTATGCCATATTTCTTTTGCACGACTGCTCCCTGAGTTCCTTTGCCACTGCCATTAGGTCCAAAAATGAGAATATTCACGTAATTACTCCTTTCCTGAAAAATATTTTTTATATTAAGTTGTTTCACCAGTTGATTGCGCAGACGCACATTGCTGATGTGGCAATCTTAATAGTATCCAGACATGAATTGATTTTATCCCGCTTAAGCGGGACGAGCGCAATTCTCCGCAGCTTGCTGCGATACAATGACTTTCATTTCATACCTCGACAGCTTGCTGCGAGGTGATTGATTGCAGGGGTCTTATAATGCATTGCGGGAATTTTCGCAATGATAAAAAAGTATCACGTTATCTGACCGGAAGCGGCAACCTGCCGCCTGTTTAGTGGCCTCACGAAGTTGAACAAGATGTGGAAGCGCAGGAGGAACAGCCGGACTTGCTGCCGGCAAAAACAGACATTAATTTTTCACTTTTTTTCGACCCGCATTTCGGGCAGACCGTCTTTTTTTCATCGGCAGATGAAAAAATCAATTCTTCAAATATGGTTTTACATTTTTTGCATTGAAATTCAAAAATCGGCATTGTTTTAATCCTTCCCAATTTCTGTTGGATTTATAAATAGACATAGATATTTCTTATGTCAAGTTGAAAATAAAGAGTCGAAAATTAAGCATCAAAAAAACAAACTGAATTCTCACATTGGGCGCTATGTTATTTTTTCAACGTCTTTATTGTCTGGTTAATGGACTCTGCGCGCTGTGAACCCTGAGGAAAGTAATCCAGTGCTTTTTTGAAATGGAAAAGAGCGCTGTCTTTCTTATTGAGTTTTTTAAAATATAAACCAAAATTATAATGAGACTCGCCCATGATATTTAATTTGCCGTAAGTCATGGCAATGTAATAATGAATGTCAATTTCATCAAGTATTTTATTTTCCAATTTCAGATAACATTCAAGGGCATTATCGTATTTGCCCAAAGCGTCATAAGCATTTCCCAGAGCCAGAGTTACTTCATCATTATCGAAGTTAATGGCTCTGGCGCGCAGAAGGTAAGCTTGCGCCTGGTCGGCTTTCCCCATTCTCAGATATATCTGGCCTAATGATTTTAAAACATCCTCATCCTGAGGCGATAAACTTAAGGCCTTTTGATAATGATTCACAGCGTCATTGATCTTACCCAACTTGTCTTCGGCAAGAGCAAGAGCATAAAGCAGATCAACATTTGCGGGATCTTTAGCTGATGAAGCTTCCAATTGTTTATACCGTACATTTAAATCGTCCCCATCGAGCATAAGCAAGGCTTGAATTCTGCTTAAGTTACCAATGATATTTTTTAATCCTTTTTGCCGATAGGTTGTCAGAATAAGACTATCCAGATAAAACATCCGTTCATCGGTGCCGGGATGAGTCATTAGATAAGAAGGCATGCTCTTGGATATGAACTCGTATTTTTTCATAATTTTGAGGAAGTCCACCATTGCAGCAGGATAGTATCCGGCTCCTACGAGATATTCTATTCCCAAACGATCTGCTTCTTCTTCATGTTCCCGGCTGTACTTCAGACTTAAGCTGGCGGCGCCGGCCATGGAAAAAGAGGCAATTGCAACCGTAGCTTCACCTCCTCCACCGAGGAAAGCTCCGGCCAGGATGGCGGCGAGAGTGGCAATATTAATCATCTTTGATTTTTCAATGATACTGGCAACGTGGCGGGCATTGGCATGGCCGATTTCATGAGCAATAACTCCAGCCAATTCCGCCTCATTTTCTACAGCGTTAATAAGACCTTTGTTGATGTAAATATATCCGCCGGGGGTGGCAAAGGCATTGATCGCAGAATCTTTGACTATAGAAAAATGGAACTCAAAAGGAACCTGTTTGTTACCTTGAAGAATCAGGTTACCTATTTTAGTTATGTATTCGTCCAAACGTCTGTTTTCTGTGAGCAAATGATGTTTGAGCAATTTATCGTAAAATTCTTTACCCAGTTTCTTTTCATCGTCAATTGTGAATTCGGCAAAACAAATACCTGTCCGAATAAATAAAATAAAAAGGACAATGACTAAAGAAATATATTGATTTTGAGTGAATTTCCACATAATTATTTTTTTAAAATTAATGTAATATAAAGATATACTATCTTTTTTGCTCTTTTAAAGCAAGAAAGCCTTTGTAAGTATTTCCCATAAAAAGGATTAATATATGCGTAAAAAAATGATCATAACTATTGATGGGCCGGCCGGTGCTGGTAAAAGTACCGTGAGCAAAATGCTGGCGAAAAAACTGGGCTATATCTATTTAGACACTGGTTCACTATATCGTGCGTTAGCGTATAAAGCTCTGAAAGATAAAATTATTTTGGATGATATTTCCGCACTGGATAGTTTATGTTCAGATATTAATATTGTTTTGAAAAATATTGATGGTCAGATGAAGGTATATGTAGATGGAGAGGATGTAGGAGATAAAATCCGCACAGAAGAAATTGGACTGACTGCATCGAAAATATCTGCTTTTGCCATTGTTCGTCAACGATTGCTTGAACTGCAAAGAGAAGCAGGTGCCGAGGGCGGTATAGTCACAGAGGGGAGGGACATGGGGTCGGTGGTATTCCCCCATGCTGATTATAAATTCTATCTTGATGCTGATCCTCCAGAAAGAATAAAAAGAAGGCATAAGGAACTTCTGGGCAAGGGCAATTCGCCTGAGCTGCAATCTGTTCAAAAAGATATGTCGGCAAGAGACGAGCAGGATTCAAAACGTGATATTGCCCCATTAAAACCAACTTCATCGTCCATAATTATCGATTCAACCAAATTATCCGTACCGGAAGTCGTAGAAAATATTATCCAGCAAATGTCAGATAAATAAGCCGTTGTTTAGCAATAATTGTAACATTAAAATATCATGACCGGCATTAGGGGCCGTAAAGAAATAGTTAGGAGTTTAATGGTTATTTTGTAACGGCCCCTAACCTGATTCTGAGTATAAAACGACGAAAATCACGCTGGAATTATCTTGCTATTTAATTTTCAGTATGTTAGGCGGTTATGATTATCAAGATTTATAAAAAACAGGGGGGTGTTTGTTTAATGGTCAACAATAACAACTTAAACTTTGCTAAAGAAAAGGAAGAGGACGTAGACAAAAACGCAGCAACTCACTCATTTCAATCCAAAGATGAAGATGTGGGTTTTAAAGAACTTTATGAGCAGAGTCTCAATCAAATACAGTACGGTGATATAGCTACCGGTAAGGTAGTGCAAATTAATGCAGATACGGTGATGGTCGATGTTGGTTGGAAAACCGAAGGTTTTATTCCAGCCAGAGAACTTAGAGATGCACAAGGGAATATTAATGTTTCTGTCGGCGATGATATAGTAGTTTTTATTGACAAGAGAGATTCTGAAGGAAATTTGATCTTATCCAGAGATAAAGCGGCAAAACTAAAAGTCTGGGATGAGATTAAGAACGTTTGTGAAAATAACATTCCGATCAAAGGTAAAGTTGTTGAAAAGGTTAAAGGTGGCCTTTCCGTCGATATTGGTGTGGTTGCATTCTTGCCCGGGTCACAGATAGACACCCGCCCGATCAAAGATTTAGATAGATTTGTCGGTCAATCGATGGATTTTCATGTATTAAAATATGACCGGAAGCGCAGTAATGTTGTTTTGTCGCGCCGGTCGATTGTGGCGGCAGAAAGAGAATCGGAAAAGAAAGATACATTAAGCAATATAAAAGAAGGAAGCGTTGTAGAGGGCGTTATTAAAAATATTACGGACTACGGTATTTTCGTTGATTTAGGCGGAATCGATGG